>JASLHB010000094.1 GCA_030149965.1 Wohlfahrtiimonas sp. | reverse complement strand
TGAAGTTAGCGCGGGTACAGAACTTGGCGTAGAAGCTAAGAAAATCATGGAAGCTGGCCAATTGGTTTCAGATGATATCGTATTAGGTATGATCAAAAACAACATCGAATCTATCGATGGTGGTTTTTTATTAGATGGTTTTCCTCGCAACTTGAACCAAGCAGAAGCTTTAGATGAATTATTGGCAGGTTTATCTCAGCCAATTGATAAAGTAATTTTCTTTGATGTTCCTTTTGAAATCATTAAAGGCCGTTTATTATCTCGCGGTCGTTCAGATGATAATGAAGAAACAATTGAGAAACGTCGCAAAGTTTATGAGTCTGAAACAACACCTTTAATCAACTACTATACCAAACAAGGTAAATTAGTAACCGTTGAAGGCGTTGGTGATGTTAATGAAATCAGCCAACGTATTTTTACAGCATTAAGCTAAATGACAGCTTAAAATTAAATGGAATGGCAGCTCAAGCTGCCATTTTTATGAGCATGAAAAAAGAAATCATCATCACAGTTGCTTGTATCTTATTTGTTGGTGCTTTTGCCTACTTTGGCTTACCGATGTTCGTTCCAAGAATGGAGCATCCAACTCAGCAACCTTTCTGGGAAACGTCTTTATCTGAAACAAATGATATGCAAGTATTTGGCTTAACGCTGAATCATTCAACATTGCAAGATGCCATTGACACTTTTGGCAATCGCGTTTCTCTCACTTTATACGAAACAGAATCTGGAGATCAAGTGGAAGGTTACTTCCGTGAAACGCAGGTAGGGCCATTTTTAGGTAGAATGGCATTCACTTTAGTGAATAATCCTGATGATATACAAACAGCTAAAGAGAAATCTACAGCAGTACAAGCACCTATGAGCGGCAAGAAAAGCTACAAATTAGCTTCAAATTTAAATGAATTATTCTTAGATGAGCCTGTTTTCAGTTTAGCATTCATTCCTACTCAGGTTGTATTAACAGCTGAAGATGTCAAAGCTCGATTTGGTGAGCCAAGTCAAATCATAGAAGAAATAGCGGATGGCAATAAAACAGGCACAGTCCATTATCTCTATCCAAACAAAGGGATTGACGTAACTTTAGATAAAGAGAAACGATCAATTATTCAGTATATCTCACCGCAATATTTTTCAGGAAAAATCATTTCTCCAATCGTGGTTGAAAATTGATATCGATCAAAAAAGTTGACATCTAAAATAATAATGGTACTTTGTATGTAGCTCCTGAAAAAGAGATAATCTAAAAAGCTCTTCAGGAACTTAGGCAAAATAGCACATAGAGGATATGACAGAGCCCGCAATAGGAAACTATTGCGGGCTTTGCCTTTCTAAGCTTTAAAAGTTATTGATTGGCAATTTTGCTCAATACTTGCTCTAAACGACTAACCATCACATCTATATGATCCAAAGTGATATTCAATGGCGGGAAGAAACGCACAACATTATCGCCAGCGCCCACTAATAATAATCGCTCTGCAAATGCAGCATTCACAACATCAGAAGCTTTCACTGATTCATCAAACTGAATACCTAATAACAATCCCTTGCCACGAATCTCTTTAATGAAAGGAAAATATACTTTCAATAAATTCAGTTTCTTCTGCGTATATGAACCTCGCTCTGTAACTGCAGCAACTACGCCATGATCAATCAGCTCAGTCAATACAGCATTCGCGATAGCACAAACGAATGGATTACCACCATAAGTAGAGCCATGATCGCCCGGTACAATGATATCATTCGCTTTTTCACGCGTTAAACATGCAGCAATAGGCACTCCGCCGCCCAATGCTTTCGCAATTGTCACAACATCCGGCACAACATTCATTTGCTGATAAGCGAATAATGTGCCCATTCTGCCCATTCCGCATTGAATCTCATCAAATACCAACAATGCATTGAATTTATCTGCCAAATCACGCAATGTTTGTAAAAATTCTGGCGTTGCAGCACGAATCCCACTTTCACCTTGCACAGGCTCAATGAAAATACCGCAGAATTCATCATTCACTAATGCTTTTACCATTTCTACATCATTGAACTCACACTCCACTGTATCGCCCATTAATGGACGAAATGGCGCTTGATATTTCTCCTGCCCTGTTACAGCTAGTGCGCCTGTACTTCTGCCATGAAAAGATTCCTTCATATACAGAATTTTCGTTTTATTTGACGAGATTGAATGACCATGTTTACGCACAATTTTAATTGCTAATTCATTCGCTTCTGTGCCTGAATTACAAAAGAAAACTTGTTGATGAAAGCTATTGCGAATTAATTTTTGTGCCAACAATGTTTGCGCATCGTTCTGATACAAATTTGAAATATGGAATAATTTTTCGCTTTGTTCACGTGCTGTTTGAACCATTGCAGGATGCGAATGCCCAAGACAATTCACTGCAATGCCAGAAACACAGTCAATGTATTCATGATTCTGATCACTGTATAAAAAAGGACCTTTCCCACGGACAAAATTGACAGGAAAGCGCTTGTAAGCATTCATTAACATCAGTTATTTTCCTTTGTAGTTTCTTTGATCAATGTACCTGCACCTTCGGCAGTAAAGATCTCTAATAAAATTGCGTGTAATGTTTTGCCGTTCAATATAATCACATTTTTTACACCACGATCAATGGCATCTAAACATGTTCTGACTTTTGGCAACATTCCACCTGAAATCACTTCATCTTTAATCAGCTTCAGAACTTCTTCATAATCCACTTCTTTCAACAGCGTTGATGGATCACGGAAGTTCATCATGATGCCATCCACGTCTGTTAAGAAGATCAGGCGAAATGCATTCAACTCAGCAGCAATTGCACCTGCAACATAGTCAGCATTGATATTGTAAGTATTACCATCTTCATCCATGCCAATAGAGGAAATCACAGGAATATAGTTATCTTTTGACATCGTATAGATAATGTCAGGATTAATCTTTTCGATTTCACCCACAAAACCAATATCAATCTGCTCGCCATTTTTATCCGCAAATTTTTTACAAGCAGTTATGAGGTTGCCATCTTTACCACTTAAACCAATCGCTTTTCCGCCTTGGCGCTGAATGTCTGCAACAATCCCTTTATTGATCTTTGCAGACAATACCATTTCAGCCAATTCAACGGTATCTTGATCGCTTACGCGTAAGCCTTCGATGAATTCCGTGGTTTTATTCACGCGTTCAAGCATTTGATTGATTTCAGGGCCACCACCGTGAACGATCACAGGATGAATCCCAACGTACTTCATCAGCACAACGTCTTTGATGAACTCTTGACGAATTGCCTTATCCACCATCGCACTGCCGCCATATTTAATGACAACTGTTTTGCCATGATAACGACGAATGAATGGTAGAGCCTCAATTAAAAAGGCTGCTTTATCTTGATTACTAATCATATCTCGCCTTATGTTGTGTAGTCAGCATTAATTTTGACGTAATCATAAGAGAGATCACAACCCCAAGCTGTTGCAACAGCTTCACCATTATGTAGATAAATTTCAATATCCACTTGTTTAGCTGCAAAAATTTGCGCTAGCAATTCTGCATCAAAGGCAATCCCTGCACCATTAGCAACGATCTGCACCTTCGCATCGCTACCCTTCACAAAAATTTCAATCTTATTCACGATTAAATCAGCTGATGAATAACCAACTGCGCATAAGATTCTGCCCCAGTTTGCATCGCCACCAAAAATCGCCGTTTTCACTAAGCTTGAACCAATCACAGATTTTGCAACTTTACGTGCATCTTCTACAGTTTTTGCACCGAATACTTTTGTCTCAATGAGCTTTGTTGCACCTTCACCATCTTCTGCAATTTTCTTTGCTAAAGTTTGATTGATGAAACGCAATGCTTCTACAAACTCCACATAACCTGCATCTGTTTCAGATGTGATCACATCATTGCCAGCCAAACCATTCGCTAAAATGATTGCCGTATCGTTGGTGCTCACATCTCCATCCACAGAAACCATGTTATAGCTTTCATCTACACTTGCTAAAAATGCGCGTTGCAGCAATGATTTTTCAATCGCAATATCTGTTGTAATGAACCCCAACATCGTGCCCATATTTGGGTGAATCATGCCTGAACCTTTAGCAATCCCACCAATCGTCACAGTTTTACCTCGAATTTCTAATTCGACAGCAACGTTCTTCTCTGTTAGATCAGTTGTCATGATTGCTTTCGTTGCGATTGTGCCATCTGTTGATAATGCATCAACAACTTGGCCAATTCCGACGTTAACTTTTTCCATCGGTAATTGCACGCCAATAATTCCTGTGGAAGCGACTAATACAGCACCTTGCTGTAAGTTCAATCGCCCTGCCACTAACTTACACATATTCTCAGCATTGCGATAACCTTCGTCGCCAGTACATGCATTCGCATTCCCACTGTTCACAATAATTGCTTGAACACTGTCTGACTTCACATGAATCTCAGACAAGGTAACAGGTGCTGCACGCACCGCATTGCGCGTGAATGCACCTGCTGCAACTGCTGGTACTTCAGAATAAATGAGCGCCATATCATGATTACCACTCGCTTTAATCCCTGCTTTAACTCCTGCCGCCAAGAATCCTTTGGCAGATGTTGCATTTCCATCCTTAATGATTTTCATATTTTATCCATTATCTTTAGATTTTATATATACATAGACAATTGATGTATGCCTGTGCCTTCAGGCAAACCAAACATCAAATTCATGCATTGCACAGCTTGTCCGCTTGCACCTTTAATTAAATTATCTATTGCAGAAACCACAATCACCTTTTGACGTTTTTCATCCACACGAATGCCCACTTCACACAAATTACTGTTTTTCACATGAGAAATTTGTGGCAATTCATTCACAACACGCACAAAAGGCTCATCTTTATACATTGCAATATAGTGCTGATAAACCTCTGCTTCTGTCATTTTCTCAGTCAAATCAAGATAAATTGTTGATAGAATCCCACGATTAATCGGCAATAAATGTGGTGTAAATGTTACGTCCACTTCTTGATGCAATAATTTAGACATCTCTTGTGAAATTTCTGGTGTATGACGATGAGAAAATAAACCATAAGCTTTGAAGTTCTCATTCAATTCAGCAAATAACAATTCAATTTTTTCACTGCGTCCTGCACCACTCACGCCCGATTTAGCATCCACAATCACAGATGGCTTAACCAATCCTGTTTTCAATAATGGCGCAACGCCTAAAATTGCAGATGTTGGATAACAACCTGGGCAAGCCACAACTTTCGCATCTTTAATTTGTTCGCGATAAAGCTCAGGCATTCCATAAACAGCTTGTTGATTGATCGTTGGATCTTCGTGTTTAGTTTTGTACCATTTCTCAAAAACTTCTTCATCATCGAAACGGAAATCCGCACCTAGATCGATCACTTTGACGCTAGCTTCAACGGCTTTTTTCGTTAATGGTTCTGACAATCCATGTGGCAATGCCAAAAATAACAAATCAATCGATGGTAATCGGCTTTCTACTTCTTCGAGATTAATGAGTCGCTTATCAAAAAATGATTCATAGTTTCGGTAAACTTCCGAGAATTGTTTAGCACTATGACTATGTGATGCGACAAAATTAATAACAACATTAGGATGCTGATGCAATAACCAAACTAATTGTTGCCCAGCATATCCTGTAGCACCAATGATTCCGACTGAAATTGTTTTCTGTGACATTATTTTTCCTCCTTGAACTTTATAATGTAGCAAGTAATCTCAGGTTAAAGAATAGGCAAAATCACTTTTTTAAATAAAGTCATACTTTAAAAATGTTATATGATGAAAAAGTGATTTTTTATGAAGATAAAATTAACAATGAAATACATGAAACCCACTTTGGTTGCATCAGCTTTAATTCTAAACTTTGGTTTGGCGCTCGATTTACATGAAGATATGACATTAGAATATTCTGGTCCTTATGGCATTCCTGCTAAATTGAAATTTTCTCATGATCATAAAACTTATAAAATCGACACAACCATTGCCATCCCATTCAAAAAAATGAGCTTTGCCACAAAAGGCATCATTAAAAATAATCAGTTATTACCAACTGAATATGTCACTTATCGAGATGGTAAAGTTTATTCATCATCGATTTTTGATTACGCGAACAATAATATTACATATGGTAAATTGCCAATCCGTACTCAAGCAAAACTACCCGCAAATACACAAGATTTATTCACTGTTGCGTGGCAAATGACTGTCAATAAAGGTTTACCTGCGAAAGGTACGCATACAACAAATGGCAAAAAACTTTATGAATTGCCGCAGATGGTGCAAGTGAAAGATAGCAGCCATTTCATTAATCAGAAAAGAGAATCATCGCTGTATTACAAAGGTGGTGAAGGTAATCAACAAATCGAAGTAGGATTAGCTAAGAATCTTCACTTCATTCCTTCCGTGATTGTGTATTACGACAAGGGCACGCGCTATGAATTGAATCTGCGTAAAGTGATCTTTAAAAAAATCTAGCACTCAAAGCTCAGATAAGTTTCAGATAAAAAAAAGGTCATTAAGATTTCTCTCAATGACCTTTTTTAATTCTTTATAATAAATGCGCTAGCGTATTCAATAATTATGCTGGCGTATAAAGATAATGACCTTCAATACCTAATGGCATTCCTAAACCCCACCAAATCAATAAGAAAATGATCCATGAAATTAAGAACGCAATTGTGTAAGGAATCATAATAGAGATCAATGTACCAATCCCTGTTGTTTTGATATAACGCTGACAATAAACCACAACCAACGCAAAGTAAGTCATCAACGGTGAAATAATATTCGTTGTTGAATCACCTACGCGATATGCTGCTTGTGTCAATTCAGGTGCAATGCCCAAATGCATCAACATTGGCACTAAGATTGGTGATAACAATACCCATTTTGCAGAAGCTGAACCAATGAACAAGTTAATGAATGCAATGAATAAGATTGCCATCACAACTGTTGTTTTTGGTCCAACATTCATATTTTGTAATGCTTCAGCACCTGCTAATGCGATCAAGCGACCTAAGCCAGATTGCGTAAATGCTTCGATGAAGAACGCACAAAAGAACATCATGATTAAGAAACTGCTCATGTCTTTCATGTTTTCTGTCAATGATGCAATGATATCGTCAGCTTTCTTGTAGTAACCCACTAAATAACCATAAACGATACCAGGGATAATAAATACGATGAAAATGATCGCAACGATTGATTTCATCAATGGTGCGCCTGTGCTTGTTAATGAACCATCTGATCTTAACAATGAATCCGTTGGATATGCCCAAATAACAAATACAGCCAAAATTGCAAACATTACCAATGAAGAGATCCAAAATGCGCGGCTTTCTTTCGCTGTTACTTCTTTATGTTCTTCTACTTGTGCATCATCATCAATTTTAGTGCGATTCAATCTTGGCTCAACGATTTTATCCGTCACAAACCAACCCACAGCAATCAAGAAAAATACTGAAGCACTACCAAATGCCCAGTTAGATAACACATTCACTGTATATTCAGGATCTACAATACGCGCTGCTGACTGTGTAATACCTTGCAATAAAATATCATTCGTTGCAGGAATCATGTTCGCAGAGAAACCCGCTGAAACACCTGCGAATGCTGCTGCAATACCTGCAACAGGATGACGACCTGCCGCATAGAATAAAATTGCACCAATTGGAATAACAACGATGTAGCCTGCATCCGCAGCAAAGTGACTGATCATCGCCACAAATAGAACCATCGGTGTTAATAATTTTTTAGGTGTAACGTTCAATAATTTTTGTAGTGCAACGTTTACATAACCAGTACGCTCTGCAATCCCAATCCCCAACATACCGACAACAACAACACCCAATGGTGCAAATGTTACAAATATGCGAACAAAATCAGTCATGAAATATATTAATTTTTCACCTGACAATAGATTATAAACTTTCTCTGTTTGTACAACCGTTTCACCACTTGAATTCGTCAAGGTGAAAGCAAAATCTACATACGATAATGGCAAAGAAACAATCATGATCAAAAGCATTGAATAGAAAAATAACAATGCTGGCGCTGGCAATTTATTACCAACCCACTCGACTCCGTTCAGGAATTTATTAACCAACCCTTTTGGCTGATTTTGCATTTGCGGCTGTTCACCCATGTTATATATCCTTTATTTTATAAATAACGCGCTAATATTACTAAAAAGCTACATATTTATCTTCTTTATTCGAATGATAATATTCATTAATTGATTAAAAACAAAGTAAACAGCCAAAACAAACAACTAATTATCAATTAGTTAAATAGAACTAACTAATTCATGAATATGAGTAATTTTCTTAAAAAATTATTTTTACAGTTACAAATGAGTAACACTTTTATTGAATACTGTGAATTTAAATTCATACCTACAAAATATATTGAGTGCTTCAAAATTAAATTTCTCCAAATTATTATGATAAATATATTACTTATATATCAATGATATAAATTAAAATATAAATAAAACAATAAATTTAACAAAAAAATATTTGACAAATTTCTCTCAGCATATATAATGCCAATCCTTAATTCCTCGATAGCTCAGTTGGTAGTAGCACTTGACTGTTAATCAAGGGGTCCCTGGTTCGAGCCCAGGTCGAGGAGCCAAATTAAGAAAACCTAGCCTAGCTAGGTTTTTTTTTGCTTATTTTTTATGTGTCGATTGACAGTGAAATCACCTTAAAATATTCTCCCTATTTCAGCCACTCGCCCATAGAGCGCGTAGCTATAAAA
>JASLHB010000084.1 GCA_030149965.1 Wohlfahrtiimonas sp. | reverse complement strand
GTCGTTCAATTGGCGAATTGCTTCTAATGAAGACAAAATCGCACCTTCTTGCCACGCAGGAATGTAAGAAACATGTTCACCTGCCAACACAACGCGGTTATCCATCGTTGAAACATCTTTGAAATGTTTGTCACGAGTTGTTTCAGTCCATAAACCATAACAACCCAATGTGCCTGGATTACGGTGCCATGCAACAGAAATACCTTTATCAAATTCAGTTTTACCTTGAGGATGGATTTTATTGAAATCTTCCATCACTTTAGCCAAACGGTTTTCTGGAGTTCTTGCAGAGAAATCGAATGAATTAATACCAAATTGGTAAGCTGCTAATACAACGCCTTTACCTTTTGAGAAGTAATCAGTACTTGGGTAAGAAATCTGACCGATATCCAAATCTGTGAATGTGATACCACCGTAGATTTGTTCGTCTTCTTCCCAGAAACGGCGATTGAACTGAACACCAGCTTTGAAGCTTGTTGCATAATGAACAGCAGCAATACCGTCTTTAACTTTACGACTCAAGTTATTTTTGATTTGTGCCAATACTGAGAAAGGAATTGTACAAACACACCATTCAGCAGTTTCTACTTTCTCTTTATCGCCATCAGCCATATCAACGTAAGTAACTTTAACGCCTTTATCATCTTGATTAATTTCAATAACTTTTGAATTCAATTGGATGTCTGACATTAAATCTTTAGCAATTGCTTTTGGCAACTGATCCATACCGCCAACTGGTTGGAAAATTGTTGAGCCAAATTCAATATTGAAATGCATATTCAACACAGACCATAAATTTGAAGATAAAATATTATCTAAATTAATTGGTTGTGATGCGATATCGCCATGTGTTGCACCAGCTGGTGTTGCCCAACCACGGTAATGAGAACCTGTTTCACCAGTGTAACGATAATTTTTATCTAAAGCGCCCCAATCTTTCAATGCTTCCAAAAGAATTTCTTTATTTTCTTTAGTCAAAGAATCATCTAATTGGTTTTGATTGATTGATTTTGCTAACAATTCATTTGTGTGGCCACGGAAATCTGAGAAAATTTCACGATATCTTTGTGGTTTACCATCAAATGCTTTTGAGTTATGCAAGTAAGCATTTTGGTTAGTTTGTTGGAATGGTTGCATTTGTACGCCAAATTCGCGTGCATAATGCAAATAACCTTGGTGATGGTAAGGAATTCTCCATGGACCTGGATTGAAGTATAAACCTTCATCGAATTCACATTTTTGAGTGTAACCACCCAATTCAGTGTATTCATCGCCACCACGTAATGACCAAGCACGGCCACCTACGCGATTATTAAAGTCTAAAATTTTAACTTTGTAGCCTGCTTTTTTCAATTCATAAGCAGCAACTAAACCAGCTAAACCTGCACCCAAAATCAAAACAGTCGAACCTTTTGGCGCATTTGTTAAGTTTGGTGTGCCACTGAAGTCGCTTTTATTCAACATGCCGAATGCCATCATTGAATTATAAAGTGCAACCCCGCCCGCTGTCGCTCCGATCATTTTGAGAAGATCGCGACGCTTCATATCTTTAGCTTCATTAGCCATAATTTCCCCTTACCCCTTGGTACCTAATTGATATCAATCAACATTAAAAGATAAACTTTATGATCAATATCAAGAATAATTTTTCTACCTGTGCTAGAGCACGATAGGCGGGCAATGATAGCACAGATATTTTTAATTAACAGATGAAACCTATATCAATGAAAAGACCTAAATTTCAATGAGTTACTCAAAATATCCTTAAGCTCTATCAAAAAAATCATATATTTTTCAAATAAATACCATAAAGAGAATTATTTACATTTGAGCAAAAATAATACAAACTCGCTAGGTATGTGAAGTATGCATAGTATATTTTTCCAAAAAATAAGCCCCTAAATTTTAGGGGCTTCAAAAATTCTGCTCATTAATAACTTTTTTAAATCTCATATAACATTTTATATATTTGTCCAAACTGCCAATTCATAGCCATCCAAATCTTTAAAATGGAAACGCTTGCCACCAGGGAATTCAAAAATCTCCGCTGTGATCATTCCACCTGCATTTTTTATATTATTTAATGTATTTTCTAAATTAGAACTAAATAATATAACTAAAGCACCACCATTAGGATTTACATCATTCGTTTGGTAGAAGCCACCTTTCAAAGCACCTGAATTAAACTCGCAATATTGCTCACCATAATCCACAAACTCCCAACCTAAAGCAGAATAAAATACTTTGCTTTTAGCAATATTCTTCACATTAAATTCGATGTAGTTAATCGCTATAGCTTCTGTTGTCATATTTAATATTTCCTAAAATAAAAAATGCACATATATAAAGTATACATATGTGCATTTGATAATATTATCTTTGTATTATGAATCTAAAATAGAAGCCAATTTTGTTAAATCAATATTACCGCCAGAGATAATAACTACAGTTTTCTTACCTTCGATATATTCAGGTGCAATTTTACCACTCAAAATCGCCGCTGTTGATAATGCACCCGCGCCTTCGCTGATGATTTTATTGCGTTGTACCAAAGCAACCATGCTCTTTTTAATATCATCTTCGCTGACCGTTACAACTTCAGTTACTAAATTCTTCGCAATCTCAAATGTTAATGCGCCTGGCGTTGCAACATCACAACCATCTGCTGTTGTGCTGTCATCTCTGTGAGTGACAACTTTATCTGCTTCCAAAGAAGATGCCATGCCATGAACATTGTCAGCTTGAACACCAAAAATATTAATATTTGGATTAAATGATTTCAAAGCAACTGCAATCCCTGCTATTAATCCACCACCACCGATTGGCACAACAATATTATCCACATCCCATAAATCTTCGAGGATTTCTAAGCCGATAGTGCCTTGCCCTGCAATCACTTTTTCATCATCGTAAGGATGAACAAAAACTCGCCCTTCTTCTTTCACAATTTCTTGTGCTTTTTGCATAGTTTCATTGAAGTTTTGGCCAAAAAGCACAACTTCTGCGCCATAACCTTTGGTTGCGGCAATTTTAGCTTGAGGTGCTGTTTCTGGCATGACTATTTTTGTATTAATGCCGAGCATACTGCCTGACAAGGCAACACCTTGCGCATGATTCCCTGCGGAACAAGCCACAACACCACGTTTTGCTTCATCTTCTGTCAATGAACTCAATTTATTAAAAGCACCACGCATTTTGAATGAACCTGTGCGTTGCATATTTTCAAATTTAACGTAAATATCGCCTTTACATTGTTCACTGAGATAATTACTGTGCTCAAGTCCTGTATGATAAACTTTTCCTTCTAAAACTTTCTGAGCATCACGTACATCTTTCATCGTAATTGGTAACTTTAATCGTTCCATAGCGCTTTCCTTATATTTAGTTCATTAATTATTTTTGTTTTCAAAATGATTATATATGAGTAACTTAATATAATGAAATAATAAAAAAGGCTTTTAACTAATTTAGTTAAAAGCCTTTATATTTTTTGTTAATGTTTATGGACGAACAGCCATTACTTCTATTTCAATACCTACATCTCTTGGTAATCTTGCTACTTCAACACAAGAACGTACAGGAAAACTTGGATGGCTATTTTCAGTAAAGAACTTTTCATATTCTGCATTTACTGCTGCAAAATCATTCAAGTCACTTACAAACACTGTTGTTTTTACAATATTAGCAACGGCTAAGTTTGCTTCTAATAAGATTGCTTTAACATTTTCTAGTGATTGTCTTGTCTGATTCACAATACCCACTGCCATTTCACCTTCTGCATTTAAAGGAATCTGACCTGATAATAAAATGAGATTTCCTAAATCTACAGCTTGCACATAAGGACCAATTGCTGCAGGTGCTTGATTTGTACTAATGACTTTCATTTTATTTCTCCTTTAGAAGAATGATCTCAATACGTTTAAGATTGTCAAAACACCAATTGCAGTCACGAAGTAGTTAGAAGGTAAACCTTTGAAACGTGATAATGCTGGAATTTTGTTGATCGCATACATTGGTAATAAACATAAGAGCATTGCAATAATTGGTGCACCCATTTGTTCGATCAAATCTAAGATGTTTGGATCTAAATATGCTACTAACCAAGTAGATGCCATGATGAACACCATGCTGATAAAGTTTAATTTAGCTGAAGAAATCTTAGTACGATCGCCTTTGTAACCAAAACGGATGATCAAACCATTCAAACCTTCCAAAGTACCTAAATAATGACCGAAGAATGATTTGAAGATTGCTACCAATGCAATGATTGGAGCTGCGTAGAAGAAGATTTTACCTAATGTGCTTTCGCCACCAAAGTGATATGCCAAGTATGTTAATACAGGAATGTTCATTTCTTTAGCTTCAGCCATGTTCTCTGGAGATAAAGCAAACAAGTTACTGAATGCAAAGAACATTACAACACTTACCATCAAGATAGATGCACGACGAATGATTTTTGTAGATTTTTGCTCTACTAATTCCATACCACCATTTGCTTCATAGTTTTCACGCTGAGATACACAGAATGATGAAACGATTGGTGAGAAGTTGAAAGAGAAAACCATGATACCAATACCTAACCAAACAGTATTAATTAAACCATCGCTTGTGTTGAAAATGCCATCAGGACCTAAGATTGTTGAATAATCGTTGCTGAATGCTTCAAATACTGAAGTGTTCCAATAAGGAATCAATAATAAAGAGATGATTAACAAACAACCAATGAAAGGCCAAACTAAGTAACTCATTACTTTAACCATCATGTCTTTACCAAAGGTAATAACAATCGATAATACTAATAATGAACCAAATGCAACCCACGCACGACCTAATGGCGCCATACCTAACTGCTCAGTCCAGAATGACATGAATGTATTTGTCATCGTTACGCCATAAATCCATAACAATGGACAAATTGCGAAGAAGTACATAAACGTCATGATGATGCCGCCTGTTTTACCGAAATGCTCTTCTACTGTCTGTGTAATATCGCCAGATGTAGATTTGCCTGATAAACAGAATCTTGCCATTGCTCTATGTGAATAGAACGCGATTGGGAATGCTAAGAACAACATGATTAAGATTGGTAGTAAACCACCGTAACCTGCTCTAATTGGGAAGAACAGAACGCCCGCACCAATTGCTGTACCAAATAAGGCTAACGACCACGTGGTATCTTCTTTTTGCCATTTATTATAATCTTTGATTTCTGTACTCATAATGAACTCCTAACACTTACGCGCTTAGTATTTTGGCTAATTTTGATAAATCCACATTACCACCAGAGATAATTGCTACTGTCTTTTTACCTTCAATGTATTGTGAAATTTTGCCACTTAAGATCGCTGCTGTAGATAATGCACCAGCACCTTCACTTAAGATTTTATTACGCTGAACCAATGCAACCATACTTGCCATGATTTCATCTTCGCTCACCGTTACAACTTCTGTTACTAAATCTTTAGCAATCTCGTATGTTAATTTACCTGGTGTTGCAACATCACAACCATCAGCAACTGTACCTTCATCTCTATGCGTTACAATCATGTTTTCCGCCAAAGAAGATGCCATACCATGTACATTTTCTGCTTGAACACCAAAAATATTAATGTTTGGATTGAATGATTTCAACGCTACTGCAATACCTGCGATCAAACCACCGCCACCGATTGGCACAACAACGTTATCTACATCCCACAAATCTTCTAAAATATCGAGTGCAATTGTACCTTGACCTGCGATTACTTTTGTATCGTCATAAGGATGCACAAAAATACGACCTTCTTCTTCAACAATTTCTAAAGCCTTTTTCATTGTTTCGTTGAAGTTTGAACCATATGGTACAACTTCCGCACCATAACCTTTTGTTGCATCTACTTTTGCTTTTGGTGCAGTTTCTGGCATAACGATTTTTGCATTGATACCTAACATGCTACTTGATAATGCAACGCCTTGTGCGTGGTTACCTGCAGAACATGCAACAACACCGCGTTTTCTTTCTTCTTCTGTTAAGGAACTTAACTTATTAAATGCACCACGCATTTTAAAAGAACCTGTACGCTGCATGTTCTCAAATTTAACGTAGATATCACCATTACAGCACTCGCTTAAGTAGTTACTGCGTGGCATTCCTGTTTTATACACTTTGCCAGTTAATGCTTTTTGTGCTTCTCGAATATCTTTCATCGTGACTGGTAAATTACATAAATCCATTGCACTGCTCCTTATTATATAGATCATCGAATTAAACAACTTGTAAAACAGTAGTTAACATTTTTAAACTTATTTGCCTGTTAACGTCAACTTTTGTTGATGTAAGTATAATAAACTTAACTGAAAATAAAAATGCGACTTAGATCATGATTTTTATAATTCTATACAAAAACTTACAAATTCTCTTATTAAAATACTGATTTTTATGAATTAAATTAATTTTTAAAACTTATATGGAAAAAGACAAACTCTTAAATAATCTGATCTGAATCATTTTTATTATCTCAACTATTAGTATTTTTATTGGGATTACGGTTTTGTTGCGCAACACTATAATACAAATAATTACTTTTTGATACTTATTATAAATATAATTAAATTATATGGATTTTAATAATTATTATGGTATAGCGGAAATACCATCAATTAGCCATGTTACAAAAATGCGAAGCTAATTCTAAAGAAAAAGAGAGCAAAAATTGCCATAATGCAAAGCAAGCACAAACCTACATCTATTAAAGACAAATATGTAGAATCCGTCATGCTTCAGTTAAATGGGTTTGTGATGAAGCGACAACCATTAAATTTGAATATTTACCTGAAATTTGTAAACAGATACTTCAGTTAAAAAATTAACTTAAGAGAATTCATATTCACTGCCCACCGAGGAAAGATGGCGCCTTTGCTTGAGGTAAATGCCATCAATTCCTCGGGTGACTGTTTTAACCTTTAGTGTTTAAAGTGACGTTTCTTCGTAAACACCATTGCGATGCCGTACTTATTTGCCACATCAATTGAGTCTTGATCTTTGATTGATCCGCCCGGTTGGATGATTGCTTTAATGCCCGCTTTTGCAGCGATTTCTAAAGTATCCGCCATTGGGAAGAAAGCATCCGATGACAATACATTGCCCTGCGCTTCTTCACCTGCTTGCTCTAATGCAATTTTAGCAGCGCCTACGCGATTCATTTGACCTGCGCCAATTCCTAACGTTTGACCTTCTTTCGCCACAACGATTGCGTTAGATTTAACGTGTTTCACAACTTTCCAAGCAAATAACAATGCTTCTTGCTCTTCTGCGGTTGGTTTACGTTCTGTCACAATATCAAAATCAGCGAAATTAATTTCTCCACGATCTTTCGTTTGCACCAATAAACCGCCATTCACTGCAGTTGTTGTGAATGCATTATCAAAGTTTGATTGAATTGCTGGATTTTCTAGTAAGCGAATGTTTTTCTTCGCTTCTAAAATTGTGCGCGCTTCATCTGTGAATCCAGGTGCAATGATTATTTCCAAGAAAATCTTACTCATTTCTTCAGCTGTTTTCGCATCAATCGTTTGGTTCGTTGTGATGATTCCGCCAAAGATCGAAGTAGAATCTGCTTCAAATGCTTTCGTCCAAGCATCAAATAAATCTTTGCCTGTACCAACGCCGCAAGGATTCATGTGCTTAACTGCAACCACAACTGGCTCTTGATATTCGAGCATAATGTTAACAGCAGCATTCGCATCTTGAATATTGTTATAAGACAATTCTTTACCATGCAATTGTTTCGCATAAGCCAAGGCATTGCTTTCCATCATTGGCGTGCGATAAAACGCAGCTTCTTGATGTGGATTTTCACCGTAACGCAATGGTTGTTGCTTTTCAAAAGTTACAGTTAATTTATCTGGGAATACATCGCCTAAAGTACGTGCAAAGTAATCTGCAATCAAAGCATCATAAGCTGCTGTTGTTTGGAAAACACGCAATGCTAAACGTTTACGAGTATCCAAAGTTGTATCACCGCTCGCTTTGATTTCTTCTAATACAATTGCATAATCCGCAGGATCTGTCACAACCGTTACAAACTCATGATTTTTAGCTGCACTGCGAAGCATTGAAGGACCACCGATATCGATGTTTTCAATCGCATCTTGATACGTTACATTTGGCTTTGAGATTGTTTCTTTGAATGGATACAAATTCACGCACACTAAATCAATATAGTGAATGTCATTCTCTTCCATTGCTTTCGTATGATCTGCATTACCACGAATTGATAATAAGCCGCCATGAACTTTCGGATGCAATGTTTTCACACGGCCATCCATCATTTCAGGGAATTCAGTGATCTCTGAAATATCCATCACCGCAATGCCAGCATCAGCAATCGCTTTTTTCGTACCGCCTGTTGAAATAAGCTCATAGCCCAATTCCACCAAAGATGCTGCAAACTCAACAACGCCTGCTTTATCGCTTACACTCAATAATGCACGTTTTTTCATTAAAACCTTCTCCATTATTTAAATACTGATTCGCTAAAATTATGATTGACTTCGACTGAACAACATTTCTAAAGTTGCCGGATATAAACGATGTTCCACTGCGTGGATTAATAGTTCCACTTCATCGAGTGATTCATCTCCCGTTAACTTAATTGATTTCTGCGCGATGATCTCGCCTGTATCCATGCCTTCATCCACATAATGAATGGAAACACCGATCTCCTTTTCCCCTGCGCGATAAGCTTGACCAATCGCATCTTTGCCTTTGTACGCTGGCAATAATGATGGATGAATATTAATGATGTGATGCGGATAAGCTTGGAGCAATACATCGCCCACCAATCTCATAAAGCCCGCTAAAATCACCCATTCAACATTCAATGATTGCATTTTTTCTACTAAAACTTGCTCATAAGCTGCTTTATTCTCATAAGCTTTTGGATCAAATACTAATGTTTCCAATCCTTCGCGCTCAGCTTTCGCAATAATGCCCATTTCTGGTTTATCACATACAACCAAGACAACTTCCGCGGCTAACTTTCCATTATTGATCCACTTCATAATGGCTTCAAAGTTCGTGCCGCTGCCTGAACCAAATACTGCTATTTTTGTCATGAGATATCCATTCATTCGATAATGAAAAACCCCGAATATTTGATACTCGGGGTTCGAATCGTTAGCTGAAAGTTACTTCACCAGAATCTGTTACTTTACCGATGATCTGAGCATTTTCATTGGCTGCCAATACTTTCTCCGTATCTTCCGCCGCTACGATCAACATGAAGCCAACGCCCATATTGAATACGCTGTACATTTCTTCTTCTGGAATGTTTGCCGTATCTTGTAAGAATGGGAAAATAGATGGCATTGTCCAACTACCTTTCACGAAGTTTGCGCCCATGCCTTCAGGCAATGCACGTGGTACGTTTTCATAAAAACCGCCGCCTGTCACATGCACCATCGCATGAACATTCACCGCTTTTAAAAGATCCAATACAGGACGCACATACAACATTGTTGGCGTTAATAATACTTGTCCTAATGGACGATCAAAGCCTTCATAAGTTTCATCCAATGATAAGTTATGGTTCTTAATGATGTGGCGCACCAATGAGAAACCGTTGCTATGAACGCCGCTTGATGGCAAACCAATGATCACGTCGCCAACTTTCACATTTTCTTTTGTAATACGCTTGTCTTTTTCCACAACGCCCACAGCAAAGCCTGCAATATCATATTCGCCATCTTGGTAGAAACCCGGCATTTCTGCTGTTTCGCCGCCCAATAATGTAGCATTCGATTGACGACAACCTTCCGCAACGCCCGCAACGATTGCTTCGATTTGCGCAGGGTTATTTGCACCACAAGCAATATAATCCAAGAAGAATAATGGTTCCGCGCCTTGTGTTAAAATATCATTCACGCACATTGCAACAGCATCGATGCCGATTGTGTCATGAATATCTAATTCAAAAGCGAGTTTCAATTTAGTACCAACGCCATCTGTGCCGGATACTAATACAGGTTTTTCATAACCCAATTCCGATAAGTCAAACGCCCCACCAAAATCACCAAATAAATTCATCGCACCAAAGCGCATTGTGCTCATCACATGCTTTTTAATGCGCTCAACTGATTCATAGCCTGCTTCTAAATTAACGCCTGCTTCTTTGTACGCTTGACTCATTTAACTGCCTCATTAAACTGAATATTAGTAGGATATTTATTCGTAAAACAGCCCATACACAATCCGCAATTTTCACCGCGGCTTGCTGCATGTCCTGTGGATTTGATCAATCCTTCTGGACTTAAAAATGCCAAAGAATCAACATCAATGTATTCGCGCATTTCTTCTACTGTTGGACGAGATTGCGCCAATAATTCACGAGGATCCGTTGCATCTACACCATAATAACAAGGATATTTAAATTCTGGGGATGATACACGCATGTGAATCTCTTTCGCGCCCGCCATACGAAGCAATGCTGCAATTCGCTTACTTGTTGTACCGCGCACGATGGAATCATCAATCAAAATAACGCGCTTACCTTTTACAATACTGCTGATCGCAGAAATTTTCATACGAACACCGCGCTCACGCAGTTCTTGTGTTGGCTGAATGAATGTACGACCAATGTAACGATTCTTGATCAAACCCATTTCATTCGGTAAACCTGAAGCTTCTGCATAACCAATCGCCGCTGAAATACTTGAATCTGGCACGCCGATTACGATGTCTGCATCCACATGAGTTTCTTTAAAGAGTTCAATGCCGCTGCGTTTACGCACGCTGTGAACATTCTGCCCTTCTAAATCACTATCAGGACGAGAGAAGTAAACATATTCCATCGAGCATAATGCATGTGTTCTAGCAGTATCTAAGAATTCAGAAATCACTTCACCATTTTGGATTGTGATCACTTCGCCCGGCTCGATATCACGTACAAACTCAGCGCCCACAATATCAAAGGCACAGGTTTCTGAGGCAAATGCATAACCGCCATTCGTTACTTTGCCCATCGATAATGGACGAATTCCATTAGGATCACGCGCAACATATAAACCGCTATCATGCAAAACCGTATAACTGAAAGCGCCTTCAATCTGCAATAAACTTGCTTTTAAACGCTCTAAAAACGTTCCTTTACAACGGCGCAATAAATGACCGAGCAACTCAGTTTCACCTGATGAATGAAACACGCTGCCATCTTTTTCTAGGCGGATTTTTAATTCATCCGCATTCGTCAATGCACCATTGAATGCAATCGCAATCGTTTCATCTGTTGTTGATAATACGATCGGATGCGCATTCACAACGCCACGCGAGCTATTAGTTGGATAACGAACATGACCAATCGCTGTTGATCCCACTAAGCTTTGTAATTTCTTAGGATCCGCAAAAACCTCTGTCAATAAGCCTTCGCCCTTAACATTGATGATTTTTCCTTCATCCGTTAATGTTGCAATCCCTGCACTTTCTTGTCCGCGATGCTGTAATGCATGCAAACCATAATAAGTGAGCGATGCTGCTTCAGGATTGCCCTGAATCGCAAAAACACCGCACTCTTCATGTAATTCTTTGATAGTCATAATTTACGTGCGTTCCTTGAGGCGACGATGAATCTCCTCATAAGCTTCTATCACACCGCCCATATCTTGGCGGAAACGATCTTTATCTAATTTCTCACCTGTTTTACTGTCCCACAAACGGCAAGTATCTGGGCTGATTTCATCCGCCACAACAATTTCGCCATCTTTAGTGCGACCAAATTCGATTTTGAAATCCACCAAATCAATGCCAACTTCTAACCACAAAGCTTTCAAATAATCATTGATTTTCAACATTTCACCGCGAATGAAAGCCAAATCTTCGTGCGTTGCTAAACCCAGTGCAACTGCATGATCATCATTGATCAATGGATCATTCAATGCATCTTCTTTATAACAGAACTCTAAAATTGGTGGATTGAGCTTTTGTCCTTCCGTTAAACCAATTCGCTTAACCAATGAACCTGCAGCGATATTACGTACGATTGCTTCTAACAAAATAATGTCTACTTTCTGACACAATTGCTCACGCTCATTCACAGCTTTAATTAAATGTGTTTTGATGCCATTTTTCATTAAATCAGTATAAATCATGCGAGAGATTTCAGAATTTAAGCGACCTTTCTCTTCAAATTGTGCTTTTTTCGCACCATTACCTGCTGTTGCATCATCTTTGTAATAGATGATCACTTCATCTGGATTACTTGTTGCGTAGATCTGTTTAGCTTTGCCTTCATACAATAATTCTTTTTTCATTACGACTCCTGAATAAAAACAGCTTGAGAAAAATCGGTCATTTGTTGATCATTCGTAAATGTCACATGGCCAACCTTACGATTAAATTTGTTCTCTTTCTTGCCATACAGATGCAAATGCGCATCCGCAGATAAATTCGGTAAATACTTAAACAGAGGATCAATGTGCTGTCCGAGCAAGTTGTACATTACGGTTGTTTGCTGTAAATCAGTATTACCAAGCGGCAAACCACATACAGCACGAATCGATTGCTCAAATTGGCTAGTTGTACAGCCTTCCATTGTGTAATGCCCTGAATTGTGTGGGCGCGGCGCAAGTTCATTCACATAAATCTCATCGCCTTTCACAAATACTTCCATCGCTAAAATGCCCACAATGGAATATTTCTCCATTAAATCTTTCAGCATATGATGCAAACGCTCATTCAACTTAGGATCTTCATCCATGTTCGCAGTTGAAACGTGCAAAATGTTATTAATATGTATATTGCGCGCAACAGGGAAAGTTTTAAAATCGCCATCTTGCCCACGAACGCCAATGATAGAAGCTTCAAAATCATAATCCACAAAAGCTTCCGCAATGACAGATGAATCCATCAATGCCGTAATTTTGCTAGGTAAATCTTCTCTGGTTCTGACAACGGCTTGTCCTTTACCATCGTAACCGCCTTCGGAGGTTTTCACCACAAATGGAAAGCCCAATTGGCTCGGTAAATCTAGCCATTCATCGCCGAGATTTTCCACCATCACAATCGGTGGCACAGGCAAACCCGCATTCACGATATGTTCTTTCTCGCGCATACGATTTTGCGTCATCCATAATGGGAATTCGCCTTGAGGAATGTTTTGGTATTTTTCAGATAATTGCTTAACGATTTCAGCATTGATGTTTTCAAATTCATATGTGACAACATCGCACTTCGCCACAAACTGGCTCAGTGCTTCATAGTCATCAAAATGACCAATCTGATATTGATTGGCAACTGAAAATGCTGGTGCATGTAATGATGGATCATAAACCAATGTGAAGTAGCCCATGCGGTTAGCTGCTTCTATAAGCATTTTACCTAACTGACCGCCTCCTATAACACCGACTTTTTGATTAGGTAAAATGCATTTCATCATTTATTCTCCAAGATTAATTTTTTGTTGGAGTACAGAATCACGCTGATCGTCTCTGTACTTTTGCAGGCGTTCTCTTAAAACAGGATCCGTAATCGATAATATTTGTGCGGCCAATAAGCCTGCGTTCTTAGCACCTGCTGTGCCAATAGCAACAGTTGCTACTGGAATGCCACCTGGCATTTGAGCGATGGATAATAAAGAATCCATGCCTTTCAGGGCTTTACTTTCAACAGGCACGCCGATCACTGGCAAAGTTGTTAAAGCAGCCACCATTCCCGGCAAATGCGCAGCACCGCCCGCGCCTGCAATAATAACGGAAAAACCATTATCGATCGCTGAGCCAGCAAAGTCATACATTAGATGTGGGGTACGATGTGCAGATACAACTTGCACGTGATGAGGAATTTTGAATTCGACTAGGATGTCGATTGCATACTGCATTGTTGGCAAGTCGCTTTGACTGCCCATGATTACCGCAACTTTTGAATTTTTCATCTCAGAAACTTTAAAAGTGAGTCCATCGGAAGCCGACGATTATATGGAGTAAAATTGCCCCTGTAAACAAATATTTTCAATATAAATATTTAACATCATTTAATAATCATAAATTCAGCCACATAATGATATAAGCAACGGTTATTTTTACAATTGATCATATTTTACCTGATAAATCCTGCTAACTTATTCATATAAAACACTTTAAATACTCCATAAACGTGAGCAATAAAATATTATTGTAAATATAAAAATTGACTTATAAATCAGTTAAAATATATTAGTAACAAAGAATAAACTGTATTAACTAAAGGATAATATATGGCATATGATATAGGTAAATGTAATGAAATGATCAAAGCAAGCTTTCCTGATCGTCGCTTGCATATCAGTATTGGTCGTTCTGTTCGCATTTATAGCCTATTATGCTTGGCTGCAATCGCCATCAGCATCTTGGGCATTTTTATTTTCAGTGGTGCATTGACCATCAAATTTTTTGCACTTGGCGTTTTAGCGATTGGCTTCTTAATTGTGTTTGCACTTTTTAATTTGAAAAAACTTAAATATCTTTATTCATTAAAAGATAAAAAAGTGATGCCAGTTTTAGTGCCTGTACAAAATATTTATGCCGCGAAAAGCTTACGTGGTTCTGCAACCACTAAAGTTTCTTATCGTTGGCCAATTGGCACGAATCAGATTGTAACTGCTGAATTTTCTAGCCAATCAGGACCAATCATCATCAATGCAAATGATGAAAATAAACAATATGCTTTAGCATTGGTTGTGGACAAAAAAGATAAAGGTCAATTCGTTCCATATTTAATGGATCGAAAACTATCTCGTTGTTCATTAACTCATGCAGAACGCCGTGCGATTTTACGTACTGTCCGTTCAATCAACAAAGCAGCCTAATGATCATCGCATTGATTGATTTTCAAGGTAATAGCCAATGATTCCATTGGCTATTTCTTTATTATGCAGCCTTATTTTAATTCTATTCTTCCCTTTTTCATTCTCTCTGTTAATCACAACATTATCATGTTTCGTGCTTATTTTTTCAGCCGTAAGTTTCTATCTTAAACATTATCGCCGTTTATTGTCACTCATCTCAATTGGCATCATTATCGCATCAATCCTTGCAATTCCGCAGCTTATTAACTATCAAAAAGCTTTTCAGCAATTGCCACAGACAAATACATATCAATTCAAAATCAAGAAACTTTATGCCAGTGGTAATTCAGGTGAAGTTACGATTATTTCTCCTAAATCACTCAAAAATTATGCGATTCAGCTTTATAATTTACCAAAAGATGAACCTTTAGCACTCAATGCCATTTATGAAACAACATTAACCATTCAACCCAATCGCGCTAAATCAACATTCACAAAACTAAATCCTCGCTTAACTCATTTAGTGAATCATAGAATTGGTACGGCAAATCTAAAAGAAACATTAAAACTCATTCAACAACCCGATGCTTTAATGACAACTCGAGTTAATTTATCCAATTACTTTCAAGATAATCAGTTCCAAAATGCTAATTTAATGAGTGCTCTGAGTGTAGGTTTAACCAATCAATTAGATCAACAAATTTGGGATTTATTGCGTCAAACAGGCACTATTCATTTAGTTGCTATTTCTGGCTTACATTTAACATTCATTGCGTTATGGTGTTTCATCATTCTAAAAATTGTCTTTGGTTTTTGCATGATCCAGAAACCCGCACCCTATCAAATCGCTGCTATTACGAGCTTAGTCATTGCTTTGACTTATGCATTATTAGCGGGAATGAGCTTACCAACACAACGTGCTTTGATCATGTTTGGCATTTTCATGATTGCCTTACTGATGCGCTACCCAATTTTGAATTTTCAAAGTTTAGCCGCAGCATTATTCATCATCTTAGTATTATCCCCCTTTTCAGTCGTAACAATTGGTTTTTGGTTATCCTTCACCGCAGTTCTGATATTAATGTTATTGAGTCAATATCAATTTTCTTTCATCATCTCATTGCTATTAACTCAAATCATTATCAGTACTTTAGCCATTCCTATTGTGGCTAGCTTTTTCAATGAAGTCTCATTAATCAGCCCTATTGCTAATCTATTTGCAATTCCTTGGGCAACGTTATTGATTCTGCCATCTTTATTAATTGGCATTATGATCATGCCCATTTCATCCACTATCGGCAATGCATTATTAGGATTCAGTGATCACAACATTACAATTCTATTAAACTTCTTGCGCGCAATGCACCAAATACCTTATAGCCACATTGAAGTGCCATATATCCCATTATTGACTGCGATTCTGATTACAATATTCTCATTATTATTCATTAGAAAAACTCAATGGCAATATCGATTATTCTATTGTTTTGGCATTATGATTGCTGTTGCTTATACATTCAAATCAGATAAAGAAGAATATTTATTAGTTTTTCCTGTAGGCGAAGGATTATCTGCCCTATTGAAAAGTAATGATAAAACATTACTATTTGATACAGGACCTTATTTTCGTGGATTTGATAGTGCAGCAATTACAACGATTCCAACTTTGAAAAATATGAATATCCATACAATAGACAGCATTGTACTCAGTCACGATAACCAACAACACATTGGCGGTACTAAAACAATCCGCAGAGCCTTTCCTAATGCTGAAATGATTGTGCACAATAGCTTAGACCAATGGATGAGCCCAAGTACTCAATGCCAAAACTATCACTTTAAAAGTGAGCATTTAACCATTGAGCCTTTACAGACACAAAAAAGCTGTGCATTGAAAGTCAATTTACATGATAAAAATATTTGGCTAATTGCTAATATTTCGCCATCTGAGTGGTTAAAAATCCTGAATCACAATGAAAAACCAAATGCTGTGCTATTTCCTAATAAAGGACGGAGTCAAAGCTATAAAATCCCAAAAGATTGGAATGATGTGATTATGATTGGCTCAACTAAAAAAATTCACATAAAAAATCAGCACCATAATATGCATAATGCTTATTACGGTGCTGTCAAAATTATGATTTCTCAAACAGAACTAACAACTCAATCCGCTAGTGATACAGCGAATTTTTGGTGGGTTCATACAATCTAGCAATTTTCGCTAATAAATAATGCAAAGCAATGCCATACAATGGTAAAAAGAACAGACCACAAATCATTATCTTAAATGCATAATCTACAACTGCAATTTCCACCCAGTTTGCCGACATGAATGAATCTGTACTTTTGTAAAATGCAATCGAGAAAAAGCAGATTGTATCTATCAAATAACCAAAGATTGCCGCCAAACTTGGCGCAACCCACCAACGATGATGCTTTCGAAAATAATTGAATACAGTAATATCCAATAATTGCCCGACTAAATATGCAGAAAAACCTGCTAAAGCAATTCGAAAGACAAATAAATTAAAAATAGATAATTCAGAGAAACCCACAAATTGGGCATCAACAAATAATACAGAAACGATATAAGAAATCATCAATGAAGGTAACATGACGCAAAAAATGATTTGGCGTGCTAAATCTGCACCGAAAATACGCGCCGTTAGATCTGTGAGTAAAAAAATAAACGGAAACGTCATTGTGCCCCACGTTGTTAAAACTGGGCCAATGTGAAAAGGAATTTGTACTAAGTAATTGCTAGAAACAATCACTAAGATATGAAAAAAGCATAAAACCACTAGAATATTTCTGTGATTAAGCATGGTTGCCAGCATTTAAAACTTCCTTAGTTTTTTATAGTGGGAGGATTTCGAACCACAAGTGCTGCATTCTAGAAGAATTTATTATTTTGTCAACAAAAAAGCCATTTCTTATTTGACAAGAAATGGCTTTAAATTCATTACAGTATTAAATTAAATGATTGCTTTAGCGCGCTCAATCGCCGCTTTCACTTGATTTGGCGCTGTACCACCAAAATGATCACGTGCATTCACTGAGCCTTCCAATGTTAAGCATTCAAATACATCCGCATCGATCAAATCAGAGAAGCCTTGTAATTCAGCCAATTCCATTTCTGATAAATCACGTGCTGTATCTACGCCCAATTTAACCGCTTTACCAACCACTTCATGTGCATCTCTAAACGGCATGCCTTTACGCACTAAGTAATCTGCTAAATCTGTCGCTGTTGAGAAACCTAATTTTGTACGCATGTACATATTTTCTTTCTTAGCAATGATCGCAGGAACCATATCTGCGAATGCGCGAGCAGAACCTAAAATTGTATCTGCAACGTCAAAAATTGGTTCTTTATCTTCTTGGTTATCTTTGTTGTACGCCAAAGGTTGGCTCTTCATCAATACCAATAATCCCATCAAATGACCAAATACTCGGCCAGATTTACCACGAACTAATTCAGGCACATCAGGGTTTTTCTTCTGCGGCATGATCGATGAACCCGTGCAGAAACGATCCGGTAAATCAATGAACTCAAATGCTGGCGTTGACCAAAGCACCAATTCTTCAGAGAAACGTGATAAATGCATCATCAAAATACTTGCAGCACTTGCAAATTCAATGGCAAAGTCACGATCAGATACTGAATCCAATGAGTTTTCAGTTGGTGCATTAAAGCCCAATAATTCAGCCGATAAATGACGATTGATCGGATAAGTTGTACCCGCCAATGCTGCAGCACCTAAAGGAGAATAATTCATGCGCTCGCGACAATCTTGGAAACGTGAACGATCGCGTTTGATCATTTCAAACCAAGCCATTAAATGATGACCAAATGTAATTGGCTGAGCTACTTGTAAATGCGTGAAGCCCGGCATGATTGTATCAAACTCACGTTCAGCTAAATCAATGATACCTAATTGCAAGCGCTTCAATTCAGCATCCACTAAATCCAAAGTATTGCGCAACCATAAACGAATATCAGTTGCCACTTGATCGTTGCGTGAACGGCCAGTATGTAAACGTTTACCTGCAATGCCAATTTTGCTCGTCAAAGCAGATTCAATGTTCATGTGAACATCTTCTAACGCAACTGACCAATCAAATTGCCCTGCCTCAATTTCTGCTTGAACTGCATTTAAACCTGAAATGATCGCATCAAAATCTTCCTGAGACAAAATGCCTTGCTTACAAAGCATTTCCGCATGCGCCTTTGAACCTGCGATGTCTTCTTTATACATGCGCTGATCAAATTGAACTGATGCTGTAAATGCTTGCACAAATGCATCTGTGCTTTCTGAGAAACGACCGCCCCATTGTTGATTGACTTTTTGTTCCGACATCCTAAATCCTTTTTTCCATCTATTTAACTATTTTTGGGAACTGAATCACAATTTCAGCGCCCTTCATTTTTCCTTCCGAATATATAGCGATCTTACCATGATGTTCTTCAATAATCTTCTTCACTATCGCCAATCCTAAACCTGTACCTTTTGGCTTAGTTGTAACATAAGGTTCAAAGATTTTCACCATTTGGTCGGGATCAAAACCAACTCCATCATCTTTAATGGATAATATAATACAATCATCATGATCTTTCAGCTCAACTTCAATCGCACCTTGTTGTTCAATGCAAGCTTCGATCGCATTCTTCACAAGATTATGCAGCAACTGGCGCAAACGCAAACTATCACCCAAAATACATACAGGATCGCTTGTGATACTTGTCTGAATTGAAACGCCCGCAGGATAATCTTGATATAGATACATCACTTCACGCACCAAGCGATTCAAATCCAATTCAACCAATTGTTGCTGAGAACTTTTTGCATACTGACTAAATTCATCCACCATTGTCTTCAAGGCTTGTACTTGTGCGATAATCGTTTCTGTTGATTTATCAATCACTTCTTTATCTTTATCCACGAGTTTTTCTGAGAATCTTAATTTCAAACGTTCTGCAGATAACTGGATTGGTGTTAATGGATTTTTAATTTCATGCGCTAAGCGACGCGCAACTTCTCCCCAAGCTGATTCACGTTCACCGCTAATCAATTGCGTAATATCATCAAAAACAATGATTTCACCGCCTTTTAAACCGATTTGATCATTCTCTTCCGAGCCACGAACAGATAATATTTGCTGTGAGCCTTTATGATAACGACTGATTTCTGTCCGCCATTCTTTATCATCTGTTGATTTTAGCAATTCCAAAATTGGCAACATAAAGCTTTTCAACGATTCAGGTGCATTTTGCAATGAAGCTGTCGATAATGTTTCCATATCTTTTTCTTCAACGCCTAAAATCGTCAATGCTGCATTATTGAATACACGAATCTTCCCTTTATCATCCACTACTAAAACGCCTGATGATAATTTTTCCAATAATGATTCCAAATGTGAGCGTTCTGCTTCTAACAAATTTTGCGAATTTTGAGCCAATTCATGGGCTTTTTTTAATTTCTGAATCATCTCATTGAATGATGATGTTAAAAACCCAATTTCATCTTTCGATTTAACACGAATTTTACGCTCCAGATCACCTTCTGCTACAGCTTTAGTTGCAATGGATAATTCACGAATTGGCTTCACGATTCTGCGCGATGCAAAGAATGAACCACCCAATGCCAATAAAACAGATAACAAAGCAACCAAAACAAGAATCACCAATAGATTCATTTTAAATGGTGCACGCAATGATTTGAATTGCTTGTAATATTGCACAGAATCTCGCGTAGAGTTGGCTAATTCTGTATATTTATCAGGAATTTCATAAAATGATTGAATGATATAGGGTGATGTTTCAGAAACCTTAGTGACAACACGAACACGCAATTGAGTATCAGAAGTTTGCTCTAGCACAACATATTCCATGCCTTGTGCAACACTCATAAATATTACAGCGCTTGGGCGTTCGGGCATGATTTTATCAAAGTCATTCGAGGCAAAAGCAACCACATTCCCACGATCATCAAACACAGATAATTCCATAGAATTGATGCTTTCACGAATATTTTCAATGTAATATCCCAAATCATTAATGGGGATTGAAACCAATCGATCTGCTGTACTTTGTGTTAAATTCAATGCATCTAAACGTCTAATATCTAAAGAGGAACGTGATAACGCCAATGCATCATCAAAACCTTTATCCAATGATGTATCAAACCAACTATCAATGCCTTTAAATACCATTGTGATGGCAAAAAATAATAATATCGTTAAAGGTAATAATGAAATACCTGAAAAGAACAACATCATTCTGACATTTAAGCGCGAGCCAATGTAACCTTTACGATAAGTTCGGATCAATCGAATTAAATAATGACCAACAAATATGATCAACAATAAAAAACATAATCCACCTGCCGCCAATAACCAAATAAAGTTATTAGAGTACTGTGAAACTGATTCTAATGATTGGCTCATCATCGCTAAAATTACAACCAACAACAATGACAGCACAGCTAGTGGCACAATGCTTTCTTTTCTAGCTTTTCTTACCATGGATTAAACTCCCAATACTTCCAACCTGTATCTAAATTCCACTCTTTAGACAAATAAGCTGGAATTCTTAATGGCGTTGGCAATTCATTGATGTCTAATTTTAGACGAACACCGCCTCGATAAATCCTATTGGGTTGTCTCTTGGTAATGTCCACGATCATATTTTTCGGTTCTGAGATATATGCTAGCGCCAAGCTCAATGTTGGAAAATTCTCATATTTCTTGTGCCTATGAGAATTCACCACATATTGCCGTGTCAGTGCATTATATGAAATCGTATAATTATATGTTTTGTGATCATGCTCGCCTTCCAGCCATGCTAAACCGACTTTTTCTTCCACCACAAAAGTATAACTAAATGTGAGAGATATCCCATTTTCGAGAATTTCTACCTGCTCATCACTCATTTTGATGGTAGCTTCTATCGCTATTTTATACGAATCTTGTTTATTGCCATTTTTAACATACACAGAAGAAATAGAAAAATCTTCTGCAAAGCTCATTAAAAATAATGAGCTTATGAGCATTATGGACAAACACAAACGTTTAAGCATGAGCCTTTTGGATCAAGCAATAATAGAAACCATCCATTTTCTCTGATGTTTCAGAAAAAACAGGTAAAATTTGATAACCATAAGATGCGCGTTGTGCAAAAGGTAAATCTAATTCTGTTTCACTTGCATCTTCATGTTTCGCCAAGAATTTCTTCATTTGCTGTTCATTTTCATCTTTCAAAATTGAACACGTTGAATACAACAAACGTCCACCTGCTTTTAATTGCGCCCAAGCATGATCTAAAAGCTTCTCTTGAGTTTCTACCAAAAACTTAATGTCTGTTGCTTCACGCAAACGTTTAATATCAGGATGACGATGAATAATCCCTGTCGCTGAACATGGTACATCCAATAAAATAGCATCTATTTCTTCATTCACTGTGAAGCATTCGAAGAACTCTGGAATCAACTGAATTTTATCGCTCAATTCTCGTGGAAAAACACGATCAATATTCTCTTGTACTCGAGTTAATCGGCTTTCCACACTATCAATAGCAAAAATATAATCCAACTCTGGATTACTTTCTAACATCGCAATTGTTTTTCCGCCAGGCGCTGCACATGCATCCACAATGACCTCATCGTTTTGTGGTGCCAATAATTTTGAGGCTAATTGAGCACTTGCATCTTGAACAGAACACATGCCCATTGCAAAGTCAGGCAAGTTTGATACTGGCACAGGATCTTTTAACACAATCGCAGAATCAATGAATGCATGCTTTTCATGTTCAATACCTGCTTCAGTCAATAATGCTGAATATTCATCACGATTCGATTGCAATGGATTCACTCGGATCGTCATCGCAGGATGCGTTAAGAAATGTTCTGCGATCGCACAAGCATTTTCAACGCCCCAATGATTAATCACATAAGAAGATAACCATTTAGGCAATGAAACTTTTGCCAAGTTCTTTGGCAATGATTGTAAGCCTTCACGTAATACTTTACGTAAAATACCATTTGTTAAACCAACAGCCCATTCTCTATCCATTTTACGGATTAAATCTACCCAATTGTTAACCGCGGCATATTCTGCAGTATTCATTGTGGTAATTTCATAGATTGCCAACAACAGCGCCAAATAAACATGTCTTTCAGATTGTTTAATAGGTTTTTGTAAATAATGCTCTATTTGAAATTCTAAAATTTCAAACTGACGCAATGCACCATAAACCAAATGCTGTGTGAATCTCTTATCGTTATCAGATAATGCACCTGTTTCTGTAATCAAAAGTTCAGACAACGATTGTCCTTCTTCGATCTTAAATAAAATATCAACAGCACAAAAACGCGGATTATTCACTAATTTCAAAAATGGATTCGGTGCTGGCGCTTTTTGCTTTTCATGCAATCTTGGTTTAAAAGTACGGTTTTTATTACCAAAGCCACGAGCAGGCTTAGATTGTCCATCTTCATAATAAGTACGTTTGTTTTTATTATCATCAAAACGTTTTTTATGTTCCACTTTAGGTTTATCAGATTTAGGCTTATAACTAACTTTTACGCCATTTAGAGTTGATTCATTGCTCATTTATTTTAATTCCTCTAAATGAAGTTGTGTGCCTTTGATAAATTCTGACGCAAGCATGGCTTTCTTACCCGCAACTTGCATTGTCACAATTTCCATTAAATTTGATCCCGTATTCACAAATAATAATCCGTCTTTAACTTCTAAAGTACCAGGATTTTTCGTACTGACTTCGTTGGTTAATTTCGCAACCCAAACTTTAAACAATTGATCATTGAAAGTTGTATGAGCACAAGGCGCAGGATTAAATGCACGAATTTTTCTATCAATAATTTCAGAGGATTCAGCCCAATTAATGCGAGCTTCTTCTTTCGTTAGTTTTTCTGCATATGTTATGCCAACTTCAGGCTGAGGAGTCGGCTGTGATTGACCTGCCAAAATAGTTGGCAATGTATCAATCAATAAATCAGAGCCAATTTGCTTTAATGCTGTAAACAACTCAACAGAATTCATAGTTTCCGTGATGGTGATCTTCCCTTCACTCCAAACTGCGCCTGTGTCCAAACCTTTATCCATTTGCATGATGGCAATGCCAGTTTCAGCGTCCCCTGCTTCGATTGCACGCTGCACAGGTGCTGCACCGCGCCATCTTGGCAATAAAGAACCATGAATATTAATACAACCAAATTTTGGTGCATTTAAAACAACCTCAGGCAAAATTAAACCATAAGCTACCACAACCATGACATCAGCATTCAGCGCTTGTAATTCAGCTTGAGCTTCTTCTTTACGCAATGACAATGGTTGATATACAGAAATATTATTCGCTTCTGCCAACTCTTTAACTGGGCTCTTAACTAACTTTTGCCCACGACCTTTTGGTCGATCTGGCTGTGTATAAACCGCGACAACATTATATTTTGCATCCAACAATGCTTGTAATGCACCTGTTGAAAATTCTGGCGTACCTGCAAAAATCACACGAATATTTTCAGGAGAAATCATTAACGATCTGCCTCCATATCTTTTAAATATTTATCTAATTTCTTTAAAGCACGATCACGTTTTAAACGAGACAAATAATCAATGAATAAAATTCCATTCAAATGATCTAGTTCGTGCTGCATACAACGTGCCAATAAATCTTCTGCTTCGCGTTCAAAATATTCACCTTTAATATCTTGCGCACGAATCTTCACTGCAAATGAACGCTCTATCGGGCCGCTATAAATACTTGGCAAAGATAAACAGCCTTCTTCTGCATCCGCAACATCATCCGATTCCCAAATGATCTCAGGATTGATATAGATCATAGGATCGCTCTTATCTTCGCTACAATCTGTCACAAA
>JASLHB010000068.1 GCA_030149965.1 Wohlfahrtiimonas sp. | reverse complement strand
ATTTATCCTTCATAATGGGCGTTTACAACAAATTAAAATCGAAGAGCAAAAAGACATCATTAAAGAGATGATCTGGATTGATTTAATCGATCCCACAGAAGAAGAACGTTTGTTAGTAGAAAATCATTACAAATTTGAATTGCCCGAAAAGGCTGAAATTAAAGACATCGAAGCATCGGCACGGTTCTATGAAGATGATGATGGTATTCATATTCATAGTTTCTTTTTGAATGATTTTGAAGAAAGTTCAACGAATGTTACGGTGGCTTTTTCAATTTTTGCAGGTTGTTTGTTTACGATTCGTGATGAAGACTTGAGTTCATTCCGTTTATATCGTTTGCGTGCGCGTCATCCAAATGTGAATGATATGGATAACGTTGTGAACGCAATGGATATTTTAGTGGGATTGCATGAAACAGCTGTAGAGCATGTTGCAGATGTTTTGGAAGGTATTTACTCGCGTTTAGAAAATGTGAGTCGTGATGTTTTAGACTATACAAAACAAAGCAGTGGAGATGCTAGCTCATCTAGTTCTGAGATGAAAAAACTCCAGAAAGAAATCAAAAAAGATATGAAAAAGGCTGCACAAGAATCTAAAGCCAAAATGGGTGAAATTCTCGTGTGCATCGCGAGAGAAGAAGATATTAATGGTAAAGCACGTTTATCATTGATGGATACACGCCGTTCATTATCTTTCTTGGTGCGTGGAAGATTATTGAATGAAGAGCAAAATGAAGATGTTCGCGAAATTCTCCGAGATTTAGAATCTTTGACGGGCCATACATCGTTTCTCTTTGATAAGATTAACTTCTTATTGGAAGCGGCAATGGGGCAGATCTCGTTGGAACAAAGCAGAATCATCAAAATCTTCTCCATCGCTTCAGTAGTATTTTTACCACCAACATTGATTGCGAGTATTTACGGTATGAACTTCTCAGTCATGCCAGAATTGAATTTTGAATATTCATACCCGCTCTCAATTGCAGGTATGTTCTTATCGGGCATCGCACCATACTTGCTTTTTAAGAAAAAAGGCTGGTTGTAATATAAGCCATAAACAAAAAATCTCGCTTTTAGCGAGATTTTTTATATCAGGGATTTAGTTTAATTGAACTTATTCCACAATCGGAAATAAAATCGCTAAGCCATTACGCATTTCGCCTGCGATTACGCTGTAGGTTCTACAAGCTGAATCTGTGCGCATGGTTTCAATGCCAACACCTTTTGCATAAAAGTAAGCAACTTGCTCAGGCTTTAAGAAAAAGTGCGCAGAACCTGTGCCAATCAAAATCATTTCAGGTTTTAAAGACAACCATTTACGGAAATGAGTTTCTGATAATTCATCAAAGCTTGCTGGCATAATGTCTGTATAAACTTTGCCTTTATAAAGGGCGATTGCACCTTCATAAGTTTCGCCATTGATGAGTGTAAATTCATTCACATCATATTTTTTAACAGTTAAAAAACCATCATCTTCTTTACGTAGATTCGATGTGCCAATGTGTTGTGATTCATCATTCTGTGACATTATTTTCCTTCTTTTTTCTGCGATGTTATATGAATGAGGTTCAAAAATTCTTCTGCACTTGTGATATTCAACGTATCTTCTGCTGATAATGTAACACCATGTTTCGCTGCAATAGCATCATAACGGACAATGCGATGCGCAACTAAATGAGGAAATACCCAAACAGCAAAATGATCAGGGTTGATTTCAGCCCAAGAAGATAAGCTTTGTTCCTCGCAATAATTCTTAATCGCATTGTGCAAGAAATCAGCTTGATAATAGAGCGGCTTTGGATATTTTTGTGCGCGATCAATCAATGTGGACATCATGTTATCGGTTGCTTTCAAATAAACCAATAAGCATTCATCAGCAACATCCTGAATCACTTCAGGCGCATCGAGCTCACATACGCTGCCACTGAAGTCACAAATAAAGTTAGGATAACCATAAATATTTGTTGCGCGGTTAATGAAAGTTTTAGTATCTTCCATTGCTTTGATTTCTGCTGTGCGATGCGCTTGTAAGCGTGCTAAAAACTCATCTAAAGGCAATCCACCTTTATCCAATGCGCCCACCATGCCAATGAACATAGAGATCGCACTTAAATTATCAAACGTAACATTCGGCGAAATAAAAATTGAATCATTTTTCAGTAATTTAGCCAATGCAGGACTTTTCATTGCTTCGAGTTTTAATAAATCACTAATTTCTTCATGCAAATATCGCGTGCCAATTCGATAATCAATCGAATAATGAAACCATTCTGATTTAGGCAATAAATTTGATAATGTGGTTTTACCAACGCCACTCATGCCCATTAGTGCGATGCGTTGATTGTTTTGTTCTAAAAAATTATACGATTGCATGGTCTTTATCAGCAGAAAGAAATAAGAAGAAAAACATTATAGCCAATTCAATATAAATTTATATAGTGATTGCATTTAAGGAAAGCGATTAGGGTGCTATAATTACAAAATTTGTGACATTTTGATGATAGGCACTTTAGGCGAGCGATGATTGAATTAAAGAATATCGAATATGGTTATGGTAATCATATTGTATTAAAGAATATTAATCTAATGGCAAAGAAGGGCAGTGTTTTAGTACTTCTTGGTCCAAGTGGTGCGGGTAAAAGATCTTTAGTGCGCATTATGAATTTATTAGAAATGCCGAAAGTTGGCGGATTATCCATTGCTGGTTTTAACTTTGATTTTACAAAGAAGATTGCAGATGATGATATTCGCTCATTGCGCCAAAAAGTTGGCATGGTATTTCAGCAATATCATCTTTGGCCACACAAAACTGTGATGGACAACTTAATTTATGCGCCAACACAACTGAACAAAATGACTAAAGCAGAAGCGATTGCACAAGCAGATAAAATGCTCGATCGTTTGAAATTATCAGGTTTAGGCGAACGCTTTCCTTTGAAGTTATCAGGTGGTCAGCAACAACGTGTTGCGATTGCACGTGCATTGATGATGTCGCCAGAAGTATTATTGTTCGATGAGCCGACAGCAGCATTAGATCCTGAAATTACTTCACAAGTTGCAGAAATCATTAATGAATTATCAACGACAGGCATTACGCAAGTTGTGGTAACTCACGATGTTGATTTTGCAAAAAAAATAGCAACTGATATTGTATATTTAGAAAATGGTCAAACGGTTGAAGTAGGGAGCCGTGATCACTTCGACAACCCTGTAACACAGCAGTTCAAAGATTATTTATCCCATTAAAAAATACTGAAGGAAAGAGATATGAAAAAGGTAAAAGTTTTCCTAACGCTCGCAAGTTTATGTGTTGGCGGTATGGCATTTGCAAAAGAAGATACGATTCGTTTTGGTACAAATCCTGAGTATCCTCCATTTGAATATAAAACAGAAGCAGGCGAAGTTGCTGGTTTCGATATCGATGTAGCAAATGCAATTTGTGAAGAATTACAAAAGAAATGTGTGTACGTTTCTCAAAGTTTTGATTCATTGATTCCAAACTTACGTTTGAAGCGTTTTGATGCAATCATTTCTTCAATGGATATCACTGAAGAGCGTCAAAAACACGTAACTTTCTCTGATCCTTACTATTTGAACCCATCAGTATTCGTTGCAATGGCTGGTCAATTCAAATCAGCTGATGATTTCAAAACTAAAGATATTGGTGTTTTGAATGGCTCAACGCATCAACAATACATTAAAGGTAAGTTTAAAGATGCGAACATCAAAAACTACCCACAATATCCTAATGCAATGAGCGATTTGGAAATTGGCCGTGTGAACGTTGTATTTGGTGACGAAGTTGTTGTGGCGGAATTCATTAAACGTAACGATAAATTAGAAATCGTTGGCGAGCAAGTGAATGATCCAGAATACTTCGGTAATGGTTTGGCGATTGCTGTATTGCCAAAAAATACAGAATTGTTGACTGATATTAATGGTGCATTGAAAAAAATTAAAGAAGATGGCCGTTATCAAACAATTTATGAAAAATGGTTCAAGTAGTTCTTTTTTAATTAATAGTTAGGCGCATTCATGCTCGATTCGTTGTTTTCACAAAGTGGTTTTCTTTCAAGCTTATTAAAAGGTGCAGTGACGACCTTGGAGCTTTCATTATTATCCTTAGGGATTGGTTTAGTTTTAGCTGTAGTTTTAGCATTATTAGAGTTGAGCCGATGGAAGTTTATTCGTTATCCTGTTGCAATTATTGTGAACATCATTCGAGCCTTGCCTGAGTTGTTAGTGATTGTTTTTGTAGCATTTGGTGTGCCTTACGGCTTAATGCTATTGATGGATGATGTGCCAGAAATTTCAGTATTTGCTTTGGGGGCTGGCGCATTGTCTTTAATTTTTGCATCCTATGCATCGCAAACATTACGTGGTGCATTGCAAGCAGTGCCAAGATCACAGTGGGAATCATGTGATGCTTTAGGTATTTCTAAAGTCAGCGCATTTTTTTCCATTATCATGCCACAAATGTGGCGCCATGCTTTGCCAGGCTTAGGCAATCAATGGTTAGTGTTATTGAAAGATACAGCATTGGTTTACACAATCGGCGTATCAGATTTAATGTCAGCAGGGCAAACGGCAGCGAATGCAACAGGTGATTTCTTCACTTGGTTGATCATTGCTTCATTGATCTATTTGTCCATCAGTTTATTGAGCCAACAGATTCAAAAAGGGTTTCAGCTCTTTTTAACGCGTCACGAAAGAGCATAAGGGGATAACATGAAAGAAGATGTTTTATTCATCATGGGCGGAATCCCAGTCAGTTTAGGCGTAACATTCGCATCATTGATCATCGGTTTTGTATTGGCTTTGGTATTGGTTTTAGGATTAATTTATAAAGAGAAGAAAAATCCTTTAGCATATTTGATCAAAGCATTAGTAATTTTCTTAACTGGTACACCGTTATTTATTCAAATTTTCTTGGTTTATTATGCACCAAAGCAGTTTGAATTTTTACGTGGTACTTTGTTTGATCATGCTTGGTTCTGTGCTGTGTTTGCTTTGGCGTTAAATTCAGCAGCTTATACTGTGCAATTATTTCATGGTGCGATTTTGAATATTGCTCCAGGTTTATGGCAAGCTTCAGCAGCATTGGGATTAAAACGTTTTCAAACAGTTAAAGTGATGTTCTCATTAGCATTGCGTAGAGCTTTGCCAAGTTATTCAAATGAAGTTGTGTTGTTATCTAAAGGTTCTGCATTGGTTTCTACGATTACCATTATGGATATTATGGGCAGAACGATGGAAATTACGGGCAGAACATACGATTACTTAACTTATTATGCTGTAGCAGGCGCAGTTTATTTAGTGATCAATGGTATTTTGATTTTAGGCTCTAAATTGGTTGAGCGTAAGCTCATGGCCTTTGAAGCAGTATGAGTTTACTGAATCAATTCGAAGAAACCTTATATTATCAAGAAGGATTGCAACCATTGACGTTGCAGTCTTATTTATCAGACCTACAAAAATTAGAAGCTTATCTAATTGAGCGCGATACTCAGCTAGAGCATGCTGATACTGAAATATTACAAGCATATATTCAACAGAAATTGGCTGAAAAGATCAGTCCACGAAGTGTTGCACGTTTTGTTTCGACATTTAAGCATTTTTATGACTTTTTGATTGTTTCACAAATCCGTGAAGATAATCCAGCGCGTAAATTGATTGTGCCAAAATTCACAGCAACATTGCCAGAATCTTTAAGTGAAGATGATGTAGAAGCATTATTGAATAGCCATGATATTACAACATCGTTGGGATTGCGTGATCGAGCCATGATGGAATTATTGTATTCATGTGGTTTGCGTGTGACTGAATTAATATCTGTCACAATGTCACAAATCAATTTGCAAGCGGGCGTTGTGCGTTTAGTGGGTAAAGGCAATAAAGAGCGTTTAGTGCCGATTGGTGAAGTTGGTATTGAATGGTTGGAAAAATATCTAGATGAAGCGCGCGGAGAATTATCAAAAGGCAACAGTACTGAATGGTTATTTCTGTCGAATCGTGGCGATGCGATGACGCGCCAAGCATTTTGGTATGTCATTAAAAAAACAGCCCAAAGAGTTGGCATTTCATCTACAATATCTCCGCATACATTAAGACATGCTTTTGCAACACATTTAGTGAATCATGGCGCTGATTTACGTGTTGTACAATTATTATTAGGACATTCAAGCTTATCAACCACGCAAATTTATACTCATATTGCAAAAGAACGCTTGAAATCAATCCACCAAGAGCATCATCCACGAGGATGATTGAGAAAGAGGTAAAGATGAAAAAACTTGCAGTTGCATTAGGATTAATGATGGCTACAACTAGCATCTCGATGGCAAAACCAGACTTATCCCACATTGAAACAGTTTTAGGTGGAATGAAAGTTGAAAAAGTATCGCCAAGCGGTGTGAAAGGCATCAACGAATTGTATATTGAAGGTGTGAATTTACCTTTGTATTTATCTGAAGATGGTCGTTACTTGTTTGAAGGACAAATCACAGATTTAGTGAATCGTGTGAATTTGACGGAAAATCGTCAGAATAAGATTCGCCTCATGGCATTGGATAAAATGAATGAGAAAGATATGATCATTTATTCACCAGAAGGTGCAAAGAAGAATACGATTACTGTCTTTACGGATGTGAATTGTCCATATTGTAAGAAATTGCATGATGACATTCCTAAATATGTTAAAGAAGGCATTGAAGTGCGTTATATGGCATTCCCTGCAATTGCGACCAAAGAGCGTATGGAAAGTGTTTGGTGTGCAAAAGATCCTAAAGCAGCGATTGATGTAGCGATGAGCAAGCGTCAAGTAGATACTAAAGTGAAATGTGAAGGCACAAGCCCTGTAGAAGCTCAATATCAATTGGGTATTTCTTTTGGTATCACGGGAACACCGAATATCATTTTAGATAATGGCCAAATGATTGGCGGTTATGTACCTGCTGAAGAATTGATTAATTTGATCAAAAGCCATAAATAATTTTAGGCTGATCATAAAAAAGAGATAATCATGATTATCTCTTTTTTTATATCTATTAATTATCTTTTCTAATCAGCATGAGAGAGAATTTGCGAACAAGTGGCAAAAGGATTAACACAGAAGGAAAGGCAATTGCCCATGAAATCATCCATGATGTGCTCCAAGTGCTGAACTGAAAATCAGTAAATCCAACGCTTCGTAATATACTGATGCAAGAGATTAATCCAGACATCGCCAACGATAAGAAAAAAGGCACCAATAAGTGCATTGCTTTAGGCGGTAATTTGTAACGATTAAATTTAGAATCTGACATGAGATTTCTCCATAGTTTCTATGAAATAGAATGCATTGAATGACGTTAATATTTACGGACAAATCTTATAAAAAATTACTCATGATCTGGAGTAATGGCTTGATAAGCTTTCTCAATTTCGATGGTTGCTTGATTAATGATAGTAACAATTTTGTTAATCTGGTTTTGTGAAATTTGATCTTGGCGGATTTGATGGCGCATCAACATACGAAAGCGACGAATGGCATCTTCTAATTCATTGGAAATATGAATGTTGTTTTGTGCATCTTGCGTAGAGGCTAATCGCTCTTTAATTAATGTGATTCGTGTTGAATGTTCGGCAAGATGATTTAAGCCTAAAGTAGTGATGATGAATACTTTACGGTTCTGCTCTTGCGGATCTTTAACAATGAATCCTTGATCTTCTAGCATTGATAATGTTGGATAAAGCACGCCGGGACTTGGTTCATATAAGCCTGATGTTGAATCATGAATCAGTTTAATTAATTCATAACCATGCGCATTTTTGTCTTTTAATTGTAATAAAAGCAAAAGTTGTAAGTCACCTCGTTCAAATAAGCGTTTTAATTTTTTACCGCATTTCGATTCCAGTTCTCTGTGATCCGCTTTCATTTTATAGCCCCAATATATTATTTAGATATATCTATATTTTAATTATGTGCATTAAATCATATATTTTATTTCTTGTAAACTTTAGATATATCTGTATTTATTATTTTACGATATTGATTAAGTGATCACTTGTGATTTAATATTAGCGAAATTCTTTGTGATAAAGGTGCTGAGTTATGAATTTATATTATGCTTTGATTGATACGCCAATTGGCCAAGTGGTTGCTTGTGATGCTTTTGGTAAATTATGTGCATTAGAATTTGTGGATGATGCATTGCTTGATATTTTAAAATCTGTTGGTAAAGCCGCGAAATTACAACCTAAAGCAGAGGAAACAGCGATTTTGGCTCAAACTCGAAAAGAGCTGGGAGAGTATTTTGAAAAAGAGCGCCAAGAATTCACAATGGACTTATTAATGTTGGGCACAGAATTTCAGCAATCTGTTTGGCATGTATTACAGACAATTCCTTATGGGCAAACGATTAGCTATAAAGAAGAATCTATTCAATTGGGGAATGAAAAAGCGATTAGGGCAGTTGCGAGTGCCAATGGCAGAAATAAAATTGGCATCATTGTGCCATGTCATCGTGTGATTGGCAGCAATGGTTCGCTTACAGGTTATGCTGGCGGTTTGTACCGCAAGCAATACCTATTAAATTTAGAGCGTAATCAAGATTTATTGATCTGATTTTACTGTGCTGAAGGCTTGGTCGATGGTTTTAACATTGCATTCTAAAATTGCAATGTAAGAATCACAGCCTTTACCATTTTCTAAAATTGTATCTGAAATGAGCTGTCCACCATCTGCAATCTTATAATCGTTCACAACAGTTTTAATGAAGCGATTTTGTTCCATAGATTCTGAGAAAATAACAGGAATTTGATTATCATTGATCAATGCTTGAATGCCTGCGAATGTTTTAACCGAAGGTTCGCTGATGCTGTGAGCATCTAGGATTGGGAAAAACTGCATAGGATAGCGCTCTGTAAAGTATCTAAAACTATCATGCAATACAATGCCTTTCAGCGGTTGATTAGGATTATTTTGCAATTGTTGCATGATTTTTTTATCTAAATCATGTAATTGTGCGCTGTATTCTTCTAAGTTTTTTGCATAGAAATCTGCATTGTCAGGATCTTTGGCAATGAAGGCTTTGGTAATATTCTCAGCCATAATGATGCCATTCAAAGGATTTTGCCAAATATGCGGATCAGTATCGCCATGATTATGGTCGTGATGTTCGTTTTCATGATGATGGTGATCATGTTCATGGTGGTGATGATCATCTTCTAAATGAATGACATTAACGCCTTTGCTTGCAGTAACAATTTCGCCTTTAAAGTTTGCCTGTTGAGTGGCACGGTTTAACCAACTCTCAAAATTTAATCCATTAATGACGATTAAATCTGCTTTATATAGATTTTGAATGTCAGAAAAAGATGGATCATAACCATGTGGATCTTGGTTGCGCTTAACCATAGATGTGATTGTCACTTTATCCTTGCCAATGTTGTGGGCAATATCCTCTAAAATAGAGAACGATGTGACAACATTTAATTCTGCGAATGCAGATGTTGTTAGGCTAGATGCGATAACCAATGAGAGTAAAAGCTTTTTCATGCTGAAATCCTTGAGTGGAGTTTAAGAGGATTGATGATTTTGTAAGAAATATTGCCCATTCTGTCGAATGATGTAGCCTTCAATTTCCAT
>JASLHB010000059.1 GCA_030149965.1 Wohlfahrtiimonas sp. | reverse complement strand
GAAACGTAGCTGCGCCGATGATAGTGTGGGGCCTCCCCATGTGAAAGTAGGTCATCTCCAGGGTCTAACAAGCGAATAGCCCACTCAATGAGTGGGCTTTTTGTTGTTTGGAATATGTTAATGAATATCCTATAATGATATAAAAATAACTATCTAAAAGTGGAGTTGATGATGGTAGGTAGCATCGGGCAGGGTATAGCAGAAATAATATTTTTATACATCTTGCCATTTTTAGGGGCATCCATAAGGTGGATTGTTTTACGGTGTATCGGTAGAAAGACTACTTTTCAGAATTTATGGGAAAATTCGAAAACCAATCTACTGATTGGTTCTGCTTTATTCATTATGATATGTTTTATTGTGATTATGAATGTAAATTGAAAGATTGCTATCTAACTATTTTAGTTAAGATTGCAGGTATGATATTACTTATCAATCGTGATACCTAAATTAAAATATAAATTATCTAACAAGCTATTTATATTTTCTCCATTATATGCATTAGCGAATAATGCCTCATAAATAGGTTTGGCAAGTTCAGAATCGAAATTACATATTTCATAATAAATATATTTGCATACAGCATCGCATAGTGCGTAAGTTGTGTATAAATGATAATTTTTTTTCAAAATATTAAGTATATCTTGTTTACTTCGATCATCAATAAATATAGTAAACAGTATTACATGGAATATATTTTGAGAACCTTGCTTTTGCATAAACTTAGTATCATTGAGTAGTTTAATCATCAGATCTACAAATATCTTATTGCATTGCTCGTAATTATCACTTGTGCGTTCATCTATATGATAGATAATCGTATCTTTGAAAATTTTAAGAATATTTTTAATTTGACCAGATGATTCAGCACTATAAAGTGCTTTTTTAGTATTTAAAATATAATCATCTAATTCAAATTTCATCATAAATTATGATTTCTAATGATGTAATCCAGCCAATAATCACAACCTTGATTGACTAAATCATAAGTTAACTCAAAATTGCCTGTGTAATAAGGATCAGGGACTTCAGAATGTTCAGGATTATTGAGTGCTTCTAGAAATAAATGAATTTTTGAATCATATTGATCAGTTGGTGGAAGAGATTTTAGATCGCTAATATTATTATTATCCATACCTAAAATATAATCATAAGTTTCAAAATCATCACCACAGATTCGTGTAGCAACCATTTCTTTTGTAGAAATTCCTTTTTCATTTAAAATTTCTTGTGTACCATGATGCGGTGGTTTACCAAGATTCCAATCGCCTGTTGCAGCAGATGCAATATAAATTTTATCTTCTAGTCCTTTCGATTTTACCTTTTCTCTGAATAATGCTTCTGCCATTGGAGAGCGACAAATATTACCCAAACACACGAATAAAACTTTAACCATAATTAATCCTATTAATAACCTTTTGAAGTATATTTAGCTTACAATAAGATTATATTATCATTAAAAGAAGTGGCTATGGCTTTTACTATTTATCACTCTAATCATCTAGATTCCTTGCAATATATGGCAAGTTACATGATTCAAAAAACTCCATTAGAAAATCCATTATTGCCTGAATATTTTATTATTCATAGCAGTGGGATGACAAACTGGTTAAAGAGTGCTTTAGCAGAAGAGCATAATATTTTTGCCAATACTAAATTGGAATTCCCAATTAACCAAATCGTCACCATGATTGAAAATTTGCTGACGGAAGAAGAACGTGCAAAAACTAATTTAAGGATCTCTCGTTTAACATTAACTTGGGCTGTGTTTGATGTATTAAAGCATTCATCATTGGTTGATTTAGAAATTTTAGAGCGATACTTATCCATTGATCATGTCGAACATAATGATATTCGAATGATGGGTTTAGCAGAAGAAATCGCAGGCTTATTAGATAAATATCTAGCTTATCGCCCAGAATGGTTTAAAGCATGGCAGAAGAATCAATTGCTGTTTAATGATTCTGAAGATGAATTATGGCAGCAAAAAATTTGGCAAGAGATTTGCCAAAAAGTAATTCCACAATATTATCTAGCAAATATTACTGAATTATTAAAATCAATTCCTGCTGAACGATATCAGAATCCTAAAATTCCAACGCGAGTATTTGTGATTGGTATTTCAACTTTGCCACCATTATTTATTGATCTATTACATACATTAAGTCAGCATATTGATGTGCATTTATTTTTTACGAATCCCTCTCGGTTTTATTGGGGAGATTTAACACAATATCGTGATCGTAATATTAAACGTATTATCTTTGAATCTTCAGAAACTCGTGAGGAAGTTTTTTCACCGAACATAGATGAGCAAAGTTTAGATTATGAATTGGCAACATCTGAACAATGGTTGGAGTTTCATGGCAATCCATTGTTGGCAAGTTTTGGGAAAATTGGTCGAGATTTCATTCATTTATTATCTCAATATGATGATATTCGTGAGATTGAAGCATTTAGCGAGCCAGATACTGAAGGTTTATTAGGTTATGTTCAACGAGAAGTTTTTAATTTGTCAGCAATCAATAAAGCTGGGCCTAAATATTTAGTTGAAAATGATGATCAAAGTATCAGTTTTCATGCACATTATAGTGAACGTAGGGAAGTAGAAGGCTTATATGATCAATTGCTTCATGCATTTAATGATGATTCGACATTAGAACCCAAAGATATTATTGTGATGGTTTCAGATATTGATCGTTATCGACCAATGATTGAAGCAGTATTTGGTTCACCAGTTTCATTGGATGCAAAAATTCCTTTCACTATTTCAGACTTTACATTGGGTAAACATGAGCCAATTTTGGAAGCATTTTTATTATTGTTATCCATTTCTGAAAGTCATTTCACTATTTCAGAATTGCTAGCATTATTAGAGATTCCAGAAATTGCTGAACGATTCAATATTATGCAAAGTGATCGTGATCTTATTCGTAAATGGGTTGAAAATACTCATATTAAATTTGGGATTGATCAGCAACATTTATCTGAGCTGAATGTACGGGAAGAGCCAACCAATACTTGGTTGTGGGGATTAAAGCGTTTATTGTTAGGGTATAGTTTTAATGAAGCTGTAGAAATTGATGATGTGATGGCTTTCCCATATATTCAAGGTGGTGAAGCGGTTACGCTTGGGCATTTGGTGGATTTTGTGGATGCTTTAATTGCTTTGAAGATGCAATTATCTCAGATGCATTCTTTGGATGATTGGCGCACGATTTTACCTGAGATTTGGTCCGCTTTTTATATTGATAATGATGTAACACAATATCGATTACAGCATTTACAATCTATTTGGAACAATTTTTTAGATGAAGGTAATAAGATAGATTTTGATCAGCTGATTTCTATTCATTTGATCCAGCGACATTTAAATGAGCATTTATCATCATTTAGGCCAGAATCACGATTTTTAACCGGATCTGTGAATTTTTGTACATTTATTCCGATGCGTTCAATTCCTTTTAAGATTGTATGTATGTTGGGGATGAATCAAGATAGTTTCCCGCATCGTAAGCAATATCCTGAATATGATTTAATGCAAATGCATCCAGCGCGTGGAGATCGCTCCACTGTGAATGACGAAAGATACCTATTTTTAGAAGCGATATTGTCTGCTCAATCGCAGTTATATATTAGTTACATTGGAAAAAATATTCATAATAATAGTGAAATGTTTCCATCACTTTTTGTGAATGAGCTACAACATTATTTGGATGACTTGGCAGAAACAGGCGCACAAAAAACAGTTGCTCAACATTTGACGATTCATCATCCTTTATCACCTTTCAGCGCATCTTTATTCCATGAGAATAAACGAATTCATTCATTCCAAAAAGCTTGGTTGCCACGTTTGCAGGACTTGGATAATGTAGAATATCATGCGAATAATTCAGTTTTGACACATTTATCAACGAAGATGTTGATCGATGCTTATAAGAATCCTTTAAAATCCTTCAGTATTCAGCATTTTGGTATTAATTTTTATCAACAATCTATTCGTGAAATTGAAGATGATGAAGTTTTCGCATTATCGGAACGAGATGAATTAGAAACATATCAAACACGTATACAATTGATAGAAGAGCTATTTTATAACGATATTGCAGATGATTTATTGCATGACTATGCAAGGCACGAATTATTTAAGAGATATAAGGCTGAAGGAAAGTTGCCAAAATTTGCATTTGCTAAGTTAGATTGGCATGCATTCATTGAGCCAATTGTACGAATGGTTTTGGCAGCGAGATCTAGTCATTGTCAATATGGCGCTGAACGACAAGTGCATATAGCATTGGATGAGATTGTGATTGATGGCACAATTGTGGGTACGGATGAATCTCAGCAATGTTTAGTATTTGCAGGTAAATGGATGTTAAAGCGCCAATTTGAAGCAATGATCACACATATTTTAAATACACTGAGATTAAAGCAAAGGATCACAACAAAAATTTTCTTTTATGATAAGAATAAAATATCTGAAACAGCTATTGAGCCGATAGATGTTGAACGGGCCGAATTTATATTACGTAAATTACTTATGGGTTACCAAGAAAATTTAGCAGAGCCATTTATGATGGCTGAAGAAAAGACTATGCGTGCGAAGGATAAAAAATTACTACAAAAACATGTCAATTTTATTATCAATACTTATCATGATTATCAACGTGAGCAGGTACATCAATATTTATCTGAGAACACAGAATTTAAAGTAGAAATTATGGATCGCATATTAGCTGACTTAACAGGTCAGAGCTCTATTTTGATTGATCGTTTTATTGTTTCAGTGACCGAGAAAGAGGTGATTAATTATCTGTATTTTTATCTGCAATATGTAGATTTAATTGCTTATACAAAGCCAAAAGAGCTGAAATAATGCTAGTAAAGAGAAAAAAATGATCAGAATTTATTTTTATATTTAAATTAGCAAGTTATGATTAGTTTAACTGAGTAATGCACATAATTATCCACAGGTTATGTGGAATTGTTCATAGGTTTTTATATGTGGGTTGATCAGTATAACATGGAAAATTTTTAATAATATATATTGCATCAATCACAAGAATTATTGAAAGTTATGTAGCTTGAATGTCTTTAAGAATTGATAGTCATCATGATAATGCTAAATCAAGAGCCAATTTATAGGGTGAAAAATTGAAATATTATAATGTTGAAATAAACTGCTTGAATGATTCTTAAGGCTGAAAAGATCAGCTTTGGTAGTCATTATGAAAGATATTTCTCTCATCTATTTGATCAATTGATTCAATGCATGAATGTTGTTTTTCTCTATAGATTCGGTAGATCAAGGATGTATAATACAAGTTTTCCATAACGAGGCGATTTTAATGAATAATAAAAAGATTAAAAATAATCTTTCAAAGAATGCCATCTATATTTTGCCGAATCTTTTTACAACGGCTTCTTTGATGACGGGTTTTAGCTCTATCTTATTAGCATTAGAAGGACGTTATGCGTCAGCAGCAGTTTTGATCTTTGTTTCCATGGTATTGGATGGCATGGATGGTCGTGTTGCACGTTGGACAAATACACAAAGTAGTTTTGGTGAGCAATATGACTCATTAGCTGATATGGTGGCATTTGGTGTAGCGCCAGCAATCTTAGTTTATATGTGGTCATTCCAAGGTTTGGGCGAAGTTTCTAAAGTCATTGGCATTGGCTGGTTTGCATCGTTTGTCTATTTAGCCTGTGCTGCATTGCGCTTGGCGCGATTCAATGTGCAAATAGGTTCTGTGGATAAGCGTTATTTTGTGGGCTTACCAAGTCCAACTGCTGCAGCGATTGTGGCTGGTGCAGTTTGGGCAGGTGAAGTTGGCATTAAGAAAATTGCAACAGCATTTGGTGCCGATCTTTCTTATACAGGCCATGATTTAACAGGATTGATGGTGATCATTACACTATATGCAGGTTTAATGATGGTTTCGAATTTCTTATTTTATAGTTTTAAAACTTTAGAAATTAAAAGAGTGCGCTTTACAGCTTTAATCATCGTTGTTATTTATGCAGGGATGTTAATTTCATCACCATCTATTGTGCTATTTTTGACAGCATTTATTTATGGTTTGTCAGCACCCATTCAATATATTTACCGTAGACAAACACGTAAAAAACGTATGGTAGCATTGCAAGCGCAGCGTTCAGAGCGTCACGATGAGCACCATGAATCATAATTCAGAATATTTAAAATTATTAAAAATTCCTGTCTGGCAACTACGCGGACAGGAAGATTTAGAAATGGTAGAGCCTCTCAGTCAAGCAGAGGCTTTACCCATTATTGAACCTGTGACTATTCCAGTAGTCCCATATGTAGAATCTCAATCTGCACCACAGCTTGGAACACTTTGTTTGGATAATTGTACTGCATGCCAATTACATAATGGGCGCACTCAAGTGATTAAAGGCAAAGGTTCTAAGTCAGCTAGAATTGTAGTGATTACAGAGGCACCAACATTTAATGAGGATATTTCAGGTGCGCCTTTAGCTGAAGAAGCAGGTAAACTCTTTGAGAATATTTTAAAATCAATCGGCTGTAAATTAGAGGATGTTTATATAACACCTTATGTGAAATGTGTGCCTGCTCATTTATTCATTACAGAAGCTGAAGAAGAGCAATGTCATCACCATTTGATGAATGAACTGAATGAGATTCAACCACAGAAAATTTTATTGTTAGGGCGAAATGTTGCTAAGTATTTATTAAAAACTACGCAATCATTTGATGTTGCCCGACATCAGGATGCACATTTAAATATTTTAGGAACAAATGTGCCTGTTTATGTGAGTTATAACCCTTACCAATTATTGAAATTCCCAGAAGAAAAAAGAAAGGTATGGAATGACATTAAGAAGCTGATAAAGTGAGCCAGTAATGAATGAAATCAGTTTTTTAGAGATTGTACCGAGCGATTTTGATGTGATATATAACATTGAAAAAAGAGCGTATCCGATTCCATGGAGTGAGAAAACAATGACTTCAATGGTTGGAGGCAAAGAGTACAAAATTAAAATAACGTACTATGATAAGGTCGTAGCTTATGTCTTCATAATGGTGGTTTTAGATGAAGCAACTGTGTTGAATATCACTGTTGATCCTAACTATCAGAGCAAAGGATTAGGCAGAAAGCTCTTGCAGTATGTTAAAACAGAATTAGGTAAAAAAGGGATTGTTTCAATTTTTTTGGAAGTTAGAGAATCTAATCGTAATGCATTAGCACTATATGAAACAGAAGGCTTTCATGAGATTGATATTCGTAAGAATTACTATCCAACCAAAAGTGGTCGTGAAAATGCGATCATCATGGCTTGTATGTTGATGAATGGGTGATTATGGAAATTTTAGATTTAAAAAACTTGCAATGTCCGATGCCTATTTTGAAAACGAAGCAAGCGTTGCAAAAAATGAATGAAGGTGATGAAATTCAGGTTGTTACCACAGATCCTCATTCAGAGATTGATTTTAAAGCTTTTTTGAGTAAAACTTCTAATGAATTGGTTCAATTTTGGATAGAAGAAGGCCAGTATTTTTTCATTATTAAGAAAAAATAAATGTAGTTATTCAGTGATTTTATATTAATGACGTGTGGTGTAGTGAACTAATGAGTACTGTTTTATTTATCATTCCTTGTTTGACGAATCAGTTGCCCAAATCGTGGGAAAGTAAAATAGCGTCTACACCGTTAGAAACTATTTACGAAAGATTTTTACATTCATCAACATTGCACAAAACAACTCATTTTACTTTGCGAGATGCTTTAGCTGAATATCTTAGCTTGCCTGATAATATTGCGTGGGCACGTTGTGGTTTAAATGCTAGTGGGATTCGTATGCGATCCAATAACTGGTTTAAATTATCATTGCTAACCAAAATTGGGGTCACAAGTTTACGTGGTCATATGATACAAAAAATGGCAGAGGATTTTGCCAAAGATGTTGCATTTGCAGAGGATTCAATTGTCACAACACAGGGCGATTGGTTTATTTCGTTGAAGCAATACAATAATGTAAAATCTACACCGATTTGGCGTGCTCGACCACGAGATATTGATCCATTTGGTTATGGTTTAACCGGTTTGGATGCACCGCATTGGCAAGAACAATTCACTCAAGCTCATGAATGGTTAAAGAAATATTCTTATAACCGATTGAGAACTCGCCAAAAATATGAGCCGATTATAGACTTTTGGCCTTGGGGAAATGGTGAAAACCATGAGTTTAAATCAGAGTTAGAATATTCAGCAATTTTTTCTGATAACGCTATTGTGCGTGGTGTTGGTAGTAGTGCAGGCATGTCATTTTTTCCATTGAGAAATTCGACAGCTGACTTTTCTCAGATGGTTCACAATCATCCAAATATTTGTGTTGTAGATGATCGATTGATTAGTAAAGTATCTGATAATGATCTATTAGGTTGGTTGGATTCAAGAGCTCAAATTGCCAATATGTTATTGGCGCCAACGTTAAGAGCAGTTGACCAAGGATTGATTACCAATGTGATTATTGATACAGTCAACGGCGAAAAATTCTTGTATAACAAAAAATTTAAATTTGTCATTACGCGCCCTAAATTTACCTATAACTATTTATCATAATGATTATTATTGAGAGAGCGCAAAGCTCTAATGTTGAGCTGAGTTCATCTTCTTTATTAAATCGAGTACTTCAGCGTCGTCAGTTAAATTCTGTTTCAGATTGTTCTTTTAGTTTAAAAGACTTGTTATTGCCATCATCGTTGCAAGGATGTGAAGATGCCGCAAAGATTATTGCGAATGCTATTATAACTCAACAAAAAATATTGATTGTTGGCGATTACGATGTGGATGGTGCAACATCTACCGCATTGATGATGCGGGTTTTAAGGATTTTTGGTACAGAAAATGTCGATTATCGAATTCCTAATCGAATGTTAGATGGTTATGGTTTAACAGTTTCATTATTAGATTCTATTTTAGAAAATGCCCCAAATTTAATCGTTACTGTCGATAATGGTATTTCTAGCGTTGATGCGATTGCGAAAGCAAAAGAATATGGCATTAATGTGGTGGTAACAGACCATCATTTGCCGGGTGAAATTTTGCCAATGGCGGATGCAATTGTGAATCCTAATCTCAAAGATAGTCAATTTGAAAGTAGCGCATTATGCGGCGTTGGTGTTGCATTTTATGTATTGATGGCTGTGCGTAGAGAATTAATCAATCGAGGTTATTTTACGGCTCAGAGCGCACCAAATTTAGCGGATTATTTGGATTTAGTTGCATTAGGCACAATTGCAGATTTAGTGCCTTTGGATCGTAATAACCGTTGTTTAGTGCAACAAGGCATTGAAAGGATTCGCCGTGGTCGTACAGTGGCAGGGATTCAAGCACTGTTAGAAGTTTCTAGTAAAAATCAGGCTGAACTTTCCACAACTGATATTGGCTTTAGCATTTCGCCATTATTGAATGCGGCAGGGCGATTGGATGATATGCGTGTAGGCATTGAATGCTTACTCACAGATTCAGAAGATCGAGCGCGTTATTATGCTCAGCGACTATATGATTTTAACCAAGAGCGTAAGGCGATTGAACGTTCAATGACGCAAGAAACTGAACAAATTCTTGCAAAAGTTATGTTGAAAGATGATGAATTGCCTAATGGTATTGCATTATATGATCCATCTTGGCATCAAGGTGTGATCGGTATTGTGGCTTCTCGAGTGAAAGAGAGATTTAATAAACCAACATTTATTTTTGCAGAAGAGAATGATGATTTATTGAAGGGTTCAGGTCGATCAATATTAGGTATTCATTTGCGCGATTTATTGGATAGCATTGCAACGGAGTATCCTGGCATGATTTTGCAATTTGGTGGTCATGCAATGGCAGCAGGTTTAACTTTAAGGAAATCCGAATTTAGCCAATTTCAGCGAGCTTTGAATCAACGAGTAGAAAAATTGATTAAAGGTGTCGATCCTAAAATGATTTATACGGATGGTGCTTTATCTATCGAAGATTTAACAATCAATAATGCGGAAGTATTAAGAACTGTGATGCCTTGGGGGCAAACATTTCCTGAGCCTGCTTTTGATAATATTTTTCATGTAGTGGATGCTAAGATTTTACAAAATACACATTTAAAACTTGAGTTGAAGTATCCCAATTCTAATTTTACAATTAATGGCATTGCATTCTTTAAAGCCAAAGATTGGCAAGAAGGCACAGAACAATTGCGTTGTATTTATAAGTTAGATGTGAATGAATGGCGCGGTCGTCGATCGTTACAATTATTGATTGATCACATAGAAATTGAAAGCAAATAGCCAAAGTCCGCAATATTGTGTTAAAATCCCGAGCCAATCTTTTTTGGCAAACCAATCTCTAGAGGGATCAAACATATGTTGCGTATTATTGAGCAAGCACTAACTTTCGATGACGTTTTACTCGTTCCAGATTATTCCGAAGTTCTACCAAAAGAAGTATCATTAAAAACTCAACTGACGAAATCAATCAGCTTAAATATCCCATTATTATCAGCTGCAATGGATACAGTAACAGAAAGCCGTTTAGCGATTGCGATGGCGCAACAAGGTGGTATCGGTATCATCCACAAAAACTTAACGATTGAAGAGCAAGCGGCCGAAGTTCGTAAAGTTAAGAAGTTTGAAAACGGTATCATTTCTGATCCTGTAACAGTAACGCCAGATATGACATTGGCAGAATTGCGCCACATGTTCAGCACATTTGAAATTTCTAGTGCACCAGTAATTGATGCAGGTAAAGTGGTGGGTATCATTACTAACCGCGACGTGCGTTTCCACGATAACTTGTCAATCCGCATTAAAGATGTAATGACTCCACGTGATCGTTTAATTACAGTTAAAGAACATGCTGGTCGTGAAGAAATTCTTAATTTGTTACGTGAACACCGTATTGAGCGCGTTGTGATTGTAAATGACGCAAATGAATTATGTGGTTTAGTAACAGTTAAAGATATCTCTCGTTCACAATCATTACCAAATGCATGTGTAGATGCTAACGAACAATTAATCGTTGGTGCTGCAGTTGGGGCTGGTGCTGGTACAGAAGAACGCATTGAAGCATTAGCAGCAGCTGGTGTTGATGTAATCATCGTTGATACAGCACATGGCCATTCAAAAGGCGTAATTGATCGTGTACGTTGGGTTAAACAAACATATCCAAATTTACAAGTAATCGCAGGTAATATTGCAACTGCTGAAGCTGCAATTGCATTGGCAGATGCTGGCGCAGATGGTGTTAAAGTAGGTATCGGCCCTGGTTCAATTTGTACAACTCGTATCGTTGCTGGTATTGGTGTTCCTCAAGTGAGCGCAATTGCAAACGTTGCAGCAGCATTAAAAGACCGTGGTATTCCAGTAATCGCTGATGGTGGTATTCGCTATTCAGGTGATATGGTTAAAGCATTAGCAGCAGGCGCATCATGCATTATGGTTGGTGGTTTATTAGCTGGTACAGATGAAGCACCTGGCGACATCGAATTCTATCAAGGTCGTGCTTATAAATCATACCGCGGTATGGGTTCATTAGGTGCGATGGGTGCAGGTTCTTCTGACCGTTACTTCCAAGACGGAACGGCGTCAGATAAATTAGTGCCAGAAGGTATTGAAGGCCGTGTTGCCTATAAAGGTTCTTTAGTGCCAATCGTTCACCAATTGATGGGCGGTATTCGTGCAGGTATGGGGTATGTTGGTTGCGCTACAATTACTGATATGAACGTTAAGCCAAAATTTGTACAAATCACAAATGCTGGTATGCGTGAATCGCATGTACATGATGTGACAATTACTAAAGAAGCACCTAACTACTCAAGCTAATCCTATTTTTATTAACTTTTATGTCAAAGAATTATGAGTCAAGATATTAAAACCGAAGAAGTAAACGAAAGCCATTTGATTACCGAACGTCGTGAAAAATTAGCGAATATTCGAAAGGCTAAGGATGTTGCATTCCCAAATCAATTCCGTAAAGATACTCACGCAAAGGATTTGCAGCAACGTACTGAAAATATGGATAAAGAGGCATTAGCTGCTGAAGATATTCATGTGAAGATGGCTGGCCGAATTATGTCGAAGCGTTTGTTCGGTAAGGGTGGATTTGTTGTTCTTCGCGATCAGACTGGCGATGTGCAATTATTCTTAAATATTGGATTGATTGGGCAAGAGAAATTCGAAGAATTTTCTCATTGGGATATCGGTGACATTATCGGTGTTTCAGGCTTGGTTTCGCGTTCTGATAAAGGCGAATTAACCGTTCGCGTTTCTGAAATTGATTTATTGACTAAATCATTACGTCCATTGCCAGATAAGTTCCATGGTTTAACGGATATTGAAGCGCGTTATCGTCAGCGTTATGTTGACTTGATTGTGAATATGGAAGCACGTGAAGTGTTCCGTAAGCGTACACAAATCATGCGTACAATTCGCAATTTCTTTGACAATAAAGGTTTTGAAGAAGTTGAAACGCCAATGATGCATTCTATTCCTGGTGGTGCTAATGCAAAGCCATTTGTTACACATCATAATGCTTTGGATATGGAGTTCTATTTGCGTATTGCGCCTGAACTTTATCTAAAACGTTTAGTTGTGGGCGGCATGGAAAAAGTTTATGAAGTGAATCGTAACTTCAGAAACGAAGGTGTTTCAACACGCCATAATCCAGAATTCACAATGGTTGAATGGTATTGGGCATATGCTGATTATAAAGATATGATGGATTTCACTGATGAATTGATGGCAACTTTAGCAAAAGATGTTGTGGGTTCAACAAGTGTACCTTATCAAGGTTTAACATTAGATTTCAGTCAGCCAGCTGTTCGTATGACGGTTCAAGAATCTATTGTTCATCATTATCCTGAAGCTAAAAACTTTGATTTAGATACTCGTGAAGGGATTGCGGCTTTGGCTGATTCTATTCACATTAAATACAAAGATTCAGATGGTTGGGGCAAAATCTTGATGGAAGTGTTTGATGAAAAGGTTGAAGAAAATTTAATGCAACCAACATTCATCACGGCTTATCCAGCAGAAGTTTCTCCATTAGCACGTAAGAATGATCTTAATCCATTGATCACAGATCGCTTTGAATATTTCATTGGCGGCCGTGAAGTTGGTAATGGTTATTCGGAGTTGAATGATGCTGAAGATCAATATCAGCGTTTCATGGCTCAAGTAGCTGAGAAAGATTCTGGTGATGATGAAGCAATGCATTTGGATAAAGATTTCATCACAGCATTGGAATATGGCTTGCCACCAACAGCAGGTGAAGGTATCGGGATTGACCGTTTAGTGATGATTTTTGCTGATGCAGCATCCATCCGAGACGTGTTATTATTCCCACACATGCGAAATAAAGCAGAATAGTTTAAGAAAAGCTTTAGTGAAAACTAAGGCTTTTTTTTCAAGCATAGTTTATTAAAGCAATATTGAGTGAAAGGATAAAATATGGCAAATTCAGTTAAAGTCATCATTGGTGCAATGGATGAAGAAGTGAGTGCATTGGTTGCTCGTATGTCTTTGGTTGTAAAAGGTGAAGTTGATGGTGTAGAAATTCATCAAGGGCAATTGGGCGGACAAAATATTGTTGTGGCTAAATCAGGTATTGGTAAAGCAAATGCTGCTTATACTGCGGCGATTTTGTTGAAAGAATTTAAGCCAACAGAAGTAATCAATATTGGCAGTGCGGGTGGTACTAAAGTTGGGCAAACTGTTGGTGATGTAGTTGTTGCTAATAAATTGCAATATCATGATTTTGATATTGGACCAAACACAATCACCGATTCACGCTTTATTTTTGAAAATGGTCATTCTGATTTATCAGGGATTGAAGCTGTATTGAAAGCTTTAAATACGCCGTATCATTTGGGTTTAATTGTTTCTGGTGATCAGTTTGTGACTAAAGATTCAGATGCATTTAAGCGCATTCAAGATAAATTTGTGAATGCTATTGCGGTGGATATGGAAGCAACAGCAATTGCTTGTGCATGTGAAAGAAATCAAACGCCTTGGATCGTATTGCGTTCATTGAGTGATGTAACGCACAACGAAGGCAATGATATGGATTTTGAAACATATTTAGCTAAAGCAAGTGCAAACTCAGCATTAATTGCGGAAGAATATTTAAAACTTGTATAATTTTATATGAATTATAGGTGATAAAAAAAGCTGGCTTAAGCCAGCTTTTTTGTAGGTTTATTTTTTATTTCTAGGCTTTGGAATTTCGTGCCAATCTAAAGGAGAGAATCGAGCAAAAAGCACCATGCCAGTGAACCAAACAGTTGCGCATAATAATACAACTGCAGCCAATGCGGGATTACCTTGCCAAATATCTACGCCAACGACAATGTACCAACAAGCTAAGAAACTTCCCCAAGCATGCGTATAGCGTTTAGCACTTAATAATCCACGAAGCGGGAAGAGCAACGGTACAATCCAAATGAGAATTAAAATACCTTCAGGCAAATGTGAGTTAACTTTTTTGAGTACAATGCCGAGTAATAATGTAATGAATAATAAACCATAACCAGCCAAAGTTAAGATGCGTGATAATGGCAAAATCGGGTGATGCATATCAAATCCATAATGAGTACAATAAATGGGATTTTATCATGTTTTCATTAGAACGGGATCACAATGCCAGAATTACCAGAAGTAGAAACCACAAAACGCGGTATTGCGCCTTATATTATTGGTCAATCCATAGAGAAAATTGATGTTCATCATCGCTCATTGCGTTATCCCGTTGGTGATGATTTATTCTTAATAGAAGGCATTACCATTCATGATGTTTCTCGTCGAGCAAAATATTTATTAATTCATGGTGAAGGATTTTATCTAATCATTCATTTAGGAATGTCAGGCAGTTTACGAGTGAGTGAATGTGATGAACAGCTAAAGAAACATGATCATTTGGTATTTAAGTTATCAAATGGCAAAGAGCTGCGTTATCACGATCCGCGCCGTTTTGGTTTTGTGCAGATTTATCGTGGTGATGAAACGCCAAGCTATTTATTGAAGCTAGCGCCTGAACCTTTGAGTGATGAATTTAATGATCAATATTTTAAGAAGATTATAGAAAAACGTACACAGCCGATTAAATCGTTCATTATGGATCAGCGATTTGTGGTTGGCGTTGGGAATATTTATGCGAATGAAGCATTATTTATGGCAGGTATTCATCCTGAAACCATAACTAAAACAATAAAACCCAAGCAACAGAAGTTGCTCGTAGAATCGATTAAGAAGGTTTTAAGTAAGGCGATCGGAGAAGGTGGAACGACATTGAAAGATTTCATTCAGCCCGATGGAACGCATGGATATTTTGCTCAGTCTTTATCAGTTTATGGTAGAAATGGTGAGCCGTGTTTTGTATGTGGAGCGGAGATTCGAAAATTAATCATTGCACAGCGTTCTACGTATTTCTGTCCCATTTGCCAAAAGCATTAAATTTTATAGCAGTGAATAAAAAAGGATTATGTTTTTATAATCCTTTTTTTATTATTTGTAATTAACTGAATTTAGCTTGCAGTTTTACATTGAATGTTTTTATTCGGTGATTTTAATAAGTTGGTGAATGTTGCTGTTTCACCTTTAGTCCATAACTCATAAATCCCACCTTGATATTTAGCACCGCTGCCTGAGATAGCATTGGTTAATAGGGCAGGTGATTCATTATTTACAGAGATGATTGCAATGCTATTGAATTCATCATTTAAGAATTTTGCTGAAACTTTATCTTTACCACATTGATAAGTTGTTGCAAATGTTTCTTTATAGCCTTCTAATCCATTTGAAGTAGTATTTGTTGCACAAGCACTTAAAGCTAATACGGCTGTTGTGAGTGCTAATGTTTTTATTACATTTTTCATGTGTTCTCCTTATTAAAAAGCTTCAATAAAATATATCATACAGAAAAAAACTCGCCGTTTGGGCGAGTTTTTATATTTATACAAGATTGAAATAGTTCTTATTCAGAACGTGATCTTCTTGAGTAAGATTTTTGTGGGCGATCTGAACCTGAACGCTCACCTGATCTTTCTGTTCTTGGGTTGTCTGAACGAGCAGGACGTTCTGCGCGATCTGATCTTGGCTTATCTGAACGAGCAGTTCTATCTGTTCTTTCTGAACGTTCGAATCTTGGCTTATCTGATCTCTCAGTGCGATCTGATCTTTCTGAACGTTCAAATCTTGGTTTATCTGAAGATTTACGTTCTGCTGTGAAACGTTGCTTTTCTGAGCTACGTGAATCACGGCCTTCGCCTCTTGGTTTGTCGAAGAATTCAGAAGATGATTTACGTTCACTTCTTGGCTTTTCTGATCTTGAATCACGATCACCACGATCATTTCTATCGCTACTGCGTTCGAAACGCTTGCCACCACCATTCGATGATCTAGCGCCATCACGACCACGGCCACCGCCGCCATTGCGACCACGACCACCACCATTACGGCCGCCTTTTTTGTTCTTGCTACCAGAGAAGTCAGCAGGATTTAATGTAGGCTCTAAACCTGGAACTGTTGTTACTTCAATTTTGTTAGAAGTATAGTCAGAGATATCACGAACACGGCGATGATCACGTACGTTTACGATGCTGATTGCATCACCTGTACGGCCAGCACGACCTGTACGGCCGATACGGTGAACGTAATCTTCCGCTTTCATTGGTAAGCCTAAGTTGATAACGTGAGTGATTGATGCAATATCAATACCACGAGCTGCAACGTCTGTTGCTACCAAAATTTTAATACGGCCTTTACGCAATGTTTCTAAGCGACGGTTACGAACTTTTTGAGGAATACCACCATGTAAATAAGTTACAGAGAAGTCTTCATCTTCTAACATTTCAGCGATTTCTTCACTTTCAATTTGTGTTGCAGTGAATACTACAGCTTGATCTACATTAGGTTGATTCAACCAATGCATTAATAATTCTCTTTGGTGTTGTTTGTCATCAGCAAAGTTAATTTGTTGAGTGATGTTTGTGTTCAACACGTTTTGTGAAGACAATTCGATGCGCTCAGGATCTTCCATCATTTCTTCTGCTAAACGCATGATGTTTTTAGGGAAAGTAGCTGAGAACATTAAGTTTTGCTGGCAGTTTTTACATGCTTTGTGAATCATTTCTAAGTCTTCAGCGAAGCCAAGATCCAACATGCGGTCAGCTTCATCGGCAACGAAGAATTGTACTTCTGATAAGTTAACAACTTTTTGGTTGTATAAATCTAATAAACGACCAGGCGTTGCAACTAATACAGTTACATTTTCTAATTCACGGATTTGTTGGCCATAAGGCATACCACCAACAACTGTAGCAATGCGAATACCACGAGCATTACCTTTCAAGCGAATTGCTTCTTTTGAAACTTGCTGTGCTAATTCACGAGTAGGACAAAGTACCAATGCTTTAGGCTTGATATTTTCTTTACCGCGACCAAAACTGCGTTCACCTTTACGGTTTGATCCAGCATCAGCTGGTTGATCTAATAAAATGTTTAATACTGGTAATAAGAAAGCAGCAGTTTTACCACTACCTGTTTGGCTGCTAACCATTACATCTTTACCAGCGATTGCTACTGGTAATACTTGTTCTTGCACTGAAGTTGGCGCTGTATAGCCCATTTCTTCCAACGCATTTAATAAAATAGGGTTTAAATCTAAGTCTGAAAAAAGCATAAATGATATATCTACCTCAAATCCAATTGAGGCACCTTAAAAAGTAATAAAGGAATGTGTTCATGGAATACTACGTGGCGGCGTTCAGCGCGCGAGAGTGAGGCAAATATAGAATATGCAGTAGACCCTAGAATTCGATGAAGCTAGGGAATTATACAGAATTTTTCGAAATATGATAGTAGGAGATTGAATTAATTATAATTAGATATTTGTATCTTCTAGTGATATCAATGATTTCATGTTGTCTATATAGACATTACGATGATTTTCAGATTTACATGTTTTGACAAAGGTTTTTATGAGGTTGTATCACATTGTTGTATGAATTTACATCTAATATATTGTTATAGTTGATGGTAAAGATAGTGAGTTTAAAGGTAGATTTTCGATTTAAATATATAATTGATCCGATAGTTATTTTAAATGTTAATTGCTCTGTAGTTGAATTTTAAAGAAGATTTAGATGCCTTATTGAGTATAAATTGCTGTAGTTATAACCATTTCTAAATAAAGTGAGCCAATATCAAAATAGTAGCTTCTTTAATCACAGATATTTACTAAGCGTTTTATCTATTTATATAAGAATTATGTTATTCTCATGAGAAGCGATATTCATAATAAATTTATCACGCGATATGTATAAGCAACATCTGATGAAATAAATAATATAAATTATAAGGTGTAGGGGAGATAAATATGTCCATAAAAAATCATTTTGGTATTGAAAATGTAGAGTTAGATGTATTATTAGATGTTAACCAATTTACACAAGAAGACATAACGCGTTTGCATGCATTAGGGCCAAAAATAGATTCTAAACTTCCTGAATTAACAGAGAGATTTTATGTTCAGTTGTTAGGTAATTCTATCACCGCTGGTTATTTAGAAGGTCGAGTAGATTCATTGAAAGCAACTCATTTGGAATGGATGCAAGGTTTATTTACAGTGGATTTTAATGAAGAATATGTTCAAGATTTATGGAGCATTGGCCGTATTCATGCTCGTTTGGAAATTCCGCCATTATTTGTTTCATCTAGCATGAGTTTCTTACGTGCAGAATTCCCAAAATTAATTACAGATAAAGACGCTAGAGATATTGGTTATGATCAGGTGGATTTAATTGCTTCTGTGTTGAAAATATTGGATATCAACCATTTTATTATTGATAGTAGTTATTATGATGGTTTATTGGAATTTACAGGCATTTCTAAGAAGCTATTACATAAATTAATGAGTTCTTGATTTAAAATTATGGCGATGCGCTTTCATCATGCAGATTATCAGTGATTGTAAAATGCTATACTGAGAATCTTTGTTATTTGCATGATTAAGGAGTCAGCGACATGGCAAGAAAAGCTTTTACATCCCCAAGTGTTTCATCATCAGGACCCTATTCACATGCTGTTGAAGCAGGTGATTTTTATTATTTTTCAGGTCAAACTGCTAAAAATGCTGTAAAAGTTACTGAAACAAATCGAGAAATTGCAGCACAAACAGAAAAATGCTTTGAAAATATTCAACATGTTATGGATGAAGTTGGCGTAACAATGGATGATGTGGACAAAGTTACAGTTTATTTAACAGCGATGAAGTACTTTGCTGAAATGAATGCTGTTTATGAAACTAAATTTGCTGCACCATTTCCTGCACGTAGCTGTGTTGCTGTTTATGAATTACCAGCAGGTGCAGATGTTGAGATTGAAGTGATTGTGAAGAAACCATAAAGTTCACTATTATTCTACGAATACTAAAAAGCGCTCATTGAGAGCGCTTTTTATTTTATAAATTCACACCGACAAGATGCAATAAATAAAGCATGCAGGGAATTGTTATTAAAGATGCCATTACAGAAATCAATGTCATGGCGATGCTGAAATTAATGTCAGCATTATAGCGTTGGAATAACACTGAAGCTAATGTGAATGTTGGCATAGTTGCTTGAATTAATATGACTTTTATAACTAGCGAATCGATTGGTAGTAAGATCACGAGTAAAAATGCCAATAAGGGAAAAAGAATAATTTTAAAAAGCACGCCCAATGTCACACTTTTTAAATCAATTTTATGAATCACTTTCCATAAATCTGGCACTAATAAACCAATATAGATCATGCCTAAAGGGCTAGCAATTGCTGCTAATGATGTTGTGAGTTGCTTCAATATATCATGTGCTTCAAATTGAATTGCACCCAAGGTTAAAGCGATGACGATGGCCATTAAAGGTATATTGATCATTGCGGCTAGATTGCGTAAGCGAAAACCTTTTTCTCTTTGTAATAAGAACACACAAACTGTCCAAATCACAAAGTCTAAACCAGCATCAAAGATAGCGGCAAGCAATGCAGCTTGTGAGCCAAGTAGAATATAGCAAAGAGGAATCCCAATAAATGCGGTATTACCTAAAGTTGCCGTAATCGCAATTTCACTGGCTTTTTTGTCTTCTGTTTTAAATTTCTTAAGGGCAATGTAGCGTACAAGGAAAATGCCTAATGTATGTAATATGACAGATAAGGTAAACATTGTGATGATTTGCTTCATCATTGTTGAATCAAGATGTGAATTAAACACGCTCGATAAAACAATGGAAGGCAAACCAATATTGACGATTAAGGCGACAACTAAGCGCTGAGATTCAATAGTTAAACCATAAGCACGACGCAATAAAACGCCAACAATCATCATGGCGCCCATGACGGAAACAGAAGTTAAAGTAGTAAAAAAAATCATTGGATGATCCAAAAAAAACATATTGTAATTATGAGAATTACTATAGCACTAGTTATGTAGAGAAGTTGCCATATAGGCAACTATATTTTAGTTTTTCTTTTTAAGGAATTTTAAAGCAGGAATAGCAATTAACATTCCACCAAAACCAATTAAGAACATGCTGATTGCATTCATGATGATTTCTTTTTGGTTATTAGCAGAGATTGCTAAAGCTGCTTCTTGTGCATTGGTTGCTTGCTGGGCGATTGCTGCATTATCAGCTCCGCCATTCATCATACTTAACACAACGCCAATCACTAATAAAATTGCACCAAGAATGAGTAGAATTTGTTCTTTTTTCATAGTTTGCCTTTAAAAAATTTCGTATAAATGATGATCAAAGAATTGTAGAACAAAGCATTTAATTTGAATAGAAATAATTATTATCTCTATTGATATTGTTGAATTTCATATTAATGATATTTTGTTAAATAATTTTTAGAATTTATATTAAATAGTTAAGAGTAAATATGAAAAAAATATTAATGGGAACAGCGCCAATCATTGTGTTGATGATTGGCGGTTTGGGTTATTGGTTTTATCAGCATCATGAAGAGAAAAAGTTTCAGCAATTTATACAAGAACGAGAAAAACATATAGAGAAAATTGCGGATGAAATGATTCAAGAAGGCATTCAATTCAGAGAAACAGAAAATGCTCGCAAAGAACGAATTAAACAAGGGCTTGGGAAAGTTGAATATATTATTCAATATCGCAATGATCGACGAAATGATACGCGAAAAGAGGAAGAATATACTTTAGTTGAAGGGCGTAAACATGGTCGATACACAAGTTGGTTTGACAGTGAAAGAATTAAATCAATCGCTGAATATAATGATGGAGAATTGGTTGGTGAAGAAATTAAATACTTTGATTTAGATTTACCTGAGCCGGCGATTCAAGCAATCACACAATATAAACATGATGATAATGGTGTCTTATTTGGATTTCATGAAATTTTATATTGGGATGAGCATGGATTAAAACGACAAGAAATTTATAGAAATGATCATTTTCCAGAAACAAATTTCACAACAACTTGGGGAATGAACGGCGAACTTCAGTTAAAGCTTTATGTGGAATCGGATTCAAAGTTAAATGTTCACAGCGCATATTCTCGATCAGGGCAGAAGCGTTTTGAATTTAGATACGATGATATGTGGCGATCAAATGGTTGGTGCTATCATTGGGCTGAAAATGGTGAATTAATCCGTAAAGGATTTATTAAAGATGATGAAGAACAACATACCTTAGAAACAATAGGCTTTGATTCATCGGTTGAATGTACATATATGCCTGTGTTTTAGAATAAGCTCTTATTTCATAAGAATAAATTCAATCTAATCTATTGATTAATATATAAATAATATTTTGTTGGAGATGGTTGAATTTTGATATAGTATTCTGATTAAGAAATATATCATTTAACATATAGGAAGGTTGATTTTAAGGATTATGCAAAACTATCTTGATGGTTTTATTATTTTTGATCTTGTTCAAGGTGCTCCCTTAGCTACATTGGTTACTATATGTGCTTACGTAGTTTTGTTTTTGTTATATCCACCAAATATTTTATATATACAAAAAATTCCAGAAGTTATTTATATTGATCCTGAACGAGATAGTCAGGCTTGCAATAATGTCGTGCATCATGACGATGATGGAGAGCCTCGCAATAAATATATTTTTTGTTAGAAGCTTCGCGCTAGCGAAGTATTTAAATGAAATGGTCTAGATTTAAAAGATTTAAGGCTTTTAAATATATTTTATTGTTTGAGGACTATATGAAAATCTCAAAGCGACTTTTAGCATGTCTTATGCTTTTACTTCCATCAGTTTTATTGCTTCTGATTACCGTTATTATGAATGTGATTGATATTAAATTTTTATTTGTTATTGATCATAAACTTACAATGATGGTAAAGAGAAAAACCAAAAAAATTATTCGTAAATATTTTAAATAGTTTTGCCATAAAAAAGCCCTGATTTCAGGGCTTTTGTTGTTCTAATGATTCAAAAATAATGAATTATTTTTTATAAACAGGGAACTTGTGGCAAAGTGCTGTAACGTTTCCAGCTACGCGAGCAGCTAATGCTTCGTCGTCGATGTTTTCTAATACATCACACATCCAGTTCGCCAATAGCTCTGATTCTGCTTCTTTAAAGCCACGAGTTGTGATTGCTGGCGTACCCACACGAATACCAGATGTTACAAATGGAGATTGTGGATCATTTGGTACAGTGTTTTTGTTTACAGTGATGTTTGCATTGCCTAATGCAGCATCGGCAGCTTTACCCGTAATGCCATGTTTAACTAGATCCACTAAGAATAAGTGATCTTCTGTACCGTTAGATACAATGTCAAAACCGCGTGATTGGAAAATTTTAACCATTGCTTTAGCATTTTTAAGCACTTGTTTTTGGTATTCAACAAATTCAGGTTGCATTGCTTCTTTAAGTGCTACAGCTTTAGCTGCGATCACGTGCATTAAAGGACCACCTTGAATGCCAGGGAAGATTGCTGAGTTTAATTTTTTCTCTAATTCAGGATTAGATTTAGCTAAAATGATACCGCCGCGAGGGCCGCGCAATGTTTTGTGCGTTGTTGTTGTCACAACGTCAGCAAATTCCATTGGGTTAGGATATAAACCTGCTGCCACTAAACCTGCAACGTGTGCCATATCTACGAATAAATAAGCACCAACTTTGTCAGCGATTTCGCGGAAACGTTTGAAATCTAAGATTTGTGAGTAAGCAGAGAAACCTGCAACGATCATTTGTGGTTTGTGTTCTAAAGCTAATTTTTCAACTTCGTCATAATCGATTAAGCCATTTTCATCAACGCCGTATTGCACAGCGTTATATGTACGGCCAGAGAAGTTTACTTTAGCACCATGTGTTAAATGACCACCGTGATCTAAGCTCATACCTAAAACTGTATCACCAGGTTTAACCAATGCTAAATAAACAGCACCGTTAGCTTGTGAGCCAGAATGTGGTTGTACGTTTGCGTAATCTGCACCGAATAATTCTTTAGCGCGTTCAATCGCTAAGCTTTCTGCGATGTCAACGAATTCACAACCGCCGTAATAACGCTTATTAGGATAGCCTTCAGCGTATTTATTAGTTAATTTAGAACCTTGTAATTCCATTACAAGTGGCGAACAATAGTTTTCAGAAGCGATCAATTCAACGTGATCTTCTTGACGTTGTCCTTCCTTTTCAACAGCTTCAAATAATTCAGGATCAAAAGAGTGTAACGTGAGATTTTCAAACATGATGATTTTCCTATAGAATGACCCAAGCAAAGGCTATCGATATTGTAGAGTGTAAAGGGTTTTCATTCAACAACTCTATTGATATTTAAAGAAAATAGATTAATTTATCCATCAAAGGGGAAGGCGTGATTATGGCGATGAATAATAGAGATCATATGCGTTTTAATATGATAGAGCAGCAAATTCGTCCATGGAATGTATTGAATCAAAGAGTATTAAATGCATTTGAGGTTATCAATCGTGATGATTTTGTTGCAGAGGCACATAAATCTTTGGCTTTTTCAGAAGTGAGATTACCATTAGAAGGCAAAGATTTAATGCTCACGCCAGCAATGGAAGGCAGAATTTTGCAGGAAATTGAGATTGAGCCAACGGATAATGTTTTAGTTGTGGGTTCGGGCAGTGGATTTTTGGCAGCGCTTGCCGCTCATTTGGGTGATAAAGTCACGGCGATTGATATTAATCCAGCTTATATCACTTTGGCGCAAAAGAATATCGACAAATTAAATATCAGCAATGTGACATTTGTGACTGCTGATGTGAAAGATTTTGCGGTAGAAAAAAATAGTTATGATGCAATCATCATGACAGGTTCAGTGTTAGAAGTACCACAAAAATTGGTGGATGCACTAACAGCTGGTGGACGTTTATTCGCATTTGTAGGCAAACAAGATCATACTGTAACAAGTGGCACAGTATTGGTTAATCAGTTGAATGAAATTCGCCAAGAACCACGTTTTGAAATTGAATTAGAACGCTTACAGGGCTTTGAAGACAAACCACAATTTGTATTTTAAATGAACGATTACAGGAATCCCATTCTGTTTTGTAGCAGAATGGGATTTTATTTTTTAAAAATAACCAACTATGACGCAATTTATGCAACAGAATTTTGAAGTTCGCCCAATGGCGGAGTTTGCTGAAGAAGCTTATCTAAACTATTCCAAATATGTAATTATGGATCGTGCATTGCCACATGTCGGCGATGGCTTGAAACCTGTGCAACGTCGTATTATCTATGCGATGAGCGAATTGGGTTTATCATCCATTTCTAAGCATAAGAAATCCGCAAGAACAGTGGGTGATGTGATCGGTAAATATCATCCTCATGGTGATAGCGCATGTTATGAAGCATTGGTTTTGATGGCTCAGCCTTTCTCTTATCGTTATCCATTGGTGGATGGACAAGGGAACTTTGGTTCGTTGGATAATCCAAAATCGTTCGCGGCGATGCGTTATACGGAATCTAAGTTATCGAAATACGCTGATGTTTTATTGAAAGAAACCAATGAAGCAACAGTGGATTGGCAGCCAAACTTTGATGGTTCAATGGATGAGCCTGTACGATTACCTGCAAGATTACCTAACATTCTATTGAATGGTGGTACAGGGATTGCGGTTGGTATGGCGACGGACATCCCACCACATAACTTGACAGAAGTTGCTAATGCAACGTGTGCATTGATCGATCAACCTAATTTAACATTAGAAGCATTGATGCAATATGTGCCTGCGCCAGATTTTCCTACAGGCGGCGAGATCGTTAATACGAAAGAAGAGCTCGTAAAACTTTATACGCAAGGTACAGGTTCTGTGCGTTTACGCGCAAAATATTTCATTGAAAATGGCAACATTGTGATCACAGAATTGCCTTATCAAATTTCAGGCGAAAAGATTCAAATTGATATTGCTGCTCAGATTCATTCGAAAAAAATGCCAATGATTGATGATATTCGTGATGAATCAGATTATGAAAATCCTGTGCGCATTGTTTTGATTCCAAAATCTAATCGTGTTGAGCATGATCGTGTGATGGATCATTTATTCGCAACGACAGATTTGGAAAAATCTATTCGTGTGAATTTGAATATGATTGGCTTGGATAATCGTCCACAAGTTAAAAATTTACATCGAATTTTAACAGAATGGATTCAGTTCAGAACAGAAACTGTAACTCGCCGTTTAACGCATCAATTGAATAAAGTAGAAGCGCGTTTACATATTTTAGAAGCGTTGATGATTGCTTATTTGAATTTGGACGAAGTGATTCGCATTATTCGTTTTGAAGATGAGCCTAAAGAATTGTTGATGAGCACATTCAAGCTTACAGAAATTCAAGCAAATGCAATTTTAGAAACTAAATTACGTCATTTGGCTAAGCTTGAAGAAGTTAAGCTTCAAGCAGAAGAAGATGAATTGCAGAAAAAACGTGATGAATTACTTCAATTATTGAATGAGCCAGCGAAGTTAAAAGCTTTGATCAAAAAAGAAATCAAAGAAGATCAAAAAACACATGGCGATGTGAGAAGAACAAGAGTTGTCGAGCGTGCGCAAGCTGCAGCAATTGATGAAATTGATTTAGTATCTAATGAACCAATTACGGTTGTGTTATCAAAAATGGGTTGGGTACGTGCAGCAAAAGGTCATGATATTGATCCTGTACAATTGAATTATCGTACAGGCGATGAATTTTTATGTTCTGTTTTAGGGCGTAATAATCAACAAGCTGTATTTTTCGATAATGATGGGCGCGCTTATAGTTTGGCTGCGCATACATTGCCATCAGCAAGAACAATGGGTGAAGCGTTAAGTAGCCGATTTACTTTATCTGCAAGTACGCACGTTAATCACATTATTTGTGATCAAGAAGATAGTAAATATCTAATGGCTGCTAATAATGGTTATGGTTTTATTGTTGCTTATAATGAATTGTTGAGTCGTCAAAAAGCAGGGAAGGCGATTGTAACTATTGGTGATGCTAAAATGTTTGAGCCACAAAAAATTGATGTGGAGCAAAAACCTTATTTAGTGGCTTATACAGAGAAAGGGCGATTATTGGTGACAGAATTATCTGCACTGCCTGAATTGGCAAAAGGTAAAGGTAATCAGATTATTGGGATTCCAGGGGCTGCATTTAAGAGCCAAGAAGATGCTTTACTAGGTTTATATATGATTGGTGCTGAAGATACGATTCATCTGCATTTCGGGCGTTCAAAATTAACATTGAAACCCACAGATTGGCAGCAATTCATTGATGAACGTGGTAAGCGTGGGAAAGAAGTTAAAAAAGGCACGAAAATCACGAAATTAGAGATTGCAGTGAGTAATTAAATTGCTATAATGTGGCGCTTACGTTTTTAGCTGGTCGCGGTTGAAAACATTTTATAACTAAAAAATTTTTGGAGTAACAAATGAGTGAATTCGTATTTAAGGGAACTCTTCGTACAGATTTAGGGAAAGGAGCGAGCCGCCGCCTACGTCGTGAAGGTGTTATCCCAGCAGTAGTATATGGCGCAGATAAAG
>JASLHB010000043.1 GCA_030149965.1 Wohlfahrtiimonas sp. | reverse complement strand
ATTAGAATAGCAATCTTTTTTGAGATTGTTAGCAGGGTATTTTAAGTGAAATACGCAGAGTTTCCCCTCAAGAAAACTGTCAATGAAGGACGAGTTTACGAAGATTCGCTCTCTGTAGAGCATTTTCCTCGGCTAAAAGAGACAGTTTATTCTGTCGATTCGCCTTTTCGTTTTCGGATTCAAGGTGAAACGAATCCGTTAGGACAGAAAGAGGTAAAAGGTAATGTAGCGGTTGATGTATCTATGATATGTCAGCGTTGCTTAGAACCATTTCAAACGAAGTTTGATCTACCAATTCACTGGATCCCTGTCAAAGATGAGTCCGCGCATGATCTCATTGGTGATGACGAGGCTCTATTATTGGTTGAAGGTGATGAAATTAATCTTTTAGAATTATTAGAAGATGAAGTTTTATTGATGCTTCCATTGGTGCCAAAGCATGATTTGAATGAAGATTGCGATGGAAAAGAATATTTAGAAAAGCTCAAACCACAAGAGGAAAAGAAACAACCTTTTGCAGAGCTTGCTGAATTACTAAAAAAATAGTTTTTCTTTAGTAAATTTTAAGAGGAAATTAACATGGCTGTTCAGAAATCAAAAGTAACACGTTCAAAGCGTAATATGCGTCGTGCACACGACTTTTTAACTAGCGCACAATTAAGCACAGATGCGACAAGCGGTGAATTACATCGTCGTCACCACATCACTGCTAATGGCTTCTATCGTGGTCGTCAAGTATTGAACTTTGATAAAAATGTACCAACAGTAGAGTAATTCTACTCAAAAGTTGATAAAGTAAAACCTGCGCGGATTGTATTTGCGTGGGTTTTTTTATTAGAACAATTCTATTTGGATAATATGTCACTTAATCAGAAAATTACAATTGCAGTAGATGTGATGAGCGGTGATAAAGGCTCAGAAGAGCTTCTTCCTGCTGTCATTTCCGTTGCCATGAACAACGAAAAATTAACGTTGATCGCAGTTGGCCAAGAAGAGAAATTGAAAGCACAATTGAGTGCACATCCTCTTTTCAAAGAAGGGCGCATTCAGATCCAAGATGCAACGCAAGTTGTAGGAATGGATGAGCAACCACAAAGTGCTTTGAAGAATAAAAAAGATTCTTCTATGCGTATTGCGATTAATCTTGTGAAAACAGGGCAGGCAGCTGCTTGTGTTTCTGCAGGGAATACTGGTGCATTAATGGCAACAGCACGTTTTGTATTGAAAACAATGCCAGGTATTGATCGCCCAGCTATTTGCACAGTGTTACCATCGTTAAAGTCTAAATATAAGCATGTTCACATGTTAGATTTAGGGGCGAATGTGGATGAAGATCCAAAACATCTTCAACAATTTGCAATCATGGGTTCATTGTTAGCATCTGCGATGGATAAAAATCCTTCGCCAAAAGTTGCATTATTGAACATTGGTTCAGAAGCCATCAAAGGCAATAGTTTAATCCGTGAGACATCAAAATTATTACAAGAAACGGATTTGAATTACATCGGATTTGTAGAAGGTGATGGCATTTTCTTCGACGATGTAGATGTTGTTGTCTGTGATGGATTCTCAGGAAATGTCGCATTAAAAACCTTAGAAGGTTCTTGTAAGTTGATCGCCGAATATTTGAAGCGTTCATATAAGAAAAATATATTCACAAAAATGGCTGCACTCATTTCTAAACCTGTGCTGAATTCATTGAAAGCAGAGGTTGATCCTAGAAATTACAATGGTGCAAGTTTATTAGGATTGCGTGGTATTGTCGTGAAATCTCACGGTAATGCTGATCGTATCTCTTTTGAAAATGCTATCAATATTGCCATCAAGCTTGCAGAGCAAGATGTGGTTGGTCAAATTGAGAAGCAATTTTCAGTGGAAGATGTTATAACGTCCGATTCGGAACAAATTTAAGGGTTTAGGCATGTACTCTAAGATTATTGGAACAGGTCACTATTTGCCAGACAATGTGGTCACTAATTATGATTTAGAAAAAAAGATTGAAACTAATCATGATTGGATTGTTGAGCGCACAGGTATTCATCAGCGTTACATTGCTTCAGAAGGTGAAACTGCAACTAGTTTTGGTGCAAATGCGGCACGTTCTGCGTTAGAGAATGCAGGCATTGATGCGACAGACATTGATTTAATTGTGGTGGCAACATCAACGCCAGACAAAGTTTATCCTTCAACAGCGACTTTGATCCAAGCCGAATTAGGCAATCAAGGCGCTCCAGCATTTGACGTTACAGCTGCATGTTCAGGCTTCATTTATGCATTAAGTGTTGCTGATAAGTTCATTAAAACAGGCTCAGCAAAACGTGCGTTGGTTATTGGTACAGAAGTATATTCACGTTTGTTGGATTGGGATGATCGTGCGACATGTGTGTTATTTGGTGATGGCGCAGCTGCAATTATTTTAGAAGCAAGCGAAGAACCAGGTGTTTTATCAACACATATTCATTCTGATGGTCGTCATGCTGATTTATTGCGCGTTGATCGCCCATATGCAGATGATGTAGATGGTAATCCATACGTACAAATGAAAGGTAGCGAAGTATTTAAACATGCGGTTTCTAAATTGCATGAAATCGTTGCTGAGACATTAACACAAAACAATATTGAAGCTGAACAAGTGGATTGGTTGATTCCTCATCAAGCGAACTTGCGCATTATCAATGCGACCGCCAGAAAAATGGGTTTAGATTCTAGTAAAATCATCATTACAGTTGATCAACATGCCAATACTTCAGCAGCTAGTATTCCTTTAGCTTTGGATGCAGCGCGTCGTGATGGCCGAGTGAAAGAAGGTCAGTTGATATTATTAGAAGCATTTGGTGGTGGTTTTACTTGGGGCTCAGCCTTGATCAGAATGTAATATAGGGGTTTTTATGATTCAGAAAAATTTAGCATTTATTTTCCCAGGTCAAGGTTCTCAAACAGAAGGCATGTTGGCGGATGTTGTGAATGAGCCAATTGTGGCTGCAACATTACAAGAAGCTAATGATGCTTTGGGTTATGACTTGCGTGCAATTATTCTAGAAGGCTCTAAAGAAGAGTTGGGCAAAACGGTTATTACTCAACCTGCAATTTTAACTGTGAGCATTGCTTTGTGGCGCTTATGGTGTGAGAAAAGCGAAGTGCACCCTGAGTTTTTAGCTGGCCATAGTTTGGGTGAATACTCAGCATTGGTTGCAGCAGGTGTTTTATCATTTGCTGATGCTGTGAAATTAGTATCAAAGCGTGCAACATATATGCAAGAAGCTGTTCAACCTGGTGAAGGTGCAATGGCTGCAATTTTAGGTATGGAAGATGCAGCTGTGGTTGCATTGTGTGAAGAAGCGGCTGAAGGTGAAATCTTATCAGCAGTAAATTTTAACTCACCTGGTCAAGTTGTGATTGCAGGCACTGCAACCGCAGTAGCAAGAGCAAGCGCAATGGCGAAAGATAAAGGTGCGCGTAAAGCAATGCCTTTGCCTGTTTCAGTACCATCACATTGCATGTTGATGAAACCAGCCGCAGATCGTTTAGCTGTAGAAATGGCTGCATTAACATTCGCAGCACCAAGCATTGCTGTGATTCACAATGTAGATGTTAAAACACATAATGATGCTTCTGAAATCAAAACAAGTTTGGTTGAGCAGTTATACCAACCAGTTCGTTGGACAGAAACAGTTGAATCAATGATTGCACAAGGTGTGACACAATTGGTTGAATGTGGTCCAAATAAGGTATTAACAGGTTTAACAAAACGCATTAACAAAGAAGCGACATCATTTAATATTGATGGGGAAGCTTCATTGAATGAGGTTGTAACTAATCTTGGGTAAATTCAATATTCCACAAACAGCATTAGGCTTAACATCCGTTGCATTTTTATTGGCGTTCTTCTTTGGTGGTAAAGATTTAATTCATGCCACTAAAGTTTTATTGGGTGCTGGCCTTGTTGCTGGCGCTGCATGCGCGATATTTTGGCGACAAACTAACTGGAAAACTTGGGGAATGCTGGGAAGTATCCTGATTTTTTCAGGTTTAACCGTTTATTTTGATAATGAAGCTTTTATCAAATGGCGCCCAACGGTGATTAATGCTGTTTTGTGTATTGCATTATTGGTGATGTCTTATTCTAAAACAATGCCGTTTAAGTATTTCTTCGCTAAGAATTTAGAGTTAAATTTACCTGATTCAGTTTGGTTGCGCCAAAATATTATTTGGACAATTTACTTCTTTATCAGTGGTTTAATTAATACAGCTTTGGTTGTATTTGATATTTCGAATGAAGGCTGGGTGATTTATAAAACAATCATCGGGCCAATTTTGGCAACATTATTCTCAGTGATTATGATCGCAAACTTATATCGCGAAAGTAAACGTTATAGAGAGTTGGCTGAAAAAGATGAAAAGTTAGAGGGATAATGATGAATGTAGCAAGAGTTCAACGAATGGATACAATCCTTCGTGAAAATTTTTCACCTGAGTTTCTTGAAATTGCTGATGACAGTCATCATCATGTAGGACATGCAGGGGCAAAAGATGGTGCAGGACATTTCACTGTAAAAATTTGTTCTGAAGCATTTGTCGGCAAAACATTGGTTCAACGTCATAGAATGGTATATGCCGCGCTTGATTCCATGATGCATAGTGATATTCATGCATTAAGCATTGAAGCGACTGTACCCAATAAATAAGGACTTGTTAAATATGAAAAAAACTTTAATCAGTGCAGCATTAGTTTTCAGTAGCATTGTTGGCTCTATGAGCTTAGCGCAAACTTTCGAAATTCCAGATCCAGTGGCTATGATTGATGGCAAGCCATTGTCTAAAGCAGATTTCCAAGCCGCAGTAGAACCAATTGTGGGCGTTGATAACTTGGAATTCATTCAAAGTGCACAGCAATTGAATGAATTGGTTTCTCAATTAGCATTGCAAGATAAATTGGCAAGCAAAGCAAAGAAAGAAGGTTTAGATCAAACTGCAGAATATAAAAAATTCATTGATCATGCTGCAAGAATGGGGTTATCTCAAGCTTTCTTGAAGAAAACGATTGATGATATCAAAGTAACAGATGAAGAAATCAAAGCTGAATATGACAAGCAAGTGAAAGCAATCGATAAAAATGAATATCGTGCAGCACATATCTTGGTTGAAACTGAAGCAGAAGCAAAAGATTTATTAGCTAAATTGCATGATAAAAAAACACCTTTATCATTTGCTGAAGCAGCACAACAATTCTCTAAAGATCCAGGTTCAAAAGGTAATGGCGGAGAATTGGGTTGGTTTAGAGCACAAGTAATGGTGCCTGAATTTGGTGCAGCATTGCAAACGATGAAAGCTGGCGAAGTATCTCAAGAGCCTGTGAAAACTCAGTTTGGTTATCACATTATTAGCTTAGAAGAAGTTCGTGAAACACCAATCGATTCTTTGGAGCTTTCTCAGGAGCGCATTAAAGATTCTCTAATTGCTAACCAACTTCGTGATAAAATCGAAGGCATTCAGCAAAAAATTAATATTGAATATAAAGCTCAATAAGCTCATATAAAATCAATTCTGCAAAAGCCTGAATCGTTGATTTGGGCTTTTTTATTATTATGTATTTAGGAATGAATATAGTGGATTTCTTGGCCAATTACTTTTTGTTTTTCTTTAAATTTTTCACAATTTTAATTTCTCTTTTAATTATCTTGATCGTCCTTAAAGGCGGCAAAGATTTGAAAAAGAAAAAAGGTGCTATTTGTTTTGAGGATTTATCAGAAGAATTTGATGAATTAAAAGAATCGTATGAAGATTTAATTTCTGATGAAAAATCAGAGGAAGAAGAAAAAGAGAGTAAAAAGTCTGAGAAACAATGGTGGCAGTTCTGGAAGAAAAAAGCAGAATCAAACGAAGATGAAAACAAAACATTGCCTAAATTATTCGTATTAGATTTTGATGGTGATATGGCTGCGAATGCAGCGCAAAACTTAAAGCAAGAAGTGAATGCTGTATTAAGCGTTGCAAAAGAAAATGATGAAGTGTTCGTTCGTTTAAAAAGTCCTGGTGGTGTTGTGAATGGCTATGGCTTGGCTGCTGCACAATTGGAACGTTTTAAAGAGAAGAATTTCAACTTAACCGTTGCAGTGGATGAAGTAGCAGCAAGCGGTGGTTACTTAATGGCTTGCGTGGCGAATAAAATTGTTGCGGCACCTTTTGCAATCATTGGCTCAATTGGCGTTGTGGCGCAATTGCCAAACTTTCACCGTTTATTGGAGAAGTATGACATTGATTACGAGCAGTTCACCGCAGGTAAATATAAACGTACTGTGACAATGTTTGGTGAAAACACTGATGAAGGACGTGAAAAATTTACAGAAGAGTTAGAAGATGTTCATGCAATTTTTAAAGCATATGTGAATCAACATCGTCCGCAAGTGAATATCGAAGAAATTGCAACAGGCGAGCATTGGTTAGGTTCACAAGCCTTAACACTTAATTTAGTGGATGAACTACAAACGAGTGATGCTTATTTATTATCAAAATTAGAAGCATTCCGCGTGATTCATGTAGGTTATGTAGAACGTAAAACATTGCGTTCAAGCGCATTAAGAGTGTTAGCAAAAATTCAGTCTCGCTTTTCATATTAAAAGTTAAGAGGTTAAGACATGGCGAATTCAACAATTTATTGGATCATTATTGCGATTATTGTTATCGCAATAATTGTTATGTTTAATCGCTTAGTACGTAAACGTAATTACTGTTTCAATAGTTTTGCGCAAATTGATGTGCAGTTGAAAAGGCGCCATGATCTTGTGCCGAATCTAGTTTCAGTCGCGAAAGGTTATTTAGAACATGAAGCCACCGTTTTAGAAAGAGTAATCATCGCTCGCCAACGTGCTTCTGATAGCTTGATTGCTTCACATGATGACATTGGCTCATTGGATACAATGCAGATGTTATTACAAAGCGAATCAAGCTTTACATCTGCATTACAAAGCTTTTTTGCTAATGTGGAAGCTTATCCTGAATTAAAAGCCAATCAGCAAATGAAGTTATTGCACGAAGAATTGGTGCACATTGAAAATACCATTGCTTTTGCAAGGCAAGCTTATAACGACAGTGTCACTTTTTATAATATTGATCGTGAATCCTTTCCATCCAATATCATTGCTAGATTATTTGGTTTTAAAAGATTGGCACAATTGGATTTGGACATTGATAGCGGAGCGCCTAAAGTATTTAAATGATCATTCAAGTTGCTATTCCAAGTCCGTTGTATGCAGTATTTGATTATGAACTAACATCAGAGATTGATCCGATTGGTTGCCGAGTAAAAGTTTCATTTGGTCGACAAAATTTGGTGGGCGTTGTATTAACAGTCATTGAACACAGCGAATACAACAAGTTGAAGACAGCTGAATTGTTAGATTCAGCACCAATTTTCACAGAAGATATGCTGAATCTGGGGCAGTGGATCGCAACGTATTATCATGCGTCGATTGGTTTAGTTTTTAAAATGATGTTGCCACAAAAACTTCGTAAAATTGAACCTTATGAACGAAGTAGCGAAACATATCTAACGTTATCTGATGATTTCTCTGCGTGGATTGAAGAAAATAAAAATAAGAAAGCGAGAGTCACATTGGTGGAACAATTGGTTGAATATGTTCCCATTGAGCGTTCTAAATTTTGTGGCTTATTTAGTAATTTTAAAGCTCATGAAAAGGCTTTGATGGCTGATGGCGTTGTGCTTCACGTGGAACAATATAGAAATTCTGTAGATTGTTCACAGCAAGTATTTCCAGAGTTACCTTATACCTTGAATGCTGAACAGCAAAAAGCTGTTGATAGCGTTGAATTGAATAAATTTTCAGTTTCATTATTAGAAGGCGTTACAGGATCAGGAAAAACAGCAGTTTATTTGGAGCTGGTGAAACGAGTTCTAGCGCAAGGACAGCAAGTTTTAATTCTTGTGCCAGAAATTGGATTGACGCCACAATTCATTGAACGCGTTAAAAGTATTTTGGATATTCCGTTTGTGGTTGTCCATTCTGAAGTGAATGAAAATCAGAAACTTCAAGCTTGGGAAGCTGCGAAACATCATACTGTACCATTGGTGATTGGTACGCGATCAGCATTGTTTACGCCATTTGATCATTTGGGTATGATCATGATTGATGAAGAGCATGATGGTTCATATCGTCAGCGCGATACTGTACGATATTCCGCGCATGATGCAGCCATTCAGCGTGCCCATTTATTAAAGATTCCTTTGGTTTTGGGCTCAGCAACACCAATTTTGGAAACTCTGCACAATGTTGAACAAGAGCGTTATCAACTGTTATCTTTGAATGAACGCGCTAAAGGGCATATTCCCAATTGGCAAGTCGTAAATATGAATGCTTCAATGGCAATGGATGGTATTTCTATCGAATTATTGGATGCTATTGAAGCGACAATTGAACGCAAAGAACAAGTAATTATCTATATTAATCGACGTGGTTATTCGCCTGTTTTAATGTGTGAATCTTGTGGTTGGGTGCCAGAATGCAAAGCATGTGAATATCGATTGACGGTTTATCGTAAAAGTAACAGTTTGCGCTGTCATCATTGTGGACATCGTGAAGCATTGTCACAAAAATGTCCTAGTTGTAATAATGCATTACTGAAAATGCATGGGCAAGGCACTGAGCGCATTGAAAAAGCATTGCAAGATGCATTTCCTAAAGCGAATGTGATTCGTTTTGATCGTGACCAACTCAAAAATAAAACGGCCTTTGAAGATGCAGTCAAAGATGTTATTGCAGGTAAAGCTGATATTTTGATTGGCACGCAAATGCTCGCAAAAGGCCATGATTTTTCGAAAGTAACATTGGTTGGAATGATTGATATTGATGGTATTTTATATTCATCAGATTTTCGTGCAGAAGAAAAATTGGCACAGACTTTAATGCAGGTTTCAGGGCGATCTGGGCGAGATGTTTCGCATGGACAAGTGGTTATTCAAACACATTTTCCAGAGCATCCTTTATTCACAGAATTACCTAAACAGGGTTATGCGAAGTTTGCGCGTAACTTATTAGAACAGCGCCATCACTTTGAATTTCCACCTTATGAATATCAAGCTTTATTCCAAGTGGAAGGGCAAAATGAGCATGAAACCTTGAAGGCTTTTGAAGGATTAATGCAATCTTTGAATTGCCAAGATTATCCTGTGGGCATTACGCCAATTTATCCAAATTCATTGTCTAAGCGACAAAATTATTATCGTTTTTATGTTGTGCTACAAAGCCAATCGAGAAAGGCTTTGCATCAATTGGTTCATTATTTAATGCAATCAGCGGCGAATCATTTACCGAGCCAGATTCGCCACTTTTGTGAGATTGATCCTTGGGATTTTGATTAATAATACCAAGGGCGATAACGTAAATAACGGCTATTGTAAGGGCTCCAATAGAATGGGTCATCATCCCAGCGATTATTGTTATAGCTCGACCAAGTTCTGTAATTATCACCGCTGACTTCAACTTGTAATATGATCATATTATTGCCAGCAATGTCAGCTTTTTGTAGATCAATGATTTTACCAATCACAGCCACGCGATCACCTGCTGAAATATCATAAAAATTAATGCGAACATCAGGTGTGAATGTAATAAAAATGCGTTGATCTAAATTATTACTACCTTCTTCAGGATAACCAGAAGCATTGATATGACGCTTAACTAGCTCAATTTGACGTTTGCTTTGATCAATTGTCACCACTTGACCACCAACATAAGCACGTTGGTCGATGACTTCTTTCTTCGGTAGTTGTACAATGGCATCATAATGCAGGGCATCGCCAGCTTGATTCACTAGGAAATTAGAGGCGCAGCCTTGGATAAATAAAAATGTTGCTAGTAAAATAAGCTTTTTCATTATGACTCCATTATGATGAATGGCAAAAGATAATATGTTACAAATCATATCAAAAAGATAAAAATATTTAAAATAAATTAGCAGTAGCATCGCGTTGCCTAATTGGCACAATTTAGGCAGAATAGCGCACTTTTTACTTTGGTTTTATTGGAGGCTGAACTATGTACAGCGTATTGAATATATTTAAAGTTGGTATCGGCCCATCAAGTTCGCACACTATTGGTCCTATGAAAGCGGCTAAACAGTTTGTTGATACTTTAATTGAGCAAGATCTCATGTCGACAACCACATCTATTGTTGTGGATATTTATGGTTCTTTGTCATTGACTGGCCGAGGACATTTGACAGATGTGGCAATTTTATTGGGTTTATCGGGTTATTCCGCGCATGATGTAGAAATTGATGCGATTCCTTCAATCGTTGATACGATAAAAAATAGCAGTCAATTATCCATTTATGATGGTAAATATATCGTAGATTTTCCGGTCAGCAGCCATTTAAAATTTAGCCATGAATTTTTACCTAAGCATGAAAATGCTGTGACATTTACTGCATATCAAGGCGAAGAAAAATTATTGTCCATTAACTATTATTCAATTGGCGGCGGGCAAATCATTACAGAAGATGATGATTTAAGCGGTGGCGGTGATCAAGTAGAAATTCCGTATCCATTTACTACAGCTGCAGAGTTATTGGTTCACTGTGAAAAAGAATCTAAAACTATTGCACAAGTTGTATTGGCCAATGAAATGGTAACGAGAAGCGGCGTAGAGATTCAAGAATACTTCGATAATATCGTGCAGGTGATGAGAGAATGTATTGAACGTGGTATGCGAGCAGAAGGTCATTTACCAGGACCAATGAAAGTGCCAAGACGTGCTAAAAACTTATATCAATTGTTAACAGCACATGGTCAAAATATCCATGATCCAATGATCATTATTGATTGGGTGAACCTGTTTGCATTATCTGTCACTGAAGAGAATGCATCAGGCGGTCGCGTTGTAACTGCACCAACAAATGGTGCGTGTGGAATTATTCCAGCTGTTTTAGCTTATTATGATCGATTCCTTGAACCATTAACGCAGGATAAAATTCTACGTTTCTGTTTGACAGCTGGCGCAGTTGGAACATTGTATCAACGCAATGCTTCTATTTCTGGTGCTGAAGTTGGTTGCCAAGGTGAGGTTGGTGTCGCATGTTCGATGGCTGCTGCGGGATTGGCAGAATTATTGGATGGAACGCCAGAGCAGGTTTGTATGGCAGCTGAAATTGGTATGGAACATAACTTAGGCTTAACGTGTGATCCTGTGGATGGACAAGTACAAATACCTTGTATTGAACGTAATGCAATTGCAGCTGTGAAGGCAATTAACTCTGCACGAATGGCGATTCATCGTCAAAGTGCGCCAGTTGTTTCCCTCGATACAGTGATTGAAACAATGTACAACACTGGTAAAGATATGGATGCTAAATATCGTGAAACATCATTAGGTGGTTTAGCGATCACAGTGACATTGCCATGTGACTAAATGATTTTAGGCATGTACTATATTGTCCTGAAATATTGATGGGGCAATATAGTATGAATAAACCTAAGAAATCTGTGAGCACGATTCTGAAATACATATATTATTGGATAGCTTTAGGTGTAACAGGCTATGGTTTATGGATTGTCTTTGATCAAGGAATTAAATGGCTACCAATTGTGTACGCTGTTGCGATGGTCTTGGTTTATGGTTTATATGCGAAAGATAAACATGCAGCAAAAACTGGATTATGGAGAACGCCAGAATCTACATTACATTTATTAGAATTACTGGGCGGTTGGATTAGTGCATTTTGGGCGCAAGAACGATTGCGACATAAAACTAAGAAGCTAGGTTATCAAATAACATTTTGGATCATAGTGACTCTGCAGTTGGCTTTTTGGGCAGATTTTGTATTTTTTAATCTGCAAGGCATTCATGTGATTTTGCAGTTTATTGATAGCGATATTCTTAATAGTTTAGGATTACATGCTTTACAGCAGGATAATTCTAATGAGATCAAAGGTTATATTGAATGGAGCCGAGATTAAACCAGTATGATTTTTGCTTTGTCTTCAGTAGATAGAGTTTCATACCAATCATCGCCAATTGTTTCGATAGGATGTTGAGAGCGATCAGAACCATTGCCGCATAACATTTTATCGGCAGCACAAAATTTATCACAACCCCAGCATATTTTTTCTGGTCGTTTAGGTCGAAGTGGGAAACGCATTTTCTGTGTCATTATGAATCCCTTGTTCAATTAGTTTTGGAAGCGCAGCAATCCTTCTAAAACTAGATGTTGATGTACGTGATATTCGGTTTTCGGCAAAATAGGTTCTAAAATATCTTTGAGCCATTTTGCGCGTCCACCAGATAATATTACGCTTTTAACATTTGGTAAGGATTGATGTAGAGCAAGGATAGAGCCTGCTACAGCATAATGAACACCCGAAGAAATACATGCACTTGTATTGTGACCTAATTCACTTGTATAAGGTAATTCTGGAATATTTTGGATAGATGTATCTTTTAGCAAAGCATCGCGCAATGATTTGATGCCAGGTAAAATTAATCCACCTTCAAATTTTCCTTCGGATGTAATGTAATCAATCGTCAAAGCTGTACCTAAATCTACAACTAACGATGCTTCATGATAAACATCCCAAGCTGCTAGCATGCCAAGCCAACGATCAACGCCTAAAGTTTCAGGTGCATCATATTGGTTAATTAAACCTAATGCTTCATTTTGAGAGACGGCAACAGTTGGACGGAGATCTGTAAATTCGGCAATATCCGCAAGCAATGTAGATAATCGTTCAGGTTTAGTCACTGAAGATATTTTGATCTCATTGGGCATTGGATAAAGCTTAAAGAGCTTGGTGACAAAACTGTGTAGCACTGAATAATCAATGAACTGATGTTTTGATAAGCCATTTTCTTTTGTGAATAAAGCAAACTTAATACATGTGTTACCGCAATCAAACAAAAACTTAGGCATAGGCACGCAGCGAAAGCTCTCCTGAGAAGTATTGCTGCACGGTGCCATCTTCTTGCTGAATCAAAAGCGCACCATTATCTGCAATGCCCACTTCTGTACCAATAATTTCTCGTGCAGGAGAGAATAATTTAACTTTTTGTCCATGTAGTGCACTGTTGCGATTCCACAGTTCTACAATATTTGGAATATTAAATGATTCGTAGTCATCTCTAAGATTCGAGATCAATTGAATAATGTCTGCGACTAAAATATTACGATCAAAAGATTGACCTAATACTTCATAAATAGAAGTCGCACGATTTTGTGTAAGATTAGCATCGTATAAGGGCAGATTATTTAAGCCAATGCCGATCACCATTTCTACATCATGTTCTGATTTTGCATTTGTTTCGATCAAAATCCCTGCTAATTTCGCGCCATCTACCCAAATGTCATTCGGCCATTTAATTTTGGCAGGTACATTTTTGCTTTGTAGATATTCAACTAAATAAATACCTAAAGCAGGGCTGAAACTGGTTAAATTAGCCAATGCTTGTGTTTTGAACTGAATGCGCATTGAGAAATAAAGATTACGTGCTAATGGAGAAACCCAAACTTTGCCGTTACGACCACGACCTTGTGTTTGCATTTCGCTCACCATCACCAACGCTTTTTTCATTGGTAATTTAGCAATCTCTTCATTGGTGGATGTGACATTCATGTGTGTAATGACATCATCAACACAATGTTTAGGCAATTTCTCTAGAATGTTTTGTTGATCCAAGGGAATATAAGGATAAAAGGCTTTATAACCTTGGCGGCCGATAGTTTCAACGAGATGGCCAGTTTTGAGTTCGTTGATGGCTTTCCAAACAGCTTGGCGAGTGACATCAAAGCGTTGCGCTAATGCTTCACCACTATAAAGTTCGCCAGATTGTAATAAATTAAAAAGTTCTTTGGCTAAAGGGGACATAAATTTGGCACTATTTGAAAAGAAAAAAGTGCTATGGAGCACTTTTTTCTGAGTAATGACTTATGTATTAGCTGAAAAATACAACTGAAATAACAGATACATAACCAAGAATACAAAGACCCCAAATGATACACAGTGGTAATTGATTTTCGAAAAATTTCATATTTGATCTCCTCGACGCTATTGCGTTATAAAACTTTAATTATAGCTTGAGCTGCTTGAGCGATATTATACTCATTTAATGCAGCAATACAAATTCTACCTGTATCAAGAATATAGACACCAGATTCGTCTCTGAGCTTCTGTGCTTGTTCTTTTGTTAGGCCAGAATAACTGAACATGCCTTGTTGCTCTTTGATAAAGCTGAAGTCTTTCTTCGTTTGGCCTTCGTTCAATAGCGCAACAAACTTTTCACGCATTGCATGAATACGTTGACGCATTTCAGTCAATTCATCAAACCATTTTTGACGTAAATCATCATTGTTTAACACATGGCCAACCAATGCAGCACCAAATTCTGGTGGAGAAGAGTAGTTTGCACGCACCATTTTTTTCAATTGTGATGTTACGCGAACTTGTTCTTCATTAGATGTTGTAACAACTGATAAAGCACCAATGCGTTCGCCATACAATGAGAATGATTTAGAGAATGAGCTTGCAATCAATACTGGTAAACCTGCATCTGTCATGATGTGGATTGCTTGCGCATCTTCTTGCACGCCTTTCGCAAAACCTTGGTAAGCCATATCTAAGAAAGGCATCAATGATTTTTCTTTGATCACTTCAGCCAATTGCGTCCATTGTGCCGCAGTTAAATCTGCGCCCGTTGGGTTATGACAGCAAGCATGTAAAATCACGATAGATTTAGCTGGCAATGTTTTGAAGAATTCAACCATAGCATCAAAACGTACACCGCCAGTTGTTTCATCAAAGTAAGGATAGCTTTCTACTTCAAAGCCAGCGCCTTTGAAAATTGCACGGTGATTGTCCCAAGTTGGATCAGATACATAAACTTTAGGTAAGTTATCAGCAAATAATTTGCTTAAGAAATCTGCACCTACTTTCAATGCGCCTGTGCCACCTAATGTTTGCACTGTTGCTAAACGATTTTCTGCGATAACAGGATGATGCTCTGCGAATAATAATCGTTGAACAGAAAGGTTATACGTTTGCAAGCCATGCATTGGTAAATAAACATGTGGCTTTGCTTCTGCGAACAATGCTTCTTGTGCTTGTTTAACAACTTTTAAAACTGGCACTTTTCCATTTTCATCAGCATAAATACCAATCGTAAGATTGACTTTATTGTCTCTTGGATCTTGTTTGAATTTTTCCACTAGGCCGAGAATAGGATCATCTGGGGCCAATACAACATTATTAAACACGCTCATATAGATTTCCTTTGTCAATATAGAGAGAATTTATGAAAGAGGCCACACCCAAATAAGTACAGGTGTAACTGTTATCAGAATCAATATATCTAATATTATGCCAACACGCCAATAATCACCAAATTGATAACCGCCCGGGCCCATGACCAAGGTATTAGAATGATGGCCAATCGGTGTATTGAATGTACAAGAACTGGCAATCGCAACGCCCATTAAATATGCATCAGGAAGATGATCTAATTGCTGAGAAACACCATAAGCAATTGGGCACATGATCATTGCAGTTGCAGAGCTATTAATGATGTCAGTAATGATCATTGTGATCAAGATCAGAATGCCAATGATGAGATAATCAGGTAAATCACCAATCAATCCAACCAATTTACTTGCTAAAATTGCTGTAACGCCAGTTTCTTGCAATGCAAAACCTACAGTGATGAAACAGCCTAATAACATCAATAATGGACCTTCTTGGCTGCGATAAACATCTCGAATCGGTAATAACTTGAAGATTACCAATAAGAATACAGCTAAAGGAAAACTGATTTGTGGTGGTAAAGTTTGTGTCGCCACAAGAATAATAGAGCCTATAAAGATTAATAATGTCGGCACTAAACGATAAGAAACTTTTAAGCTGATGTCGCGTTCAGCCAAAGGAAAGCAACCTAAATAACGCAATGTTTCTGGTAATTCATCTGCATGGCCTTGAACCAAAAGTACATCGCCAGCTTTTAATATGATGCGAGAGAAACGTTTACGAATATTTTCGCCTTGTCTCGCAACAGCAATCACGTTTAAGTTATATTTTTCACGAAATTGCAGTTCAGACAATGTGCGATTCTCCATGCGAGAACCGGGATTGATGACAACTTCCAATACTTCTAATTTATCGTGTGGAATACTTTTATTGGCACTGCTTCGGGTTAAATTTAAGCCTGTTAAAAGTTCAAGTTGTTTGAGTTCTTCAGGTTGTCCTTCCAATAATAAAATATCGTTACTGCGAACCAGTTCTTCCGCGCTTGGTGCAATGATTCTACGCGCACCGCGAATGATCACGACAACTTTGACAGAATTTTCGGAAATTTCTTCTAAATATTTAACAGGTTTATCGGCAACTTTATTGCCTTGTTCAACTTTGGCTTCGAGTAGATAATTATCTGTGGTGAATTTAGTTTGTGTACTTTCCGAATGACGATCTGGGATTAAGCGCCAACCAATGACAGCCAAATATAGCAATCCAACAACGGAGATGACGATTCCTGTTGGTGTGAAATCAAACATCTTAAACGCTGTTAAACCAACAGATTCACGATAGTTCGCAACGATTAAGTTTGGCGGTGTACCAATGACTGTCATTGTTCCACCAAGTAATGATGCAAATGCCATTGGCATTAATACTTTGGCAGGAGGAATATCATAGCGCTGACATAATTGAATCGCGATCGGCATGATGAGCGCCAAAGCACCAACGTCATTCATAAAAGCAGAGAAGAATGCAACCAAGCCCGCTAATGTCAACACCAGCATGGAAGGGCTGCTTGAAAAATAACTTAATCGTTTGGATAAATGATAAGTAATTCCCGTTTTACCAATGGCATGACTGAGTACTAAAACAGAAGCGACAGAAATAACGGCAGGATGGCTGAATCCTTTATATGCTTCAGGAATCGGCACAATGCCAGTCACAACCAAAGCCAATAAAGCACCGAGCGCTACAAAATCATAACGGATTTTGCCAGATAAAAATGCAGCAAACGATAGCACTAAAATGCCTAAAGAAAATAGTTGAGCATTGGTTAAATATGAAATGAATTGTATATCAATATAGTTCAGCATAATGAGCCTTAAGATAGACGCTTTTGTAGTAAACGTAATTGAACTGATGTATTAGGATTTATTGTTTGTGCTTGGTGGTAATTGCCAGTTTCACCATCTAAGCACCACGCAGATTCGTCTTCTAAGCACCATAATAAAGCTTCTGTGATGACTTGCTGTTTAATGTCTTTATCAAACACTGGCACGGCGATTTCTATGCGGCGGAAAAAGTTACGATTCATCCAATCAGCGCTCGATAAATAAACATGTTCTTTGCCTGCACGATGGAAATAGAAAATTCTGGAATGTTCGAGGAATCGACCAACAATAGAACGCACACGAATATTTTCAGATAAACCTGGAATCCCCGGTTTTAGCGCACAAGCACCACGAACGATCAAATCAATCTGAACGCCCGCTTGCGAAGCATTATAAAGCGCTGTAATGATGATTGGCTCCATCAATGCATTCATGCGCGCAATAATTTGACCTTTTCGACCTTCTTTTACTTCATTGATCTCGAAATCAATGTTTTCTAATAATCGATCCACGAAATTGAATGGCGCTTGCCAAACAGTGCATAATGTTGGGATTTTCGCCAAACTAGAAAGATTTAAGAATATTTCAGAAACGCTTGCTGTTACTTCTTTGTGGGAAGTTAATAAGCTGAAATCTGTGTATAAACGTGCATTGCCTTGATGATAATTGCCTGTGCCAACATGCGCATAACGGCGCAAATAACGTTGGCCGTTACGATCTCTTTCTTCACGAATAACGAGCAGCATTTTTGCATGAGTTTTATAGCCAAAAACGCCATAAACGATCTTAATGCCAGCTTCTTCTAATCGAGAAGCCCAAGATAAATTTGTAGCTTCATCAAAACGCGCCATCAATTCAACCACAACATTCACTTCTTTGCCGTGCCTTGCTGCGCGCACTAATAATTCCATGAGCTCGGAATCATCGCCGGTGCGATAAACTGTCATGCGAATCACGCGCACGCTCGGATCATCTGCTGCTTCTTTTAAGAAGTTCACAACAGGCAAAAAACGATCATAAGGATGATGCAACAGAACATCTTTCGCATTGATTTCTGTAAATGCATCCACGCGATTTTCCCAACGTTCTGGAATATGGCGCTTAATTGGATTGAACACTAAATGTGGTTTTTTCTCAATGAAATCTAAAACATTATGTGTTTGTGAGAAATCAAAATAAGAAGGAATTGCGTACAAATCTTCTTGCGATAATTCAAATTCTTGAATCAATAATCTTGTTAAATGTTCAGGGCAAGATTGCTCAATCTCTAAACGAACAGCATGACCAAAACCGCGCTGTTTCAACTCGCCGCGCAATGCTTGATGAAGATTCGTCAGCTCTTCTTTATCAATGTATAAATGGCTATTGCGCGTTACGCGGAATTGATACAACCCAAGAATTTCCAAGCTTGGGAAAATATCGGATACAAAAGCTTCCATCACAGATTGAATGGTTGTCAGTTGCGTTGAACCAGCGGCAAAAGGCAATTCAATAATGTGTGGTAAATTCTCTGGGATTGGCAATATCGCGGTATTAATGCTTCTGCCATAAGCATCGATGCCTTTTAAATCCACAATGAAATTGAGAGATTTATTGGTAATGTGCGGGAAAGGATGCGCTAAATCCAATGCAATTGGCGTAAATACTGGCAACATATTTTGAATGAATAGATTGTATAACCATTCATGTTGTTCTGCGCTCCAATCAGCTTTATTGAGGATTGTAATGTTTTCCTGCTTCAACAATGGCAATAAATCTTTAAAGAAGATTTTGTGTTGTTCTTGCGTAATGCGCATTGCATAAGCTTGGATATCCAAGCGCCATTGGCTTGCAGATTGATTCTCAATGCGCTCTAAGCCAGATTGAATCTGCTCTTGCATATTTGCCATGCGCACTTCAAAGAACTCATCAATGTTCGATGAAACGATGGCAATGTATTTTAATCGCTCTAATAAAGGTAGCTGGCTGTTTTTAGCTTGTGCGAGAACGCGTTCTTGGAATGCAAGAATAGAGCGCTCCCGATTAATTAAAGGAACATTATGTGGGGTTAACATGGTTAACGAAGAGTCCACAATTGACCTACTTAGTAATAAAAGAATGGCGATTATTGTAGCTGAAAAAATGCCCTTTTTCTATTCAAATACTAATGTGTTCAATAGAAAATGCTACACATAGAATAAAAATCAGGCTTCTGTAAATCTCACAAAGAAAAAGTACACCGAAGTGTACTTTTTGTTGATTTTAGAACGCTCTAAGTTAAAAATTATTTCTTAGGTTCTTCATCTTCAAGAATGATTTTGAAACTGCGAGTATCTTTTGTATCGTTATCATTGTCTGTGTTGATGATTTGTGGCTTGATGATAATTTCATCCTCCACTGTGAGTGTTGGCTGAGAAACTGGTTTTTCTTTAGTTTCTACAACTTTTGGCTCACTTTTAGTTTCAATGATTGTTTGTTGAATAACGATTTCTTCCGTAGATTCTACTGTTGCAGTTTTTGCTTCAGCAGGCGCTTCAGTTTTTATAGGTTCTGCAACAACTACAGGCTCAACTTCAACCTTGATGATCGCCGGTTCAGAAACTTTTACTTCTTCTGATGTTTCTACAGTCGATTGTTGAATCACAATTTCAATTTCTTCTGTCGCAGGTTTAGCTGTTTCAGCTGGTTTTGTAGTAACAACAGTTTCTGGTGCTTTTTCAGCTTCTACTTCAACTTTTACAGTTTGAATCGGTGCTTGAGATTTCTCTTCAGCAACATTCACCACAATTTCTTGTTGAATAACGATTTCTTCTGTTGGTTGAGTAATGGCTTCAGGGACAACAGGTTTGTCAGCTTCAACATTTGCTTCAGTTGTCACACCATTTAAAGCGTTCATTTCAGCTTCTGAAACACGCTTACGGCCTTTACGAATACGACGCTTACGAACTTCACCATTCACTTCAACTTCAATAGAATCAGGTTTTGGTGTAATGCTTGTTGCTTTAACAGTGCTCTCATTTTTATTGTCAGATTTTTCATTTTTCTGAGCATTTGGAGAAGTGCTGTTAGTACCATTTGCATTGTTGTTTTTATTGCGTGAACGACGATTCTTTGATTTTGGTGCTTCACCATTAGGATCACGAGCTTCATCATTTTGCTTTTCAACATCATTTTTGCGATCGTTCTTTTCAGTTTTTTCTGCTTTAGCAATATCAGAACGGCTTTCAGAAACACGTTCAACGGTTGCAATTTCATTGTGTTCTGGTGCATTTGCACGCGTTGTTACACGACGATTATTGCGACGACGATTATTAGAACGTTGGCGTTGTTGCTTTTGTTCAGGTTGCTTTTCAGTTTCTTCTTTAGGCTGAGGGATTTCAACAGGCGCTAATAAAGTTTTAAACCAATTCACTAACATTGACCAAAGAGATGGTGCTTGTTGTGGTGCTTGTACGATAACAGGCGCAGGTTTTACTTCTGCAACAGGTGGCGGAGTAGCAGGAACCATATTGCTCACAACAGGAATGTTTTTCTGTGGTTTTGCAGGGTTATACGCTTGATTAACCAAAGCTTCATCACTTGGTTTTTCAGTTGTATTATGTTCGTTGCTAACTTTATTGGTGAACGCTGATTGATCTGTACGATAACGAGTGATCTCAAAGTGTGGCGTTTCTAATTCTTGATTAGGAATCATCACAACGCGAACGCCTAAACGTTTTTCGATGTCAGAAACATCTTCACGTTTTTCATTCAATAGGAAAATAGAAACATCTACAGGTAACTGAACGATGATTTCACCTGTACGTTCTTTTAATGCTTCTTCTTCAACTAAACGTAAAACTTCTAAAGATAAAGATTTAATGTTACGAATTGTTCCGTGACCAGAGCATCTTGGACATACAATGTGCGTTGTTTCATCTAGGGAAGGGCGCAAACGTTGGCGAGACATTTCCAATAAGCCAAAGCGAGAAATGTGGCCAGTTTGAATGCGAGCGCGATCTAAAGATAAAGCTTCGTGGAATGTTTTTTCCACTTGGCGTTGATGATCTGATTCCAACATATCAATGAAATCGATCACGATTAAACCGCCCAAATCGCGTAGTTTTAATTGGCGTGCAATTTCTTCTGCAGCTTCTACGTTTGTATTGAAAGCTGTTTCTTCAATGTCTGCACCGCGCGTTGCACGACCAGAGTTGATATCGATAGAAACTAATGCTTCTGTGTAATCGATCACCAATGCACCGCCTGAAGGCAATTTCACTTCACGCTGATAAGCAGATTGGATTTGGTTTTCGATTTGATAACGCGTGAACAAAGGAATTTGGTCTTCGTATAATTTAATCTTAGAGCGGATTTGTGGCATTGTTCTGCTCACGAAAAGCGCTGCTTCTTCATAAATTTCTGGGTTATCGATTAAGATTTCACCAATGTCATTGCGATAGTAGTCGCGTAATGCACGGATGATGATGTTACTTTCTTGATAAATTAAGAAAGGTGCTTTTTCTGTGGATGCAGTTTTGATTGAGTTCCACAACGTCATCAAATAATCTAAATCCCACTGAAGTTCTTCAGCTGTACGACCTAATCCTGCTGTACGAACAATCACGCCCATTTCATCAGGAATCGTTAAACAGCTCATCGCTTCACGAATAGCAACACGTTCTCGCCGAATTGAAGGGCAAGAACGTGTTGCT
>JASLHB010000009.1 GCA_030149965.1 Wohlfahrtiimonas sp. | reverse complement strand
ATCGATGACATTCAATTATTAGCAGGTAAAGATACAACACAAGAAGTATTCTTCCATACATTCAATACATTACTCGATGGCGGGCATCAAGTAATTCTGACATGTGATCGTTATCCTAAAGAATTAGAAATGATGGAAGACCGCTTAAAATCTCGTTTTGCTTCGGGATTAATCGTTAATATTGAACCACCAGAATTAGAACATAGAATGGCAATTCTTCTACAAAAAGCAGAAAATTGGGGATTAGATTTACCTCAAGAAACCGCTTTCTTCATTGCACAAACAGTTAAAGCAAGCGTTAGAGAATTAGAAGGTGCTTTAAAACAAGTGAATGCAATGGCAAATTTCAAAGGCTTACCTTTAAATGTTGCTGTTGCGCAAAATGCTTTAGGTAGCTTAGTAGAAATTCAAAGTCGCCAAATCACATTACCCAATATACAAAAAGTTGTAACGACTTATTACAGCTTAAAGAATCAAGACTTAACTGGTAAATCTCGCGCTGCAAATATTGCTAAACCAAGACAATTGGCAATGTATATTTCACGTACATTAACAAAACATAGTTTACCTGAAATTGGCCGTGCTTTTGAGCGTGATCATTCTACTGTAATGCATGCTTGCCGAAAAATAGAAGATGATTTAAAAACTGATTACGTTTTACAGCGTGATTATGAAACCATCAAAGCAACATTAACGCATTAAAAGAAAAAACCTCCTAAATGGAGGTTTTTTATTATCAGACAATTCTCAAACCTTTATTTCTAATATCTCCCCCGATTGGGGGAGATATTAATTTAGTTTTTTAACATTGCTTGTAAATCACTGAACATAGATGTCATTTGCTCTTTATGTTTTTTAGATGAAATTTCACCCGGTCTTCGCCAAATAATATTCTCTTCTGGTAATTCATCTAGAAAACGACTGGGTGTACAAGATTCCCATTCACCATAACGTTTTCTTTGTCGACAATATGTCAATGAAAGTTTACGCCTTGCTCGTGTAATGCCTACATAAAACAAACGCCGCTCTTCTTCCACAGTATCATTATCAATACTATTTTTATGCGGCAAAATATCTTCTTCCATGCTCACTAAAAATACATAAGGAAATTCTAATCCTTTCGCACTATGCAAGGTCATCAGAGTCACAGCATTGTGATCTTTCTGATCATTTTCATTATCTAAAATAGAAATCAACGTTAAATGAGATAATATTTCTTCAAATGGCATATCGTATTGATCCAACCAACCAATCAAATATTCAATATTTTTCTGTTTGCGTTCTAATGATTTTGGTGAAGTTGATTGATCACGTAAATAATCATCATAACCAATTTTATTCAACAAATACTCAAGTGCTTCTCTAGTTTCCCCTAGATCCAACTGATCTTTAGTCCTAGATAATATTCTATAAAAATCATGGCACTTAGCACCTAATGCTTTACCTAAAACAGCACCCAATTGATCATGCTTTAATGCGTCATATAGTGATAATTGATTGACCTTGGAAAATTCAACCAGCTTCTTCAATGATGCAACGCCAATCTCACGTTTGGGCACATTGATGATACGTAATAATGAAGCTATATCTTCAGAATTAGCGATCACTTTTAAATACGAAATCAAATCTTTAATTTCTGGCTGTTGAAAAAAACTAGTTCCACCCACAACTCGCACAGGAATATTTCTCATATTCAATGCTATTTCATAGACTTTTGCTTGATGATTACCTCGATACAAAATTGCAAATTGACTATAATCATTCCCAACCAGAGCAGCATTCTCCTCAATGGATAACGCGACAAAATCAATTTCATCTTGTGCACTTTTAAACTCATCTACAGTGATTTCATCGCCCATGCCTAAACTTGACCATAATGATTTTTCATACAAATGGGGATTGAATCGAATCACCTGATTCGCAGCATTCAAAATATGACCTGTTGAACGGTAATTTTGCTCCAATTTAATCATTTTTAAATTGGGAAAGTCTTCATGCAATTTATGTAGATTTTCTGGGCGCGCACCTCGCCAAGCATAAATGGATTGATCATCATCACCGACAACCGTCAAACCATTTTTATGAACCATCAACAACTTCACTAATTCATATTGGCATAAATTAGTATCCTGATATTCATCTACTAATAAATAGCGAATTTCACGCTGCCAATATTTCAAAACCTCTTCATTTGTTGATAATAATTGAAGCGGAATAAATATAAGATCATCAAAATCTAATGCATTATAAGTTAATAATTGTTCTCGATAATCGGCATAAGTTTGTACTGAACTTTGCATCAATTCATCTTCGATACAATTTTGTAAGTTTTCTACAGATTGATGATCATTCTTCCAGTTTGAGATTTGCATTTGAACATGCTTTGCTTCGTCACTGTCACCCAATAAATCTGTCAATAATGACAAACTATCTCTCTGATCATAAATAGAGAAGCCTTTACGCAACCCACATAAATGACCATGTTTTTTAAGAATCTGCAAACCCAATCGATGAAAAGTCGTAACTTTTAATCCTTTAGATTCTTCTCGCGTTAAAGTACCTTTAATGCGCTCTTGCATTTCTTTGGCTGCTTTATTTGTAAAAGTTACAGCATAAACATTTTTAGATGGATAAGAACATTCTCGTATAAGGTAACGAATTTTTTCCGTAATCACACGTGTTTTACCAGATCCTGCACCCGCTAAAACCAAAAGAGGCTGACTAATTGAATGGACAGCCTCTAGTTGTTGCTGATTGAGCTGCATTATTACATAACTCTCGCTTGTAATAAGTGATGCATTGTTACAACGCCCACAACTTTATTTTGTGCATCCAATACTGGCAACGCGCTAATACGCTTTTCTTCCATCAAATTTGCAGCATCTACTGCTAAGGCTGTTGGATGGATAAATTTCGGTGTTGCAGTCATACACTCTTTCATTGTTAATGCATGAATATCAGTACGATTGGTTAATGTACGTCTCAAGTCACCTTCACTGAATACACCTTTCAATGTTTGATCAACATCTGTCACAATAATGATTCCTAAAGGATGCTTTGTCATCTCTAGTAATGCATCAGTTAAATGATTTGATTCTGAAACTTCCGCAATTTCAGCATAAGGAGCCATGATGTCTTGCACACGCAACAATAAACGGCGGCCTAATTTACCACCGGGATGAGATCTTGCAAAATCATCTGATGTAAAACCACGCATTTCCATTAACGTTACAGCAATTGCATCGCCTAATGCTAAAGCAGCTGTCGTTGAAGATGTTGGTGCTAGATTTAACGGACATGCTTCTTCTTTCACTTTTGCCAATAAATGATGGGTAGAATTTTTAGCCAATGTTGATTGATCATTACCTGTAATCGATACAACAGAAGTCCCCTGTCTAATTAAAATTGGAATGATGGCAATGAGCTCATCTGTTTCACCAGAATTAGATAATGCCAAAACTACGTCATCGGATGTTATCATCCCTAAATCGCCATGACTAGCTTCCGCTGGGTGCATAAAAAATGCTGGGGATCCTGTGCTTGCTAATGTTGCGGCAATTTTACTCCCAATGTGACCAGATTTTCCCATACCTGTGACAACGATACGGCCTGTGCATCGCTTTAATAGATCGCAAATTTCATAAAAATTATCATCAATTATTTGTTTCAATGAAGTGACTGCATCTGCTTCAATTTCCAATACACGTTTAGCATGTGCAATCGCACGTTCTTTTATGTTCATAACCAATCCACATAATCATCTGAATGATCAATTATACCTAAAACATTTGCAATTCTCAGTTTATGTTTGCTGACTTTATCGTATAATGAATACATGGTTGAAGAGGTATATCCAACATATTTAATAAACTTATAAACATTTTTAATTTTTTGCAAAACTAGGAGACAACTAATGACTAGTTCGCGCGAAGTCGAATTACATTTATACGATGGTTCAACACGCACTGTAACCGTAACAGATGAAGAAACAGAATATCCTATTGGCCGTTTAATTGTATCTTATACAGATACTTCTGGTATTTTGTTACATGCCAACCAAGCATTCGTTGACATCTCTGGTTACACAAAAGATGAGTTAATTGGTCAACCACAAAATGTTTTACGACATCCAGATATGCCATCTGCCGCATTTAAAGACATGTGGGATACAATCCAATCAGGTAAAACTTGGTATGGCTATGTAAAAAATCTATGTAAGAATGGCAGCTACTATTGGGTTTATGCAACTGTTGTTCCATCTTTTGATCCTGATGGAAAAATCATTGCATATACATCTATCCGCAGAATGCCAAGCCCTGCAAAAGTTAAAGAAGCTGAAGCATTATATAAAACTATGTAATTGTTGCTCAAGATAGCTTATAAAAAAAGCCCTGCATTGCAGGGCTTTTTCACATTAGAAATTAACCTAAATTATTTCTTTTTCTCATTCAACAACATTGTGCCATGTTTTGCATAATGTTCGTGCCATGAGAATGCTTCTGAAAGAATGTGTGGCGTTTGCCCACCTTTTTCATTCGCACGATTAATATAATCTCTTGCTTGCTCTTTAAACTTAGGATGTACACAGTTATCAATAACCACTTGAGCAATTTCTCTTGGTGATTTACCACGAAGATCCGCATAACCTTGCTCTGTTACAATTACATCAACGTCATGATTCGCATGATCTACATGCGTTACAAATGGAACGATTGCCGAAATATCTCCGCCCTTCGCTGTCGATGTTGTTACGAAAATTGTAATACGTGCATTTCGTGCAAAGTCACCAGAACCACCAATACCATTCATCATGTGGGTACCATTAACGTGTGTTGAGTTAATGTTACCGTAAATATCTGCTTCCAATGCTGTATTGAAAGAAATAACACCAACACGGCGAATCACTTCAGGATGGTTTGTAATTTCTTGTGGTCTGAAAATTACTTTACCTTTATAACGCTCTAAATCTTCTGCTAATGTTGCAACACGTTTCGCAGATAATGAGAGTGCAGTTGCAGCAGCAAATTTAACAACGCCAGCATCGATTAAGTCAAAAATACCATCTTGCAATACTTCAGATGCAACAGTGATATCTTTAAACTTAGATTTAGCCATACCACTTAATACTGCGTTAGCAACAGAACCAACACCTGATTGCAATGGTGCCAATGATTCAGTTAAACGGCCATCTTCAACTTCTTTTTCCAAGAAAGCTAAAAGATTATCAGCAATTTTTTGTGTTTCTTCATTTGGTTCAAACAATGGAGATGGAACATCAGGACGATCTGATAAAACAATACCACGCACTTTAGCAGGATCAACTTTGATACCTACAGAACCAATACGTTTACTAATGTCATAAACAGGAATCGCTTCACGCAAGTTTTCACCAGCATCTTTTGGAATATAAACATCATGAATACCTTCATATGCTGCTGGCGCACTAACGTTTAATTCAATGATGACATTCTTTGCTTTTTCAACAAAAATTGGAGAGTTACCCACTGAACCTGTCGGAATAATTTGACCATCTTCAGTAATCGCAGCGGCTTCAATGATAGCAAAATCAATTTCACCCAAAACGCCTTGGCGAATTTGTTCAGCTGTATGAGATAAATGCTGGTCAATATACTTAGCTTCGCCAGTATTGATCTCTTTACGCAGTGTTGGGTTACCTTGATAAGGCAAACGTAAATTGATTGCTTTATTTTCAGCTAAAACACCGTCAGCATCCGGGCCCATTGAAGCACCAGTATAAACGTTCACTTTAATACCATGCTCACTAGCACGTTTTGCTAAAGCACCTGGAAATACTTTTGGCTCACCAAACAATGTAAAACCACTCATTCCCAACGTCATACCATTTTCAATCCATGATGCTGCTTCATCTGCTGAAACAATCTTATCTTGGAAATCTGTGAAACGAATCTTGCCAACTGCCTGTTCTTTTAAATTACTGCTCATTTCATCCTCCTGTCACAAATCGTAACTTGTATGCTAATTGTAGTTCAAGATACTATACATAAATCACCCCAAAAGCAACACACTTACATTTGTGATCGTTTCTGTTCTAGCTCTTCCCATTTCATGAATGCTTCTTCCAGTGCTTCATTCTTTTTTGCGATCTCATCTAAAACTTTAGTTTGCTCAACATGACTGCGCTGATAAAAATCAACATTTTGTGTTTGTTGAGACAATGCGTCAATTTCTTGCTCTAACGTTTCCAATAATTTCGGCAATGTTTCTAATTCACGCGTTTCTTTATAAGAAAGTTTAACCTTTTGTATGCGAACTTCAGGTTCTATCGGCTTACTTTCAATTATAGGTGATTTTTTTGCAGTAGTTTTTTGCTGGCCAATATCTGTATTAGCAAAATATTTACGGCTTTCCGAACTTTCTAACCAATCTGTATATCCGCCTACATATTGACTAATTTGCCCATTGCCTTCAAAAACCAAAGTTGATGTCACAGTTTTATCAATGAATGCACGATCATGAGAAACAATTAATAATGTTCCTTCAAAGCTCAATAATAACTCTTCCAAAACTTCTAAAGTTTCGATATCCAGGTCATTTGTTGGTTCATCGAGTACGATAACATTGGCTGGTTTTGCAAACAATTTAGCTAATAGCAAACGATTACGTTCACCGCCTGATAAGGCCTTAACAGGACTTCTGGCCTTTTCTGGTGTAAACATAAAGTCTTGTAGCCAACCAATAATGTGCTGTTTTTTGCCATTGATCTCAATGAAATCACTGCCTTCAGCAACGTTATCAATCACGCTTTTTTCTAAATCTAGGGCTGATCTTAACTGATCAAAATAAGCGATTTCTAATTTTGTCCCAACATCAACTTTGCCAGATTGCGGCTCAAGTTGCTGAAACAATAATTTCAGCAAAGTAGATTTACCAGCGCCATTCGCACCAATCATACCAATGCGATCACCGCGCATTAATGTTGTTGAAAAATTATCAACAATCAGTTTGCCACCAATTGTGAAACTAATATTTTCAGCGCTAATGACTCGCTTGCCTGATTCGCGACCTTCTTCAAAGTTTAATTTCGCGACACCTTGCTTAGAAATACGCTCTTTAAATTGTTCGCGCATAACTTTTAACGCTCGCACTCGCCCTTCATTTCGCGTTCTTCTCGCTTTGATACCTTGGCGAATCCATACTTCTTCTTCAGCTAAACGCTTATCAAATAATGCACGCTCTTGCGATTCTGCATGCATCATCTCTTCTTTTCTACGCAAATAATTCTGATAATCACCTGGGAATTCAGATAAAACACCACGATCTAACTCAATAATTTTATTCGCGATTTTTCCTAAAAATTGTCTATCATGCGTGATAAATAGCAATGCACCTGAATAATTTTTCAGAAGCATTTCTTCTAGCCACAAAATAGCATCAATATCTAAATGGTTTGTTGGTTCATCTAATAACAATAAGTCAGGTTCTGAAACCAATGCTTTACCCAATAAAACACGGCGAATCCAACCACCGGATAAATTAGCAATAATTTCATCTTTAGGTAATGCTAATTGAGTAATGATTGTCATTACTTTCTGATCCAACGACCAACCATCTAAAGCATCAATTTCTTGCTGTAATCGCCCTAGCTTATCTAAATCCATTTGATCAGCAGGTTGCAATAATAGTTGATGATATTCAACTAATTTTTGACCGACTTTAGGAATGCCTTCTGCAACAACATCGTAAACAGTTTGTGTTAAATCTCGCGGAATTTCCTGGGATAATGAAGCAATACGATAACCTCGATCAATGACGATTTCGCCATCATCAGGTACAACATCACCTAAAATAACTTTCAATAGTGAGCTTTTACCTTCACCATTTCGACCAATCAATGCAACTCGATCACCTCTTTCCAAAGTAAAATCAAGTTCTTTTAAAAGAGGACGATCCCCAAATGCTAATGAAATATTGTGTAATGTTAAAATTGCCATACTTAAGATCTATTTTGAATTCCATAAAGCGCATTACTAACTACGCCTTCAACTACGCGCTTTGTATCATATTCCATTGGCGAACCAATACTGAATTTCTGATCAAGGCTTAAACTTGTCACACCATGTACCGCGCCCCATAATCCGCGCGTTAATAGTTCTAACTCTTCTTTATTGAGCTTGGGCGCCAACAGCGATAATTTATGACTGATCACCCTAAAAAGATTTTTAATATTAACAAAATATTCTTCTGTTAATAGCTCTGAATCTGTCACTCGATGCATGAAAATAGCTTGCCATTTTTCTTTATGGTCAAATGCAAAATCTACATAACTCACTGCGATTTGCATTAAAGAATCATAAGGCTGATCATCAGTATATTGCGCCAAATCCACTTCTATTTTTGCTAATAATAATTGTAATGTACGTGCATTCAATAACAACATCAAATCATCAACGTTTTTGACAACCATATACAATGAACCCACTGTATAACCAATCTCTTTTGCTATTCGTCTTGTTGTGAGCTTGCCATAACCCTCTTCAACCAAAATCTTTTCAGCGGCTACAATCACCATTTCTTTCAATTCATCACGCGAATGGTCGTTACGTCTACCCATTTTAAAATTCCTTTCTAACTTTCAAAGGTAAGTTCTGCAAACTAGCAGGTAACTTATCTTTTCCCTGTTTAGCGTAATCTTCACTGCTATAAGGACCAATGTATGCAACCCAAACTTTAGAACCTTTACCATCAATTTGTGCAAATTGAACTTTACCGGGAATTGATCGCCCTTTTAAGCTTTCTTCCAATTGCACTTTAGACTGATATCGACCTAATTCTATCACATAATTATACATAGTTTTTTTATCAGAATTCTGATCAATCACAACAGCTTTAACATCTTTCTTAGATTCTGCAATCTTGTGCTTGGCAGCTACCTTTTCAGCAGGTTTATGTTTGATTATTGCTGGCTCTACAATCATCTCTGGAATACTAATTGCGCTAACAGGCAAGCCAACTTCTTGATTCTCAGCAATAGGTACAACAACCTTAACAGGCACTATTTCTTTCTTAACAACAACTGGCTCGGTGATCACAGGAGGATTTAATAACTCTTTTTCTTGCTGAGCATCCATATTGTTAGAACTATTTTGAAACCAGAAAAATAATGCTATTAATGCTACAACTAAAAGCGCGATGAAAATCCACCACTTTTTATATGACTTAGCTTCATTCGGATTAGTATCATTTTGCTCTAATAATTTAATCAATCGCCCAATATATCCATAAGATAAACCATGCAATCGACTAACTTCTGACATGGTTAGTTCTTTCTTCTGATTCGTCGCAGAATAAACTTTATCGATAAATTCCTTCACTTGCATAATCGACATGCCTTGCAAAGTAATTCTTTCATATGCATGAACATCATAATTATTCAATTGTTCAGGAATTACACTCATAAATGCCACTAAAATTATGCGTGCTTTAAAGATGGGATTGTCATATAAAAGATTTAAAAGACCATCAATCAAATCATTAGATAGCTCTTCTAAATCATCAATCAGAATATAAACATGCTGTTTGTCTTTTAAAGTAGATTCTAAAACCTGTGATAAACTCTGCAAGAATCCTGCATGTTCAAGATTTAATAATTCCACAGAATTATCTAAATTTTGATACAAGATATTATTATCATTACCACTGAATGCAATTAAACTTGCTGTTGTATCAGATGATAAAACAGATAATAGTTCTATTAAAATCCTACTCTTGCCAGATCCATTAGGAGCTTGCACACCGATCAAGCTCATATCTTGTTTTTGACATGAGCTGATTAAATTAGCTAAAACCTGATCATACGGCGAAACGCTGATCCAAGGCAATCGATCTAATTTCAAAAGTATTATTCATCCTTCATCATAGTCATTGTGAAAGCTTCTTCAATATATTCCTTAGGAACATTGCCAGTTACCATACCACGACCAATATCTGATAATAAAATATAACGGATATCCGTGGATGTATTTTTCTTATCCAACAACATTGCTTCCCACATATCTTCAAATGAGAACTGCTGCTTCATCGTAATCGGCAATAAAAATGACTTCAATGTTTCTTCAACTTCAACTTGTTGATCTAAAGACATTAATCCCATTTTCGTTGAAACAATCGCTGCCATTCTCATGCCCACAGCAACCGCTTCACCATGCAGAATTCCTTTATATCCCATATTTTTTTCGATGGCATGACCAAAAGTATGTCCTAAATTCAACAAAGCACGATTACCTTGTTCAAACTCATCTTCCATCACGATTTCTTTTTTATTCTGACAAGAGCGTGCGACTAATTCTTTAATCGCATTCTTATCTCGCATTAAAATCGCATCTTTATGATCTTTCAACCAATAAAAGAAATCTTGATCACGAATTAATCCATACTTGATTACCTCAGCCAATCCACTGATGAATTCTCTTCTTGGCAATGTGTCTAATACATCAACATTAATGAATACTGCTTTTGGCTGATAAAATGTACCAACCATATTCTTGCCTAAAGGATGGTTGATTGCTGTTTTTCCACCCACAGAACTATCAACTTGCGCCAATAAGCTCGTTGGAAACTGGATGAAATCAATACCGCGTTGATAAATGCTTGCAGCAAAACCAACTAAATCACCAATAACGCCGCCACCTAATGCAATCAATGTTGCAGAACGCGTATATTTTAATGTTAATAATTTAGTGATAATTTTCTGTAATGAATCATTGTTCTTAAAAATTTCACCATCATCCAATACTAATGTTTCTACACGCTTATTGGGCAATAAGCCTGCAATATAATCCATATAAAGTGGTGCAATCGTAGTATTAGAAACAATCAATACATTATCACCCCGCACTTTTTCTTCTAAACGATCTACAAATTGATTCGTAGATGAAATATAAATTGGGTAAGAACGGTCTTCTAATTCAATATCTATAATTTTCATAATCTATGTCTTTAAAGGTTTGCACCAATAGGGAAATGTATTCATTGTGCCATTATACAAACTAACAAGCAGATCTGTAATCTCATCGGACGTTCTATTATCTACTAATAAATGATAATGGGCAGAATCTAAATATAACGGCTTTCTTATATCATATATAGCTTGCATGGTCGTTAATGGATTCTCAGTTTGTAATAACGGTCTAGTTTGATCACCTTTAATACGCTGAAAAATTTTCTCAGGCAATAAATCTAAAAAGATAACTGTACCACGCTCTTTTAATAGCGAACGATTAATATCTTTTAAAATTGCACCACCGCCAGTGGATAGTATAATTTTAGGCCGATTAGTTAAGCAGTCAATCGCTTCATACTCTATATTTCGAAACACCTCTTCACCTGAAGAAGAAAATATAGATGATATGGATTGCTGTCTACTCTCCTCAATCCAGACATCACTATCTATAAAAGTGAGTTCTAATTTTTCTGCCAACAATCGCCCTATCGTTGTTTTACCAACGCCCATCGGCCCCACTAAAAAAAAACTATTGATCATATTCATGATCAATAGTTTCTATGGTTTTGATGTAAGAATCAATAGTTACTTAACAATATTTGGCGTTAAGAAAATAACCATTTCTGCTTTATCATTTTTTACACCTTTAGTTTTAAAGAGATTACCAACAAATGGAATATCCCCAAAAAATGGAACTTTAGAAACATCATCACGCGAATTCACAGTATAAATACCACCTAAAACTACTGTCTCACCATCTCTCACAATAGCTTGTGTTTTAATCTCACGTTTTTCGGTAGAAATCTGGCCATTTATAACTGCTCCAGGGTCATCTTTCTTAATATTAATATCCATAATAATATTATCATCCGGTGTAATACTTGGAGTCACTTTCAACTCCATTAACACATCTTTAAATTCAGTATTTGTGCCACCATCTGTAGTTGTAGTCGTATAAGCGATTTGAGAACCTTCATTGATATATGCTTCTTGACGGTCGGTTGTCATTAGCGTTGGGCTTGCTAAAATCTCACCTTTTCCTTCCGTTTGCATAGCATTTAATTCTAAGCTCGCATTAAAACTTCTACGTAAAATACTCATCCCCAAAAGATTACCAATAGATGGATCAACCACGACTCCACCTCCCCACATACCATGGGGATTATTAGTACTATATTTGCCACTATTATCAAAAGCTGGATATTTTAAACCATTTTCTCCAGAAGAACTTCCGTATTTAAAACCATTAGCACCCCATTTCACACCTAAATCTCTAGAAAAATTGTCCGTTGTTATAACAATTTGAGCCTTAATTACAACTTGACGTAACGGCTTGTCTAATCGTGTAATTAACTCACGAACAATTTTCATCTGCTCCGGCGTATCACGAACAATCAATAAGTTTTGATTAGGATCAACTGTTAACATACCATGAGAAGAAATACCTGTTGCTTGGTTACGACGGTTATCATCTGAGCCACTACCTTTTGAGGAAGATAGTACTTCAGCAATATCAGGTGCCTTTGCGTTATTAATCTGAATAATCTCTGTGATCAAATCAGGATCCAATGCTCGTGCTTCATTTGCAGGCATAATATAAACAACATTACCGCTTTGCTGTTTCACCAAACCTTTTGAACGCAATACAACATCTAAAGCTTGATCCCAAGGTACATTCTGTAAACGAATAGTGATACGGCTATTCACACTATCACTCACAACAATATTCAAACCAGTAAAGTCTGCAATAATTTGTAAAATTGCACGCACATCAATATCTTGGAAGTTAATACTGATTAAATCACCAGTGAATACATCTTTGTCACCCAATGCACTTTTCGCAGTTTCTACAACTTGCTTCTTAGGCTTCACAATCAATTGATATTTAGAACCAATTTGCTGACTACTATATTCATAGTTCGATTGTGTACGAATCTTCAAACTAGCGACACCATTATTATTCACAACTTCTAATGCAGATACAGGTGTAGCAAAATCGGTTACTTCAATTCGTCTAACTTGTGCTGCATTCCAAGCAGACCCCGGCACAGACAATGTTAAACCACGAGTTTGTTCATCCACTAATTGCACTTGAGCTTTATCATTTGGTAAGAATAATTCAACAACACCTGCGCCTTGAGAATTACGATAAAAACCCACATCTTTACTTGTAGGTTGCTGAACCTCAACATTTGCAATATTAGATTGCACAGAATTATCCCAAGATTCCTGTGCAACAGCATAAGGATTACTAGAAGCCAATGTAACAATAACTTCATTCGCCTTATTCACAATTGAATAAGTTGTATTAGATTTTAATTGAACTGTAGAACGTACTTTTTGGTTAGCATAAAGATTATTAATATCTCTCACAACATTATTATTAATCATTCTATTTTTTAATACTTGATTAAAACCAGTTGATGGAAAATCTACCACTAATAGATCTTTTTCTTTCAAATAAAAGGATTTTGGAGCAGTAACATTTTTATCAAAATGATAACGCAATTCAACATCACCATTTGCCAATGTTACTGATTCTAAAGCTGTTAAGCGCTGCGCATTAGCAGTTGTCAACATAAAACAAGATAAGGCTACAGAAATCATTCCTAATTGATAGCCTTTCACGTGCTGCATTGATCTCATAAATATTCTCCAATTATTTTATTTTCAAATCTATTTTATTCGGTAAAACAATCCACGCATCAGGATCATCTCGGCTCGTAGAACCAAACTTCTCCTCAATTAAGACTGACTTCTCTGTAATATTCGTTACTCTACCAAAATCTCGGCCAATATAATCGCCTTTTTTAATCATCATAATTTTATTTTGGCCAACGTCAATGAGAGCGGCTGTTTCGCCATCCATTAATGACATAACACCAATCATTGTTACGCCACCTATTTCATATTTCTCAAATGGGCCAGGACGATAACCTTTTGGTCGAGATGGATCTTCTTTTAAACGAACCTTAGAGTTAGAAACAACATTAAAGTCACCATAATTAAACAGTCCTTTAAAAAATCCTGTGGCAACAAATGGATCCCGTCCTTGCTGAAGATAAAACAAAGATGTATCACCCAAACTAATTTGATTCGCCACACTCTCAATTTTGATAGATCTTACACGTTGGGCAACTGACTGTTTAGTTTCCATAATACGTTCTTCAACAGGTGCTGAGCGTTCAAACTGTTCAATACATCCTTGTAAAATTGCTGTAGAAAACAATAGTCCTATAATCATTTTTTTATTCATTGTTATACGTCCTATGAATTATATCTATATGTTGCAATCATCGCAGCAAATGCTTGTCGACCTGATGAACCACAATCAATTGTCGGAATGGTTACATTAGTAACGCCCTTCAAAGATTCAATGCCTTGTGGCAATTGACTTGTTGGCACATAACTATTTAATCCGAAATTATCCAATGTAATGATACGTTCAATTTCAGACAAATTAGCCACAAATTGACCGATTTGATCGTAAGTTGCGCAACCTTCAATTCTTACAGGAATCTCAGTATAAAAACCTTTAGATACAGGCGCTAATGGCATAGATTTTTTCACATCAATACCTGCTTGCAAAGCATTCAAGTTTAATTGTTCGATAAAGTTAGCTGCATTTAATTCTCTTGGTAATTTTTTACGAACTTCTTCTAACATTTGATTTACTTGCTCAATTTCCACCAAATATCTATCAGCTAATGCTTTAAATTCTAATTTCGTTGCTAATTCCTTAAGCTTTTGATCTTCATTACTTTTCTGGGCTTGATATTGATCCGCATACTCTAAATATTTAAATGCACCAAAAAATACAATCAAAAATGTAGCAATCGTACTGACTAAAAATACAATAGCTTTTATCCATACAGGCTGTTTCGCTAAATATTCAATCGTCAATAACTCATTAAAATCCAAGTTAATATTCATTATTTAGCCTCCTTAGTTTTGGCAGTATCTACTTCAACACCATAAGAAACAACACGATTGCCATCCATCATCACTTCTAAATGCGGTGGAATTGGTGCAGGACCAATATAATTGTCCAAACTATCCAAGTGAATAGCTAAAACATCACGATCTTTCGCCAAAGCATTAAAGCTAATCTTATCCAATGTAAATGCTAAAGAAATAATGAAAGCATCTTGTGGCGTTACTGAAGAAAATTTCTCCATCAAACTCACAACTTCTGAGCGCTGAGCAGATAAACTCTGCAATACATCCAATTGCTGCTTTAATCGTTCTGTTTGCGCTTTACGCTCATTCATTTGAGCTTCAACATTACCTAGCTGTGTAAATTCAGCATTAATAATATTAAGTCTTACTTGACGTGAGTTTAATTCTTCTTGTACAAGAAATAACAGAGCGCCCGCTAACAAAGCACCGACCATACAGCACAGCGCTAGAACACGTTTAACTTTATTTTCTTCTTGGAGTTTAAGCTCTTCTCGCCATGGTAATAAGTTTATTTTTACAATCATTATAATAATCCTCTCACTGCCAAACCTGCTGCTGTTGTTAAACTATGAATACTTGCATCATTCAATTTAGAATAAACTTTAGACTCAACATCAAACAATGCTTCTGGCGTTAAAGAACTTACATCTAATGCACCCAATTGGGCTTTAAATGCTTGTTCGATTTCTTGATAGCAAGCTGTTGCGCCCACGACATACATTGCATGTGGCGTTACTTGAGGATTATTAGAAACATAAACATCTATCGCTGATTGCAACTGCATATTCATTTCAGAAGCAAATTGTTCAATGCATTCTGTAATATCTGCAGATTTTGCCAACTTCATTGCTTCAGCATCTGATAAAGAAATATTTTTCTTATCAGAAATAATTTGCGTTAAACGCTCACCGCCAATTGGCACTTCACGCACATAAACGGATTGATCGCCTGTCACAATATTCAAACTTGATTGGAATAAGCCAATATCAAAAATCATCACAGCATCATAATCTGACATGTTTGCGAATGTTTCTTGCATATGTAATAAATCTAGTAATCCATAAATATTAATATCGATTGCATTAATTTTAACACCCGCAATATCCGCACAAATCTCTCTTTGATTCACAAATTCTTTTTGTGCAGCCACAATTAACACATCAGTATGATCTTCAATTGTCATAGATGGCTTAATTGGGATAAAATCAATGAAAACTTCTTCAGCAGAAAACGGAAAATACTGAGAAACGTTTGCCTCAATTGTTTTCCATAATTCATCAGCCTTGAGTTTAGATTCCATTGGTACTGAACGAACCATAGCAGCGGATGTTGGAATGGCCATTGTTGCTTCTTTTGCCCCACCAAATGCATGAATCGCTTTATTTAAGCTAATTCCTGCAACATCAACTTCCATAGGCAAACCATCTTTCCAGTCACCTTCACAGTTAAAAACCAGTCCACGCGTCAGAATATAGTCCTTACCTTTTTTTTGTACTTCAGCAATTTTTATAGAATAAGAACCAATGTCTATTCCGATACATACGCTGGGCTTTTTAGCCATAATTATTATCCTCAATTAATTTTTATAGAATTAATCACGCAAGTTTACTAGTTGAGATTTATAAAATCAATTTTAAATTTACACATCAAGCTCATTAAACTCTTGAATTTCAATCCATTCTTTTCGTTTAGCACTCATTTTCTTATTCAACAACCGATCAAACACTTGATTTATATCAGAGTCATCAATAGTTAACTGTACTAAGCGCCTTGTATCTTGCGCCATTGTGGTTTCACGCAATTGGATAGGATTCATCTCCCCCAAACCTTTAAAACGAGTTACGGAAACTTGTTTTTTACCCTGACTATATTTTTTTATAGTTTCATTTTTTTCATATTCATCAAGAGCATAATGTATTTCTTTACCAATATCTATACGATAAAGCGGCGGCACTGCAACAAACACATGTCCTTCCTGAACCAACGGTCTAAAATGGCGCAAGAACAACGCACATAATAACGTTGCAATGTGCAATCCATCCGAGTCAGCATCGGCTAAAATACAAACCTTACCATAACGCAATCCATCCAAATTGTCACTCGCAGGATCAACGCCAATAGCAATTGAAATATCATTGATTTCTTGTGAAGATAAAATCTGACTAGAATCCACTTCCCACGTATTCAAAATTTTACCGCGAAGCGCCATAATCGCCTGCACTTCTTTATCACGCGCTTGCTTCGCTGAACCGCCAGCAGAATCACCTTCCACTAAGAATAATTCGGTCAATGCAACATCATTGCTAATACAATCGGCCAATTTACCTGGCAATTTTGGCCCTTGAGAAACCTTTTTACGCACAACTGCTTTAGATGATTTAACGCGTGCGTTAGCATTCTCAATGATTAACGTAATGATTTCTAAGCCTTCCTCTACATGCTTATTCAACCACAATGTAAAAAAGTCCTTCACAGCAGCCGAAACTGTTGTCGCAATATGACGAGAACTTAAACGCTCTTTCGTTTGGCTTGCAAACTGTGGCTCAACCATTTTCAATGACAACAAGAAGTTCAAATTATGCATCACATCTTCTGGCGTGATTTTCAAATTTCTTGGCAATAAACTGCGTTGATCACAAAATTCACGAATCGATTCTGTTAAACCATTTTTCAAGCCATTAACATGCGTTCCGCCTTGAACTGTAGGAATCAAGTTCGCATAACTTTCCATCATGATTGCAGTTGTTTCTTTATTCCAAGCCAATCCCCAAGTGAATTCTTCTGTTTCACCTGTAAACTCACCAATAATTGGTGCAACTGGCAAAATCTCATAACCACTTAAATGATCTTCTACATATTCCGTAATTCCGCCTTGGAAAAACCATTCCATCTTCGCATCATCAGAACCTTCAGGCACTAATTCATCGATCAATGTAATTTTTAATCCAGCTGCTAAAAGCGCTTTTGCTTTCAATAATGGAATTAATTTATTTTTCGCAACTTTCTCAAAGTCAAAATATGAAGCATCTGCCCAGAATCTAACCTCTGTGCCTTGATCTTTTTTATTCGCGTATTTTTCTTTACTTAATGTTTCAACACAATCGCCGTGTTCAAAGGCAACTTTGTATTCAAAGCCTTGTTGAATCACTGTTACTTCTAAACGCTTTGATAAAGCATTCACAACAGAAACACCAACGCCGTGCAAACCACCAGAATAATGATAAACATCCTGATTAAATTTACCGCCCGCATGCAACTTCGTTAAAATCAATTCAACGCCACTCACGCCATGTTCTGGATGAATATCCACTGGCATTCCGCGGCCATTATCACGAACACCATAAGATCCATCTTTATATAAAGTAATCGTGATATGATCCGCAAATCCTGCCAACGCTTCATCCACCGAGTTATCAATCACTTCTTGCAACAAGTGATTTGGCCTTGTTGTATCGGTGTACATGCCCGGACGTTTTTTGACAGGATCAAGCCCAGTTAAAACTTCAATTGAACTTGCGGTATATTTCTTTTCAGCCATTGTAAACCTATTAACTATTTTGCATTATTGGTGAGATCATAAACATGCTGAACCATTTTGCGATACAGATCGATCGCCAAATATAACTCAGCTTGCATTTGTAATAACGGATCATCTTCGTCATTCACATTTTCTTCAAAACGTTCTAAAAAGCGCAAACGTTTAAATATAAAATCGCCAGCCATTGAGAAAGCAATTTGCTCATCAAAATTCAGCATCAACTTCATCACTTGCCAACCATCTTTCAATGGATCCTGAACTTCTTTCGCATCCAATGGAACGCCTTTAAATTTCGCATTTCCACCTTCATCTTTCAGCTCTTTCAATTCCACATCATCAAGCAATTCCAAAGCATCTGATTGAACGCCATTCATCACCCAATGAGTTAATGCTGCATTCACAGAACTTTCTGGCACAAATGGAACAATCGGCAAACTGCCCAATGTTTTGCGCAAATGACTTGTTAAAATGGAGGCTTTCTTCGATGAACTCGCATCCACAACCAACCAGTTCTTTTCTAAATCGATATAAGCCATCATCGAATGACGATTAACCAATGCATTTGGCATCAATTCATTCGTCACGATTTCATAAAGCTCTTTCATTTCTGAACGGCTCACATGCTTCAATTCTTTGTCGATGATTTTCTTTTCAACAGCTGTTTTAATCACAGAAGTTGGCAATAATTTTTGCTCAATGCCCAATCGAATAAACAGTGCATTATTAATTTTTTCGACATATTGATTACCTTCTTTAAATACTGGCAACCAACCTAAGCTTTCTAATTCTTGCGTTAAACAAGCTGTTAATGGCTTCTCTGACAATTGCTCTTCAATTGTTTCGATATTATTTTTTATAGGTTCTTCGAAACGATAAATCAATAAATTTTTAAAACTCATTTTAATCCTTTAATTGATGGATGAGCGGCAATAATTCCGCGAAATTATCAATCACATAATCTGGTGATTCGTTGGCAATCGGCAATCCATAATTGTAGCCATAAGTTAAAGCAATCGAACGAACGCCAGCATTTTTTGCAGCCAAAATATCATTGCGAGAATCGCCCACAAAAACAAATTCAGACTGCAAATAACCTAATTCGCCCAGTACTTTAAAGATCGGCGTTGGATGCGGTTTAATTTGAATAGAATCATTTGCACCGAGCATCATAGTAAATAAATCACTGATTCCCAAATATTCCATCAATCCCGGCACAAATTTAGAAGGTTTATTTGTAATCAATACTAACTGATAACCTTCTTGATGCAATGCAGTTAAAACTTCTTTAACATCCGGAAATAATGGGCTGCCTGATAACAATTCATTCTGATAACATTCAGACAATACAGCCATTGCTTGTTGACGATAGTCAGGATCAACTGGCGCTTTTGCCCATTCTAATGCACGATCTAATAAAACTTCTACGCCATTACCAATCCAAGTTGTGACCAACGCTTTGCCCGGCTGCGGCAAATTCAAACGTTCACACATTGAATCAACCGTACTTCCCAATCCTTGTGCGCTGTCCACCAACGTTCCATCTAAGTCAAAACCAATAGCTTTAATTGTCATCTGTTCATCCTTAATATTTATAAAAACATTTATAAAATGTGAATGCTTAATCTTTTTTCACTAAAAGCGCCATAGATTCAACATGCGCTGTATGCGGGAACATATCCATCACGCCAGCTTCTGTTACTTCATAGCCATATTTAACCAATTCTTCTAAATCTCTCGCTAAAGTCGCAGGATGACAAGAAACATATAAAATACGTTTTGGTGCTAATTTACCCAAATATGGCATCATTTCTAATGCGCCTGATCTTGGTGGATCGACCAAAATCGCATCATATTTCAATTGCATCCAATCCGCATCATCTTGATTCTGTGTTAAATCCGTACAATAGAATTCCACATTATCTAAGTTATTTCTCGCTGCATTTTTCGCAGCCCATTCTGTTAAGCTCTTATCGCCTTCAACGCCAATCACAGAGCCAGTTTCCAATGCCAATGGCAAAGTAAAGTTACCTAAACCACAGAATAGATCCAAAACTTTTTCATCTTTTTTCAAATCTAACAACTTCAACGCTTGCTTGATCATTTGTTCGTTAATCATTGGATTCACTTGCGTAAAGTGATATGGCTTAAATGCCATGGTTAATCGATCCAACAATCTGTAATTCAATAAATCTTCAGTATCTTCCACTTCACTTAATAAATAAGTCGAAGCTTCATTTTTTGGCTGTAAATACATTAAGATATTATGCTCTACACCAAATGCTTTCAATTTAGCCAAATCATCTTCTGTTGGCTCTTCCAGAACACGGAAGCTTAAAGCAACTTGCGCTGAACCAATCGCAACTTCGATTTGTGGAATTTTATCTAATAAAGTTAATCCACCAATCAATGCAGATAATTGTGGCAATAAATCACCAACGCGCGCTTCTAAAACTGGACAACGATCCATATCAACAATGAACGGTGCAAATTTTTCTCGGAAGCCAACCAATACTTTTTCTTTCTTCGCGACATATTTAACGCCCAAACGACCTTTAAAACGATAATGTTCGCTTGGTGAACGCAAAGGTGCCATTTGCGCTTCCACATCAAAGTCTAACTTGGCTTGTTTTTTTAAGTTTGTTGCCAATTGTTTTGCTTTAAAGAAAATTTGTTTTTCAGGATCTAAGTGCTGCAATGAACAACCGCCGCAAGTACCGAAAACATCACAGATTGGTGCAACGCGATCTTCCGATGCTTTTAATACTTCAACCGTGATTGCTTCATCGTAATCTTTGCGAGATTTAACATATTGAGCCATGACCACTTCATCAGGTAAAGCGCCATTCACAAAAACAACTTTACCTTCTACGTGCGCAACTCCGCGGCCATCGTGCGTGATGTCCGTAATCGCAACTTCAAAAGGTTCTTGTGAAAATTTACGTCTACGTTGCTTTGCCATATCTACTCAAAACCCTAAAAGAAAAAGAAGCGATCATACCATAATTCATTCTTCTTCTAAGTCGGAAATATCAGCAAATTGATATTTGATGGCTTTTAATAAATCTGCTGGTGCGATCTTAATTTGTGCACCACGCTTCCCAGCCGAAACGATGATATATGGAAGCTTCTCTGCTTTATCTGAAATATATGTCGGAAATACTTTTTTCATTTTTAACGGCGAACATCCACCGCGAATATAGCCCGTCAACGATTCAATTTTTGCCACAGGAATCATTTCTATCTTTTTATGTCCACTTGCTTTGGCCAATTGCTTTAATGATAAATGTTCATCACTTGGAATCACTGCAACCACAAAATCTTTATTGTCTGAATGCGTGACTAGAGTTTTAAAAACAACAGAAGCTGGCTCGCCAATTAATTCTGCCACTTCAATTCCACCCAAAACCTCATCGCCCACACATGGATAACTCAATGCTTCGTAATTAATTTTTAATTGATCCAATAACCGCATTGCATTGGTTTTATCTATTTTCGCTTTTGCCACTTGCGTCACCTTTCGCCAAAAATATTATTATAGACCCAAATTATTGCTTATTACTGCGCAATTTATAAAGTAATTCACATATTAATTCATGCTAAAGAGCTTTTCTCTTTTACATCAAGTACTATTTCCTATATAATTTTCAACTTGGTGTTTTTTGAATTTATCAAAAAACGTTTTATATTTTACTTTAATTAAATTGGGGTGATGTTTAATGCCTTCCGTCAAGATTCGTGATAATGAACCTTTTGACGTTGCTCTGCGTCGTTTTAAGCGTGCTTGTGAAAAAGCTGGCGTAATTGCAGACGTACGTGCACGTGAATTCTTTGAAAAACC
>JASLHB010000130.1 GCA_030149965.1 Wohlfahrtiimonas sp. | reverse complement strand
GACTTTAATTTCAAAGCGGTTGCTGGGGATCTCGTCTTTAAACGTGTATCGGTCGTTAAACACGATGCTGTTGTTGGCATTGCTGTGAATCCAGTTCAGCTCAGCAAACGGTTGCACCGATTTATCTGCTTCATAGCGATTAGCGTAGGTGAGGCGGGCACCCAGACGAGTCAATACATGATCGGCATCGTGGCCGCTGGCTTTTAGGCCTGAAGCGTGGATGCTTTCGTCAGAGTCAAACTTATTGTAAGTGATCTGTGCCTGAGGCTGTAAAGCCCATTGTTTAAATTCATTTTGCTGATGAAGATTAAACGTATAGCCAGCCTCAATCGATGCGCTGAAGAGGTTGCTGTTGTATTTGGCTGCAGGAGAGCGGCCCATAGATACCTCGTTCTTAAACCACGCGTATTGTGCCCATGCATCTATATAAGTGCCGTCTAACTTAGCCGCATCTTGATACCAAGTACCGTACACCCCGAGGCTGTAGGCATTTTTAATTTTGGCCTTGGCTTCTGAGCCAGTTAAGTTGGAGCGGCTGGTGTAGTCGCTGTTACCATAAGCCGCCATCAAGCCAATCAAGCCACGGCCCGTGCCCTCATCTTGCCACTTGATGATGTCCCCCCCAATTTGAGTTGAGTAGATGTTGCCTTTGAGGCTTAACCGCCCATCGGCCGCTTGATGTTTTTGGCGATCGGCCACCACGCGCAACCACACCGATGAAGCACCTTCCTGGCCTTTGAGGCTGTCGGCGTATTCAGGTTCACCGAGGCGGTCGTGCAGCGTCATCTGGAACATGCTCAAAGCCGCACTCTGGTTGGCCAGATAAGTGCCAATCAGTGGGTTAGGCTTTTTCTTCTCTGGCGGTGGGTAAATAATGGTGTCATAAGAATCTAAATACCAGCTATTGTCTTTATAGCCTTTATGCAAGAGGTATTCATAAATCCCAATGGCGACAGGCGCGCCCAGCTTAAAGGCTTGATTGGCTGAGGTACCGCCAACGTCGACGACTTTGATCGCATCAGGCTGTTTAAACGTATCCGCACCTTTACCGCCAACAGGGGTGATGTAGAGAATGGTTGGGCCGTTGCTGCCGACGGTGACGTTACCGGCCACCACCAGCTGATCAGTTTCGGTTTCTTCATGGCCTTTATTGAGCACGGTGTTCATGTCGATGCGCCCGCCGTTGGCCACGAAGTTACCGCCTACATAGAGTCGGCTACCGGTGCCTTCTTTACTGCCCAATTTAATGCTGCCGCCGTTGTTGCTGAAATTGCCCGCAACGCGATATTGGGTGGTGTCGCTTTGTTCGGCCTTATCGAGGCCGCCTACAAAGAAGGTGCCTTGGTTGTCGACCGAGCCTTTGGCTTCACCAAAGCCGCTAAACCGAGTGCCTTTACCCACGTTTACCTGACGGCTATTGAGGGTTAGGGCTTGATCTTTGCTGCCTGCTAGTAGGGTGCCGCCTTGAATGTCGGTGGTGCCTGTGTATTGAGCAGATGCAGTGGTCAGCGCCAAGGTACCCGCATTGGCTTTAACCAAAGTGCCTGTGCCTTTGACTTCATTGGCTAAGGTCCAGACATTCTGGGTGTCGGCTTGGTTGACGATGAAGGTCCCGCTATTGTTGACCACGCTGCTGCCTAGGTGGTTCGGTACCGCAGCCTGCAAGGTGCTGCTGCCATCGATGTTAAACGAACCGGCAAAGTTTTGGTTATTGCCGGCCAGCTCGATACTGGCGCCTTTTAGGTTGACTTGGCCTTTGTCTTCGATGTCGTTACGCAACACGCCTTGGGCCTGATTGAGGTTTAGCTTACCGGCATTGGTAATGAGGCCAGAGCCGAGGCCCTGAGCATTGTTTAGGTCAATGCTGGCCGGCGCCTTGATGTCGATGTGGGCAGCCAATGGGGCATTGGCACCATTGACCTTGAGTCTGCCGTTTTCGGCCACTAAAGTGGCTTTTTGGCTGCCGCTGATGCGCCCGTCAGACACGCCGCCTTGCTTGATGGTTAAGTGGCCATCGGCAAGTGCAAGTTCTGAGCCGGCTTGGCTCTGGAGCTGACCAATGGTTTGAACCGTCCCATTATTTTGGCTGCTGTTAAGGTTTACTTGCGTGCCGCTGGCCAAGGCTAAAAGGCTGGTGTTGCCGAGCGTGTGGTCTTTTTCTAGGCGTAACTTGCCTTTTTGAACCAAGGTTTTGCCGCTGTAGTCATTGGTGATGTTGGAGAGCGACACCCATTCGCTGTCGGTGTTGATGGCCACGTCGCCAGAGCCGGTTAGCTGTGCGTCAAGGTTGCTGGCATGACCGGTTTTACCCGCTGACGTACCTAAAATCAGTGCATCCGCGTCTTTACCCTGTAGATCAATTTTGATCAGTTTATAGGCGACGTATAGGCCGTCATCCGCCTCGCCTGGATTGCGGTGGGTTTGCAAGCCATGGTCATAAGTGCCTTCCGCCACTTTTTTGCCGTTTTGGCGTAGATCTTGCTGTACCGCTGTTTCCCCATTGTTAATGAGATTGCCTTGATTATCCTTGAGCTCAAGGGTAATACCACCAGCGTAATTTAAGGTTTTGTCCGCTTTAACCAGCTGTACAATGGCCACCCCTTCGTCTTGCTCTAAGAGCGGGATGCGCGTGTTGATACTGGGGTGGGGGATGTTGTCAAAACCATCGGCGTTGACTTCAACCTTGCCGCGACTATTGCTTAAATCTAAGGTGTCAACCTTGATGTGGCTGTCGAGTATATTTTTGCCGACGAAGTTTTCCTTAAAGACCAGACTGCCCTCATTAAAGGCTAAGCCGCCTATTTTTTGTACGCCCACGCCTTCACGTACAGTGGTGACACCGCCTTTATCTAAGCGTAGGGTGGCATTGGTTAAGGCCTTAGTGTTGTCTGCCGCCAGATCAAACGTGGCATTACCTAAACCCAGCGTGCCCTTAAAGTTTTGGCTGCTGTGGTCAGCGCTTTTGGCGCTGAAGTTGAAGGCTGCGTTATTGGCATGGGTGCGCACGAGGCCGTCGCCAGCGAGCTGGTGATCGAAGGTCAATGCGCCCTTGGTGCTATTGTTTAGATACAGCTCACCGCCTTTGGCCACGGTAATGCCGTCTTGGGTTGTTTGTTCGTTTAGCTGAATATCGACATTGTCTAACTCAAATACAGAATTGGTTTGAATCAGCAGCTGCTCAAAATCTTTGATTTTGTTTGGATCCTTTAAAGCGTAGTGACTATTGCCTTGCAGCGTGAGTCGATCATGACTGCCTGCACCGGCATCAAGCTGTTGGAATAGGCCGTCACCTTGTGCTTTGCTGACGTTATTCAATACGTATTGGTTGCCCGTTTGGCTAGCGCCAGTGGTGGCTGTGTTGATTTGGGTGCCACCGTTTAGGGTGACTGTATTGTTGCCGTTACCAGCCTTGAAGTCTTTTAGTTTACTGGTGCCGTTAAGGGTTAAGCTGTTATTGCCGTCGCCTAGCGTGATGTCCTTGGCTTCAGCTGACTGGGTTAGATTAACCGTGTTGTTGCCGCTTTTGGCACTGATGTCGCCGGCTTGACTGTTGTCGTACAAAGAAATTTTATTGTTGCCGCCGCCGAGCAGCGATTGGCCCACAATTTTACCTTGGTTCTTATTGATAAATGTGATGTCGCTATCGAAGGCTTGTGCCGCCACGGCGGCTTGATTCTCGGCGCTGGCTTGAATGAGGCCGCTGTTGCTGAAGCTAAAGCTGTGATCTAAATCGCTTAGGTTCACCACGGCAGAAGTGGTTGAGGCTGAGACTAGGTTGCCTGATTGTTCAATCACCTTGGTGTCGCCTTTAACCACGAGAGCCGACTGTCCTTGCGCTGACTGGATTTCGACGCTGGCGCCGCTTTTTACATTGCCAGAAGTGTTGGTGACAATGCCATTTCCTTGGTCTTTTTGGACGATGATTTTAAGGTTTTTAGCACCGGATGAGTCGAGGTCGCTGCTGCCCATGGCGGGCGTGCCGTCAGCGGCTTGGCCTTCGAGCGTGATACCGGAAGCCTGATCGCCACTGACGGTGATGGTGCCGCTGCCGCTGAGGGTAAAGGGTTTGCTGCTGTCGCCGTCAATGTTTAAGAAATGAATGCCGCTGCCAGATCCTTCGACGGTGATTTGAGCATTTTGGGCACTTAAGCTTGCGCCTGAATGCACGCGAATGCCATCGGCTTTGTTTTGCCCAGTGATGCTGCCTGTACCAGCCTTGCCTTCTAAGGTTAATGAGGCACCCTCGTTGAGGCGTACGGCGGCGGTGCCGTCGGTGGCGAGAATGGTCCCTAAGTTTTTGATGATGGAGTTTTTGCCGTAAATGTCGACGCCGACGCCATTGACTTCAACCTTGGCATCATCTCGGTTGTTTAAGACGCCACCGTCGACGTAAATACCCGTGGTGGTGTTTTTGGCATCGGTAAAATCAATGCTGCCTAGGTGGTCAAGCTTACCGCCGTTGATGAGCTTATAACCGATGGCATCTTGAGCAACCTCGGCAGAGGTGAGCTTGGCCTCTGAAATCAACGTGGTTTGGTACGCGCCTTTACCGATCTGTTCGCCATAGACGTTGTAGTAATTGCCGTCTACGACGGCAACAGAGGCGCCTTTACCGCTGATGTGGATCTCGGTTTGCTCATCTAGAGTGACCTTACCGTCTTGGCCTGCGCCGCTGGCAAGGGTAAGGCCGGTGGCGTTTTCACCCGAGATGTTTAAGGTGGTGGTGCCAGACTTCAGCGTAGTGCCATTGTCGGCAATGTAAAAACCGGTTGAGCCTTTGCCGCTGACGTCAAAGACATATTTGCCGCCGCCGGCCTCAAAGCTGGCTTTTTGGTCCACGCGAAAGAGGGTAGAGTCGTCGTTGTCTAAGCTTAATTGTACGTCGTTGCTGTTGAAGGTAATGGTGGAGCTTTTGCCACCTAGGGCGCCGGCAATCCAATAGCCGGTTTGTTGGGTGCCATCTTTAAAGGTTACGCGAGCACCGTCTTGTAAATCAATTTCGCCCCCCACGCGGGCATACACGCCCACCGTTTTGTCGCCTTCGATTTGAATGGTGCTGTCAGCGCCTTTTAACACCACCTTGCCGCTATCGGCGCGGATGCCATAACTTTTGCTGCGAAGCTCATCATTCTTACTGCCGTCGACGAAGATTTTGCCTTCATTATAGGCTACGCCGCCGTCTTTCACGAAGAGGCCCGAAGCGTTTTTGCCCATGACATTGATGGTGCCCTGCTTGGTGTTGCCTACGACTTCGGCAGAGTTGCCGATCCGGCCCGCCACTTTAATGCCAACGGTGTTGATGCCGTCTACATTAATGGTGCCTTCATTTTGAATGGTGATATTGTCTTGCTTCTCACCGCTGTTAATGACGTCGTGGGTGCTGTCTAGGTTAATGGCCACGGTATTTTGGGCGCCTGAACCGACGTTGATGGTGCCTTTGTTGATGATGTTGATTTTGTCATCTTTACTGGTGGCTAAGGCGCTGATGGCGCTATTGGTTTCATAGGTGTAGAAGGTGTCGCCGGTTGAGCCCCCTTTTAGCTGGGTGTCTGTGCTTTGATTTTTAGCAAGGTGCATTTGCCCATCTACCTCATTGGTAAAAGAGCCATTGCCTTGAATATGGACGCCAGAGGCGGTGCCTTGACCAACATTGGTGTTGTTGCTGCCAATATAATAAGTGCCCTGGTTGACGCCGGTGGCGCCGCCAGAAATTTCTAGCGCAATATTGCGGTTAGATTTGTTGGTATTGGGGGCCGCAATGAAAATATTGCCTTGGTTGGTGTAAACGCCGGTTTGGCCTTGTACTTGATCTGGGCGTACGATGTTGCCGGTGCCTTTAAAGTCGCCATTGCTTGATTCGTAGCCAAAAATTAAGTTAGCCCCCTTATGGTTGGTGAACTGGGCGTCCTTTATCCAAGCATTTTGGGTGCGCGCATCGGGTACACTGGTACTGGCATGATGGTTGACGGTGGCACCGTTGTGGGCGTACACGTTATAGGCATGTAAGCCGCTGCTGCCGACAGCGCGTAAGGTTGCGTCAGGGGCTAGGTTGATGACGGCGTCTTTGCCATCCGCTTCAATAATAGCCCGTGTACCCACTGCGGCTTTCATGGCATCTGATAGGTAGTAAATGTCGTTTTCAGGCGTGTAGTCATACACTAGGGTATACGCCCGGTCAGCTTCTGAAGTCGGCACAAAAGCCTGTTCAAAAAAGATGTCGTATTGGGTGGTGGTGATGGCGTTGCGCTTAACCGCCTCAATCAAATAGTCATTGTAGGCGGCCAAGGAGGCTGCGTCATTAATGGTAAAACTGCCGTTGGGATTGTCTTCACTGGCCAAGTATTTATTGGTGAGGGTGCCGACGAGCTGGGTGACTGGCCCTTCTGTTTTTTGCATGTCTGGCAGGCTTTCACCCAAAGACATAGCGTGGCCGAAGTTCACCGTCATGGGTTTTTCAACGTTAATGGTGGCTTGGTTTTGGGTGCCATTGGCTATGAACAATGAGCTTTGCTTCACCTGAGGGATAGACCAGTTTGGATTTTCAGCAGGGTCTAGAATCATGGTGCCGTCATTAATGCGTGCCAGCGTTAAGTGAATAAAAGGCTCAGTCGGCTGTTCCACCAGTTTTCTAGCCTGAAAGCTAATGCTGCCTTCTTGAGTGACTTTGTCTAAGTCATAAGCATTGAATTCCAGCTCCTGTCCATTTTCCGTGGTCCAAGGGATGGTGACTTTGTTTTCAGGCTGGCGAACCCAGACCGTCCAAGTGGGGGCGGCTAGTTCATTGGTGTGGTTGGGGTCATTTTGTTTGTCAAAGATTTTGACGGCGCCGACCTTCATCAGTTCTGCTAATCCACGCTCTTCGATGGGGATGCGGGTTGAAGACTGAAAATCAATTTGTTGGCTGTTGTTAAAGTCTAGACGATAGGTTTTGTCGGGTGATACTGCGGTCACCGCCTCGCCGTTAGGGCCGTTGGCGCCTAACTCTTTGGCTTTTAAATAATTATTGGCATTGTCAGGATGGATGCCAAAAGGTTTGTCATTACCGTCTTTGATTAAACTACCTGGATTATAGGCCGTATTGAGGTCAATCTGCACGGCTGCATGGGCCATGGGCGCAAAGACCAAGCTGAGCGCTATTGCCAATAAGTGTGGTTTTAGGATCAACGTGCGTGGTTGGCTTGAACGAGCGGTTGTGGTGCTGCTTTTTTTGGCGCCTTTGGCCAGCTCTGAGGCGACTACGAATAGGCCTGTTTTGACATTTTTAACAATACGGTACACTTTATTCATGATAAATAATCCAATAGAGTAGTGATCAGAAGAGAGAAACATCCTGCTGTGTGCGCTACGGTTCTTTTTGTTAATTTATGTAATTTAAAGTTATATAACGTAAATTATTCTATGATGTTAAGCTATGGCTAGGTTTGTTGGGCGGCGATATCCTACCATTTACATTTCTTTACAATAAATTTGGCAGTTTATTTGTTATTAACGCTGATTCTTTTTTTAGATTATTGTTTATTAAAGGTATTTTTTAGTGTTGTTTTTTTAGTCATATTATGTTGCGTTGAAGAGTCATTTATTTTTTAGGCTTGAATTAGGGGGTAAGTATTTAATTTAATGCGAGTTTGTTTTTTATTTTGATATTATGTGCTGAATTTGGCGTAATTTATTTTGAAATTTGACAGATTGAGCCAGTTTGAGTTATGGGTGTTCATTTGGCATAATGGTGACGAATATTGTGTTTTTCTTAGGCTTTAAGGGTTGTTTTTAGACGTTTCATTCTTATTTTATTTTAAGTTTTTGAATTTATTTGGTGTTTTGTTTTTTGTGGTTGGCTTTGTTTGAAAGATTCATTTTGTTTGGGTTGGCGTGCGTGTATACATGATTTACATAATTTTAACTAAATAGCTATGTTGTCATAATGAAATATTGTTTATGATTATGGGTAAGATTTATTTATCAACATTTGTGATGAATGTTCTCGCTTAGGAATGATGATGATGGTGTGGAAACGTCGCTTGATTTTGTTAGGAGTGTGTCTGCTGTTGCCTTTAGGCGTCAGGCCCCTAGTGTTGGCTGACGCTCAGCAAAGTGGTGAGGCCGCCGCGCAACGCCTGCTCTTGCGTGCCGATGCGCATAATACCCAAGAACAAATCAATATGAGCGTGATGTATTTAAAAGGCCAAGAGGTTGAGGCGGATCCCGAGCAGGCATTTTATTGGATGGAAACCGCCGCAGAGAATGGCAGTGCCGAAGCAGAATATTATCTGTCTTTATTTTATGAAGATGGCTTGGGCGTGAATG
>JASLHB010000063.1 GCA_030149965.1 Wohlfahrtiimonas sp. | reverse complement strand
GATCACAGTCAAATGGATCATTCTCAGATGAATCATGGAGCAATGGATCACGGTCAAATGGATCATTCTCAGATGAATCATGGAGCAATGGATCACGGTCAAATGGATCATTCTCAGATGAATCATGGAGCAATGGATCACAGTCAAATGGATCATTCTCAGATGAATCATGGAGCAATGGATCACAGTCAAATGGATCATTCTCAGATGAATCATGGAACAATGGATCACGGTCAAATGGATCATTCTCAAATGCAGCATTAAGAAAATTAATGGCACAGGAATGTCTTGATATTCCTGTGCAAACACACTGCTGATTACAACCCCAAGGAGAAATAATGAAACAAAAAGCGCTATTTTTAGCGGTTTTAGGCATCCTTATGCCTAAAATTTATGCAGAAGAAGCTGTTAATATACAGAAGGAAGAAGCAATATCAGCATTGGATGATATTCAAGTTATTGCGAAGATCTCAAAGCAACCTAATGTACAAACTATTAACACTAAAGAAGCGATTCAGCCAATGCCAGCACAAGATGGTGCTGAGTTATTAAAATTGATCCCGAACTTAAGTGTTGCTAGAAAAGGCGGCGGCGGTGGCGAGCCTATTTTCCGTGGCTTAGGCGGTTCTCGTTTAAAAATATTGAGTAATGATGCAATGATTTTGGGTGGTTGTGGCGGACGAATGGATCCACCAACCGCTTATATTTACCCTGAATCTTATGATGAAGTCATTTTTATTAAAGGTCCACAATCTGTGCAATATGGTCCTGGCAATATCGCAGGTGTTGCAAGATTTGTGAGAAATGATCGTAAATTTGATGAGTTCACCACAAAATTTAGTGGTTCATTGTTGGGCGGTTCTTATGATCGATTAGAATCTTATGCAGATGCCATCATTGGGAATCAATGGGGATATGTTCATGCAAATGGTACGTACAATAAATCTAAAGATTATAAAGATGGATCAGGCGATAAAATTCATTCTGAATATAAACGCTCTAGCCAAACCTTGGAATTAGGCTTAACGCCAACCAAAGATACGTTGATTGAATTGGGTTATGATCGTAGCCGTGGACATACAGATTATGCAGATCGTATGATGGATGGCACAAAGTTTGATCGTGATAGCTGGCGCTTTAAAGCAAAGCAAGAAAATATCACAGAATGGCTGACAAAATTACAATTTGAATATAGCCATAACAAAATTGATCATGTGATGGATAACTTCACATATCGTGCAATATCACCGAGCAAAATGTATATGGTGAGTAATCCTGCGCGTGTGACACAATCCGCTAAATTATTTGCTGAACTATCTTTAGGTGATACAGAAACGGTTTTGGGGATGGATTGGTTTGCAGATCGTCATAAATTAAGAACCTCTATGGCGCATGATGCTTCAAAAGCTCATATCTATAAAAATATACCATATCAATTAAATCAGAAATTTAAGAATATTGGCGTATTTGCAGAAACAACTTGGTACATGAATGATGACCAAAAGTTAGTGTTGGGTTATCGTCATGATCGTAATGATGCTAAATATAATCCTAATAAATTTAAAGGCGAAAAAGTTGATGTTAATACATTATCTAAGCGCTATAACTTAGATTCTGCATTCATTCGCTATGAACATACAGTGAATGATTGGTTGTTCCATGTTGGTTATGGCATGGCACAGCGTGCACCAGACTTCTGGGAAAGAAGCCGAATGGATGGCGAACATGTTAAAAAAGAGACGAATCATGAAATTGATTTTGGTTTCTTATACAACACAGATGCATTGGCTATTTCTACAACAGTATTTGCTAGCCAAATGAAAGATTATATTTTAATTGATCAAGGTAGATCACGTAATATTAATGCTGATCGTTATGGTGCTGAAGCGCAAGTACAATGGAATTTTGCACAAAATTGGAATGTGAGCAGTAGTTTAGCTTATACATACGGCAAGAATAAAACCGATCACAGAGCTTTGGCACAAATTGCGCCATTAGAATGGAACACAAGTTTGAATTGGAGCAATGAAGAGTTCAGTGCAGGCGCTGTTTGGCGCGTTGTGAACTCACAACATCGCTATGCTGAAGGGCAAGGTAATATTTTTGGTGCGGATTCAGGTGCTGGTGCAGGTTTTGGGATTTTATCATTGAATGCATCATGGAAAATGAAAAATGAGCTGACATTATTAGCGGGCGTGGATAACGTCTTTAATAAGAATTATTCAGAATTTATTAGTCGTACAGCACAAGATACTTATACTTATCAACCACAGAAATTCAAAGTGAATGAGCCAGGAAGACGAGCTTGGCTTCGTTTGAATGTGAATTTCTAAGGTTATGTTCAAAATCTCTAATATTGTGCTGTTCGCAGTTGTGAGCTTGAGCCACTGGGCTATTATCTATATTGTTTTACATTCCCCCGAAAAACAGTATGAACAAAAGTTAGCAATTGCAGGCACAATATTAGAGATGACTGTTTTAAATGTAATAGAAGCTGCACCACCTGAAGAAAAAGTTGTAGAGCAAACAAAAGAAGCCCCGAAAATATTAACAACAGAAAAAAGTGATGTAGAAATTAATAATCCTGTTGAATCACTCAAAGAAAATCGTATAGAAACACCGAAAGAACAAGCAGTACAAAAGCCTGTTCAGCCAAAAGTCGCACCGAAAAAGAATATTTCTAACCAAAATAGAAATAAAAATACTGCACAAATTCAACCCAAAAAAGCAGGGCAAGCCATACAATCAAAACCTTTTGTTGCACCAACCCATGAAGGTAAAGCACTTGGCAATCGTAAACCCAAATATCCTGAATTATCACTTCGCAGAAAAGAAGAAGGCAGAGTGACATTAAAAGCGAAAGTATTGGCTTCAGGTAGAGCAGAAACCGTATCAATCCATAAAAGTAGCGGTTATCCACGACTGGATAACGCTGCCCAAAAAGCAGCACAAAATTATACGTATAAACCTGCCGAAAAAAATGGACAAAAAATCAGTCATGATTATTTTTTCACAGTAACTTTTAGTATCCAAAATATGTAAATGGTTTTATTTTTAGCCATTATATTTTTTTGATCTGAAAATAAGTTACTAATAGTAACTATTTTTTGAAAATTCATCTATACTAATGTGATTCATTATTAATGGCTGAATTAACTCAAAAATTATTTTTTAAATTAAGTGGGGAAGCAATGGCATCATTTTTTTCATTAACTGCATTACTCGGCGGTTTACTTATTGGCTTAGCGGCTATGGTCTATTTTCTGTTTTTGGGCAGAGTGATGGGCGTGAGCGGAATTTTAAGTACAACATTAAGTCGTCACGGCTTTACATTATGGCGAGCATTATTCATTGTGGGTATTTTAGTTTCACCATGGATTTATAGCTTGTTTGCAGAAGTGCCAGTTGCTGAATTAACCAATAATAAAGGGCTATTGATCATTGGCGGATTATTAGTAGGTTTGGGTGCAGGATTAAGCTCAGGTTGTACAAGCGGACATTCTATTTGTGGTATTGCGAGATTATCACCCAGTTCAGTTGTAGTGACGATGATCTTTATGGTTGCAGGCGGTATTTCTGTATTTATTGTTAAACACTTATTGGGATTGTAAGGAGCACAAAATGTACGCATTCATATCATTAATTGCTGGAATCTTATTTGGTTTGGGCTTAATTTTATCGGGCATGGCAAATCCTGCGGTTGTGCAAGGTTTTTTAGATCCTTTCGGTTATTGGAATCCTTCTTTAATTTGGGTAATGGTTGGCGCTCTAATGATGAGCTTTATCGCTGTCACAATTTTGAAAAAACGTGGTACAACTTTATTGGGTGAACGACATCATTTACCGACAAATACACCAATGAATAAGCGCTTAATCATTGGTGGATTGATCTTTGGTGCAGGTTGGGGATTGGTTGGCATTTGCCCAGCACCAGCATTGGTTTTAGTTGGGCAAGGTTTGTCTGATGGGATTATATTTGCAATCGCTATGATCATTGGTTTGTTATTGCCGCGATTGATGGTAAAGAAGTCACATTAATTTAAGCATTATTGATGATTGGTTGGCTGTTGATCAGAGTGATAATAAATCATCAGTAATGTGCATGTTGCAATCGCAGCGGGAATTGCCAAGATTACAAAAATTTGCTGTAGATTCATATCTCTTTTAATGAGTTCAGCAACCAAATATGAGCCAGCAATTCCACCAAAACGACCAATGCCAAGCATCCAAGAAACGCCTGTACTTCGACCTGCTGTTGGATAAAAATTAGCTGCAAATGAAGGTAAGGATGCTTGTGCTGTATTCATTACAATGCCCGCAACGATCGTAATGAATACTAATGCTACAGTGCTCATATCGATGGAATAACCAATTGCGCCGACTGTGATGAATGTTAAACCAAAGAACGTTGCGATTAATAAACTTGGATTATAGCGATCCATCAACCAACCATTGGCAATTGCGCCTAAACCACCTAAAGCAAATAAACCTGTCACAATGGCGGTGAGCGAACCACCAATATTTGCTGTGGTGAATAATGTTGGCATCCAGTTAGAAACACCATAAAAAATCACTAAGCCCATGAAATATGTGATCCAAAGCATTACAGACCCAATTGCATAATGCTTAGATAAGATTACGCGAATACCTTCAGACTTTTTTGTTGGGATCGTCGTGTTATTTTCTGATAAATAGAAATTTGTATAATTTTGGGCTGTTGCTGAAATACGCGATAATGTCTCTTTGATTTTTTCTTGTGATAATCCTTTATTAATAGAATAGCGAGCAGACTCTGGGATAAAAAATATTAAGAAAATCGCCAAAATTACTGGCACAATTCCCCCTAGAAATAATACTGATTGCCAGCCAAATTCAGGAATGATCCAAGCAGCTAAAAATCCACCAGAAGCCGCACCCACAGGAAAGCCACAGAACATTGTATTGACTAAAAAGAATTTTTTTTGACTGGGGCAATATTCCGTTAAAAGTGTAATAGCATTCGGCATTGCAGCACCTAAACCAACACCCGTAATGAATCGCATGATTTCTAAATGTAATAAGTTTTGGCTGTAGGCAGAGATGAATGTGCCAATACCAAAGACTAATACAGAGATTACCAACATGATTTTACGGCCAAGTTTATCAGCAAGTGGTCCAAAGCCGATTGCACCAATCGCAATACCAAATAAACCTGCGCTCATTGCCGTTGCTAAATCAGGCTTTTGAATGCCCCATTCTTGGATTAAGCTAGGTGCAATGTAGCCAATGGCGACCGTATCATAGCCATCTAGCAATGCAACGAGAAAGCAAACGACAAAAATCATCCACTGAAACTTGGAAAATTTGTGGGTATTGATAAATTCTTCGAAATTTTTTGAAGGAAGATTGGTTTGCATTTTCAGCTCCTTACAATGAGCTTGGATTATACCAAATCTCTGCCTTGCCATAATTGATATTGGCTCTCTCTCGCATGATCATAAGCCCATTTTGCAATGCTATTGGAATCATGGAGGTTTGTAATAAAGCCCAAAGGTTCAATTTCAGTTTGGATGACATTATTATGAATATCATTTCTCTTTTTCCAGCGTTCATAGAATGGAATATCAGCCAGTAAATTGCTCTTATCAGAATTACAAGCATGATCTGCCAGTACGAAATTATGTCCAGTATCAGAAGGATACATTGACCAAGGAATAAAATGATCTACAGCTTGTTTGCCTGTGATAGTTTTATTGCAGTAAAAGCAATGATTCTCCTGAATATCTTTTAAAATTGGTGCGATTTTGGTTAATTGATTACGATCGTATTCAAATAAAAATTGCTGTAGGTTTTGAATTCCATTCAGTAAATGCTCATTTTTTTTATAAAGCAAAATAGAATCCATCCATTTCTTTTGACAAAGTTCTTCAATTAAATTGCTGAATTGTCGCAGTGAATACATTACTTTTGGTAAGAGCAACAAGCCTTGTTTATTGGCATGATTAGGATGATACAAAAATGGCACAGTTTTGCCTGAAATTTCCTGTAATCGTTCAATAGGATTGCTTAATACAGTATTAATCACAGAATTCTTCAGCGCTTGCCATTGTTTTGGATTGCGTTGCAAGCTGACTAATGTAGTCGGCTTAGGATAAACATCATTGATTAGATTGATGATTTTAGCTTGTTGATTTCGGTTGCTGTGTTGATTTAGAATAAATGGTTGATCCGATTCAAATTGAAAAGGTCGAGATTGTTGCCAATAGATTTCAATGAATTTTTCCGCAATATCATCAGCACTTAAGAATAATGCTTTGCCTGAATTATCACCTTTTTCAATGGATAAACGCACCAATGACATTAATAATGCATATTTATAGGTCGTTGTGGATCGTCCATTTTGTAATAAATATTGCACTTGATTAAGGAATTTTAATTGTTCTTGTGCGGTGGGAATTGGATCAATGTAGTTCTCAGCTTGATGTGGAAACATTACAGATTCTCCACTTTACGAAAGATAATATTTAACCAAGATTCACTATGATTTGGGCGATTATCAATAGTAATCCATTGTTGTAATAATAAAATATTATCAAATGATTTTAATAATCTTTGAGCTTGTTCTTCATTGAGATCAGTGAACTCTCGACCTTTATCTGCACGATTATTTTCTCCATATTTAAATGATAGATAACAAATGCCATTATTTTTGAGTGCATTGATGAGCTTTTGCGTGACTTCAGATAATCGTTCTCGCTCACAATGTAATAAGGAAGCACAAGCCCAAATGCCATCATATAAATCTTGTTCATTGAGATCATAAAAGCTTTGTAATCGAATTGCTAAACCTGTTTTTTCTTGTGCGATTTTCACTAATTCAGGTGAATAATCGAGTGCTTCAATATGATAACCTTGGGTTTTGAAATAAAGTGAATCACGCCCTGAGCCACAACCAACGTCTAAAATCCAACTGCCTTTTTTCATATAACGTAAAAATGGCTGATAAAGATTTTCCATATTCACAGAAAAACTATTATCAATAAAGGATTCGGCATTGTTATTGTAATAATCAAAAGTATTATTCATCACGATATTCGATCATATTAATTATGAGTTAATGATTATATCTAATCGTGAAGATTGAGCATTAGTTAAATGCCTAACCAATCCAATCAATGCTAATATCTCTACCATAATAAATCATTGGATAATGGCATGAGAATATTACACACAGCCGATTGGCACTTAGGGCGCGCGCTTTATCAAAAGAAGCGATATGCAGAATTTGAATCATTCTTGAATTGGCTGGTGGATGCAATCAATGAACAATCGGTGGATGTTTTATTGATCGCGGGCGATGTATTTGACACAAGTACGCCAAGTAATCGTGCGCAATCTTTGTATTATCGCTTCCTATATCAAGTGGCAAGTTCTCATTGTCGCCATGTTGTAATCATTGGTGGCAACCATGATTCACCAACATTTTTAAATGCACCACAAGCATTATTAAAAGCGTTGGATGTGCATGTTGTAGGTTCTGTGACAGAAGATTTGGCGGATGAAGTGATTACGTTATATAACGATGATCAGCCAGAAGCGATCATTTGTGCTGTGCCATATTTGCGTGATAAAGATATTCGTACATTAGAAGCTGGCGAAAATATTGATGATAAAAATGCCAAGCTGATGGAAGGGATTCATCAGCATTATTCAGCGGTTTGTACTATTGCAGAGCAGAAACAGGCTGATTTAGCGAAGCAAGGATTCAATGATGTGCCAATCATTGGAATGGGACATTTATTTACAGCAGGCGCGAAAACGATGGATGGCGATGGCGTTCGTGAATTGTATGTCGGTTCGCTTGCGCATGTTGGGCGCGATTTATTTCCAGAATCCATTGATTATTTAGCATTGGGACATTTGCATGTGCCACAGAAAGTTGGTGGCGCTGAACACATTCGATATTCAGGCTCACCAATTCCAATGGGCTATGGAGAAGCAAAGCAGGATAAACAAGTTTTACTTGTGGATTTTGATGGCAAGCAACCAACGATCGAATCATTGTTAGTGCCGAGATTTCAAGATTTAGTGAAAATCACAGGTTCATTGTTGGATATTCAAGATGCAATTGTTGCTTTGAAGAAAGCCCAAAGCAAAGCTTGGCTAGAAATTGAATATACAGGCGCAGAAATTATCAGTGATTTACGGGAAATGCTGGACGAATCGTTGGATAATAGTGAGCTAGAAGTTTTGCGCATTAAGAATCAACGATTGATGGCGCGCGTGATTCGTTCAGAAGTGGATGAAGAAACTTTGGATGATTTGAATCCGCATGATGTCTTTGCGCGCTGCTTAGCATCTCATGATGTGATGGAAGAAGAGAAAGCTGAGTTAATCAGCTCTTATGCAGAAATTATTCAAACCATTCAAGATCAAGATGAACGCGCGGAGTAAATGAGCCATGAAGATTTTAGAATTACGATTTAAAAACCTCAATTCTCTGCAAGGCGAATGGCGCATTGATTTCACGAATCCTGAATATGAAACCAATGGGATTTTTGCATTAACTGGGCCAACTGGCGCAGGGAAATCCACAATTTTAGATGCGATTTGCTTGGCTTTGTATGGAGAAACGCCAAGATTGGGCAAAATCACTAAAGGTGAAAATGAAATAATGTCTCGCCATACAGGCGAATGTTATGCGGAAGTTGTCTTTCAATCTCAAGCAGGCATTTATCGTTGCCATTGGGAACAGCGCAAAGCGCGAAAATCACCTGATGGCGCATTGCAAGATCAAGAACATCAAATTGCAGAAGCTGAATCTGGCAAAATTATAGAAAGCAAGAAAAGCAAAGTTGTGGCTGTGATTGAAGAAAAAACTGGGATGGATTTTAAGCGATTCAATCGCTCAATTTTATTGGCGCAAGGTAGTTTTGATAGCTTTTTGAAAGCGGATGTTGGGCATAAATCTGAAATACTGGAGCAAATGACCGGCACAGAAATTTACTCTGAAATCTCTCAGCAAGTGCATGTTCGTAAATCCCATGAACATAAGCAATTAGAAATTTTACAAGCTGAAATTGGCGGCATTGAACTTTTATCCGCGGATCAGATCACAGAATTAACAGCGCAATTAGCACAGCAAAAACAAATAAATACTGAGTTGCAAGGAAAGATTGAAACAGTTCGTGCGGCGATTGATTGGCTAAAGCAGATGAATGTGCTTGAGCAAACATTGGCAGAAATAAAAGTTGATCAAATCGCGTTGAATGAATCAATTGAAGCATTTTCACCGAAAAAAAATCAGATCACATTGGCGATGAAAGCTGCGGCGATTGAAAGCAAATATGTTGTGCTAGATGGCGAACGAAAGCAACAGCGCAAAGATCAATCAGCTTTATCCTTGGAAAATGAGCAGCTGCCAATGATCCAAGCAGAATTAACCGCTCAACAATCATTGTGCCAAAAATTATCAGAGCAAAATGAAGCGCTAATCACGAAGCATGAAGCGCAAAAATCTATTTGGAAAGAAGTGAGAAAAATAGATGTTTCATTGGCTGAAAAACAGCGTGGATTAGCAGAGTTACAGAATATTTGTGATGAATTAACGAAAGAAATTGCGCTGAATAATACAGAAATCACAGCGCAACATTCAGCGATGAAAGCACACAATGAAGCATTAGTGAATGCACAAAACTATTTGCAGGAACATAGTGCGGATGAATGGCTGGTGCGAAATCTTGTGGCGATTCAATCTCAACTTTTACAATGGCAAACGCAAGCAACTGCTATTCAGAGTAAATCAGATACATTGATTAAAGAGCAGAAAAAATCAGATCAATTGCAAGCAGTAATCGAAAATGCGAAGAAAGAATTAGATGCTCAAACCGCGAAGCAAGCAACGAAAGCGCAGGATCATCAATTACTCAAAACAGAGTTGGAAACATTATTGGCTGGGAGATTGCTCCGAGAATATCGCGCGGATAAAGATGCGGCGCTGCGTGAGCAAACATTGCTGAATCGCATTGCGAGTTATGAAGATGCGCGCTTGCAATTGCAAGATGGCAAAGCTTGTCCGTTGTGCGGTTCAGAAGATCATCCTTTTGCAAAAGGGAATTTGCCTGAGCAAACGGAAATTGAGCTTAAAATCGAGGAATTAACTGCATTCATCAATAAAATTGAAGATACAGAGCACAAAATTCAGCAATCAGATAAAGAGATTGCTGAAATTGATTTGTTGGTTGCCAAATTTTCATCTGCACATGAGAAAGCTCAGCAAGATCATGCGAGTGCAATGCTTTTGCTATTGGAAAAGCAAGCTGAACTGGCTGAGGTGATAAAGAATTATCAGCAGGCAAAAGTCGAAATTGAGCAGGATTTACAGAAGTTATCCGTAGAGTTAAATGAAGATGTGAACGTTACGATTGCTCAACTAAAAGCACGATTAGATGAATGGCAAGCACAACAAACATTGTCGCAAACGATTCAGAAAACATTGAATGATAATAAAGGTGAAACTCAGCGATTACAGGCAATAGTTGAAACAAAGCAATCTACATTAACTGCGCAACAAATTAAGTTGCCTGAATTGGCGCAAGAATGCAGCACATTATCATCTGAGCGAATCGTTTTGTTTGGTGAGCAGAATGTAGATGCCGCAGAAAAATCCATGAATGATGAGTTGCGAAATCTCAATCATCAATTGAAATCAGCAGAAGCTGAGCGAATTAAGCAACAACAAGCAGTTGGATTGTTGACACAAAAAATTGAACAGTTGAATCAAAATATTTCAGAGCGAAATGAACGATTAATTGAGAAAGAAGCAGAATTTAAATCTCAATTAACAGCGCAATCATTTGAGGATGAAACGGCATTTTTATCAGCATTGTTAGAAGTTGAAATATTGGCGGACTTACAAGCAGAAGCTCAACAATTAGAGCAAAGATCCATTGATTTAAATGCACGAGAAAAAGATCGTCAAGAACAGTTGATCAAAATGCGCGCGCAACAATTGACGGATCAAACGATGGAAGATTTATCGCCAACTTATGAATCATGGAATGAGCAATTATTGGCACAACAAACAGCCGCGAATCAAATTGAATTTCAATTGACTGAAAATAGTAAAGCGCTGAGCCGAATTGCAGAGAAGAAAGAAGCCATTGATGCACAGCGATTAGAATGTCAGCGTTGGGATAAATTGCATGGTTTGATTGGTTCTGCGGATGGGAAAAAATATCGAAACTTTGCGCAAGGTTTGACGTTCGAATTGATGGTGAATCATGCCAATCGACAGTTGGAAAAAATGACCGATCGTTATTTATTAATGCGCGATGATAAAGAACCGTTGAAGCTGAATGTGATCGATAATTATCAAGCGGGCGAAGTGCGATCTACGAAGAATTTATCAGGCGGAGAAAGCTTCATCATTAGTTTAGCGTTGGCGCTTGGCTTATCGAAAATGGCGAGCCGAAAAGTTCGCGTGGATTCATTGTTTTTAGATGAAGGATTTGGCACATTGGATGAAGAAGCGCTGGATACAGCTTTGGCGACATTATCGAATTTGCATGGCGAAGGGAAGTTGATCGGCGTGATTTCCCATGTTTCAGCCTTAAAAGAGCGCATCGCAACTCAAATTCGAGTTAAACCTATGAATGGCGGGAAAAGTGAAATTCTTGGGCCAGGTTGTGAGAAGATTTGTAATATATCTTGATTAATTTACTCTGAGGATTTTTTTATGTTTATGACAATTGATGAAATTGAGCGCTTAATTCGAGAAGATGTGCCTTATATTGATCTCACTTGTGAACTTTTGGGTATTCGAGATCAAATTGCGGAAATTCGTTATGCAACGCGGGAAGATGGCGTTGTGGCTGGTACAGAAATTGTGGCAAAGATGTTTGAACGATTGGGCATTGAATTGATGGAAATGAAGCGTTCAGGCGAAAGCATTTATGCTGGAAATGTTGTTTTAGTGGGCAAAGGCAA
>JASLHB010000055.1 GCA_030149965.1 Wohlfahrtiimonas sp. | reverse complement strand
AAAATTAGGGTTCAAAACTCAGCTCCTAGAGTTGACGAAATGGGCATATTCTAGCATGCCCATTTAAAAACTAAAAAGAACAGATTATTTTGTAGAATAATCAGCCATGATTTTCTTATGTTCGTTCAGTTTTTCTGCTGTTAAGAACGCCAGTTCAAGGCTTTGAGCAGCATTAAGGCGCGGATCACAATGTGTATGATAACGGCTTGATAAATCTTCATCAGTGATATTTTGTGAACCACCAGTGCATTCTGTTACATCTTTACCAGTCATTTCAAAATGGACACCGCCAGCATGAGTTTTTTCTGCATTGTGTGCATCAAAGAATGCTGTTACTTCAGCTAAAATTCTATCAAATGGACGTGTTTTATAGCCATTTTCTGTTTTAATAGTATTGCCATGCATTGCATCACAAATCCACACAACATTGCGACCTTCTTGTTTAACACGACGAAGAAGAGCAGGTAAGTAGTCTAATAAGTTTTTATCACCCATGCGAGTGATTAATGTTAATCGTCCCGCTTCATTATTAGGATTCAATGCATCAATTAAACGAATTAATTCATCACCTGACATTTTTTGGCTAACTTTTACACCAATTGGATTAGAGATACCGCGTGCAAATTCAATGTGTGCGCCATCTAATTGGCGAGTTCTTTCACCGATCCAAATGAAGTGAGCAGAAGTATCATACCAATCACCAGTTGTTGAATCTACGCGGGTCATTGCTTCTTCATAGCCCAAGAGCAACATTTCGTGAGAAGTATAAAAATCTACTTCTTTTAAAGCACGAACAGCATCAGGTCGAATACCGCAAGCTGTCATGAAGTTCAATGCATCTTGAATACGATTCGCTAAATCTGCATACTTTTCTGCTTGAGGAGATGAATTTAAGAAATCCATTGTCCAGCCTTGCACTCGATGTAGATCAGCATAACCACCTGATGCAAATGCACGGATCAAGTTCAATGTTAAGCCTGATTGGCCATAAGCTTTCCATAAACGTTCAGGATCGGGAATACGTGCTTCTGGCGTGAAATCAATGCCATTAACAATATCGCCACGGTAGCTTGGTAAAGTAATGCCATTGATGGTTTCTAAATCTTCTGAACGAGGCTTTGCAAATTGACCAGCCATTCGACCAATTTTAATCACAGGGCTACTTGCTGCGAATGTTAAAACCACAGCCATTTGTAATAAAACGCGAAAGCTATCTCTGATATTTGTTGCATTAAACTCTGAGAAACTTTCCGCGCAATCGCCACCTTGTAACAAAAATGCGCGACCATAAGCAGCTTCAGCAAGTGATTGTTTCAGTGTGCGAGCCTCGCCAGCAAAAACTAAAGGTGGTGCTTCATGTAATCTATCTTCCACTTCTTTGAGTTTTGCAGCATCAGGATAATTTGGCATTTGTGCCGCGGGGAATTTTCTCCAACTATCTGGTGTCCAAATATTAGACATAACTTTTTCCTTTTTAACTTCAAAAAAAGAAGACTGTTGCCAGTCTTCTTTTGATCTTTTGATCTTAGTTTTTAGACTGATCTACTAAACGGTTTTGCGCAATCCATGGCATCATAGCACGCAATTTACGACCTGTTTGTTCAATCGGATGTTCTGATGTCAAACGGCGACGCGCTGTCATTGAAGGGTAATTTGTTTTACCTTCTAAAATGAACATCTTCGCGTATTCACCTGTTTGAATTCGTTTCAATGCTTTACGCATTGCTTCTTTTGATTCAGCAGTGATTACTTCTTCGCCTGTTACATATTCGCCGTATTCAGCATTGTTAGAGATCGAATAGTTCATATTTTCAATGCCGCCTTCATACATCAAGTCAACGATTAACTTCAACTCATGTAAGCATTCGAAATAAGCCATTTCAGGTGCATAACCTGCTTCTGTTAATACTTCAAAACCAGCTTTAACTAATTCAACTGCACCACCGCATAATACTGCTTGCTCGCCGAATAAATCTGTTTCTGTTTCTTCACGGAAATCTGTTTCGATAACACCAGCGCGACCACCACCATTTGCAGATGCGTAAGCCAATGCGATATCTTTTGCACGGCCTGAATTGTCTTGGTAAACAGCGATCAACGTTGGAACACCAGCGCCTTTTACATATTCAGAGCGAACTGTATGACCAGGACCTTTTGGTGCAACCATAATTACGTCTAAATCTTTACGCGGTACGATTTGGTTGTAATGAACGTTGAAACCATGAGCAAATGCTAATGCTGCACCATTTTTGATGTTTGGTTCAATTTCATTTGAGTAAACTTCAGGTTGATTCTCATCTGGTAAAAGAATCATCACAATGTCAGCTTGTTTTGTTGCTTCTGCAACTGTCATTACGTTATGACCAGCATTCACTGCTTTTGACCAAGATGCGCCATTTGGGCGAAGACCAACAATCACATTAACGCCAGAATCTTTCAAGTTTTGTGCGTGTGCATGACCTTGTGAGCCATAACCGATGATTGCTACTACTTTATTGTTGATCAATGATAAATCTGCATCTTTGTCATAAAAAATATTCATAAATTCCTTCCTTAAACGTTATCGTTGTATCATTAGTAATATTAGATTTTAATTAATTGTCAAGCCTTTTGCGCCACGAACGAGTCCAAGTGCGCCAGAACGTACAATTTCAATGATGCCCAAAGTCTCAACGGCTGTGATAAATGCACAGAGTTTGTCCGCTGTTCCTGTCATTTCTATTGTATAACTTTGTTCTGTCACATCCAGCAAACGTCCTCTGAACATATCATTTAAACGATACAATTCAGCGCGAGCATTTTCTGTTTCTGCTTTTACTTTAATCAGCATGATTTCACGCTCAATATGTGAGCCATCTGTGAGATCCACCAATTTGATAACATCAATTAATTTATTGAGTTGTTTAACAATTTGCTCAATCACAGAAGCATTTGCGTATGTGACCAATGTTAAACGCGAAATAGAAAGATCTTCTGTCGGTGCAACCGATAAACTCTCGATGTTATAACCACGAGCAGAGAATAGATTCACAACTCGGGATAAAGCGCCAGCTTCGTTTTCCATCAATATCGAAATGATATGACGCATAGGCTGTTGATTAGTGCTCATTTATGATCTCCTTATACCTGGCTCAATCCATCAACCGATGTGTTTTCCATTTTGTCACGGCCGCGTAAAATCATTTCGTGATGACCTTTACCAGCAGGGATCATTGGATACACGTTGGCATCGGAGTCAATGATGATGTCTAAAAATAAAGTCTTATCTTTTTGCTTAAAGGCTTCGATAAGTGCGGGTTCTAGATCTTTTGGATCTCTAATTTGAATCCCGTCATGCCCGTAGGCTTTTGCTAAACCAATGAAGTCAGGTAATGATTCAAAATAGCTCATGCAATAGCGTTTCTTGAAGAAGAATTCTTGCCATTGGCGAACCATTCCGAGGTATCCATTATTTAGGTTCAAAATTTTCACAGGTGTTGAATATTGCAACATTGTAGACATTTCTTGGAGCATCATTTGAATACTGCCATCGCCTGTAATGCATGCGACATCTTTGTCTGGCGCACCTAATTTTGCGCCCATTGCTGCCGGCAAACCAAAGCCCATTGTGCCAAGACCGCCAGAGTTAATCCACTGTCTTGGGCTATCAAATTTATAATACTGTGCTGCCCACATTTGGTGTTGGCCCACATCTGTTGTAACAATTGCTTGACCTTTTGTTACTTTGTAGAGGGTTTCAACCACAAATTGTGGTTGGATAATACCTGGTGTTAAATCATAGCCCAATGAGTCAACTCTGCGCCAATCCTCGATTGTGCTCCACCATTTAGCTAATGAGTCTGGATTCAATTGCTTTTCACCTTCCTTAACCAATTGTAAGAACTCTTGGAGAATCGGTTTAACTTGGCCAACCAATGGAATATCAGCAGCAATATTTTTACCAATCGAAGATGGGTCAACATCCACATGAATGATTTTTGCATGAGGGCAGAAGTGTTCTAATACACCTGTGATTCTGTCATCAAAACGTGCACCAATGGCAAATAGTACATCGCATTCATGCATTGCCATATTCGCTTCGTATGTACCGTGCATGCCAAGCATACCAATAAATTGATTGTCAGAAGCAGGGTACGCACCCAATCCCATCAATGTATTTGTGATTGGAACATTCAACGCTTTAACCAATTCTGTTAACTCATCACAAGCATCACCTAAAATTACGCCGCCGCCTGTATAAACCATTGGACGTTTTGCGCCCATGAATAAGTTATAGGCTTTACGGATTTGTCCAGAATGACCTTTAACAATTGGATTATATGAACGAAGTGCTATTTTTTTAGGATAATTAAATTTCGTCAATGCAACTTGAACGTCTTTTGGCACGTCAATAACGACAGGACCCGGACGGCCAGTTGTTGCAATGTGGAATGCTTTTTTGATTGTATAAGCAAGATCTTCAATGTCTTTAACAAGGAAGTTATGCTTAACACATGGACGAGTGATTCCAATTGTATCAACTTCTTGGAAAGCATCGTTGCCAATTAAACTTGTTGAAACTTGACCTGAAAAAACAACCATAGGAATAGAATCCATATGCGCTGTTGCGATCCCTGTGACAGCATTCGTTAAACCAGGGCCAGATGTTAATAATACAACACCAGGCTTTCCTGTAACTCGCGCGTAACCGTCGGCTGCATGTGCAGCGGCTTGTTCGTGACGGACGAGAACATGTTTAATGTCATCTTGTTGATAAATTGCGTCATACAGAGGAAGAACTGCTCCACCAGGGTAGCCAAAGATGTATTCAACGTTCTCCTCCATGAGGGATTTTATAATGATTTCTGCACCTGAAGATTTCAAGATTAACCTCTGTTTTTCGTTGTTGTATCGTTTTTAAAAAGTCATTTATGAACCAAAAGACTCGATTCTTAATAATGTTGTATCACCTGTAACATTTGCTAAGGCTTCAATCTGACTAATTGAATCGAGAATTGCTTTCTCTTTGGTTACATGAGTGGTCATAATGATATTAGCTAGATTGTCTTCGGTAGATTTTGTCTGGATCATCAGTTCAATGCTAATATTATTACGAGCTAAGATATGGGTAATATCTGAAAGCACACCAGGTTGATCTACAGCTTTTATTCTTAAATAATAGGCAGTATGAATCTCTGTTTGTGGCAGGATTGGTGCATTGGATAGCGCTTGATTTTGGAATGCTAAATAAGGAACATAATGTTCTTTATCAGCCTGTAACATTCTAGAAATATCAGCCAAATCTGATAAGACAGAAGATGCGGTTGGTTTTCCACCTGCACCAGCGCCATAGCTTAGTACAGGACCAACAGCATTACCTTTCACTAAAACTGCATTCATCACACCATTAACATTGGAGATGAGCTCTTTTTTAGGAATTAAGGTTGGGTGAACGCGAATTTCAATGCCTTCGCTTAAATTCTTTGCAATGCCTAAATGCTTAATTGTATAACCCAATTGATCAGCATATTTAATGTCATCGCTTTCTAATTTAGAAATACCTTCAATAAATACTTTATCAAATTGTAAAGGGATGCCAAATGCAATGGATGCCAAAATTGTTAATTTATGTGCAGCATCAATACCTTCTACATCAAAAGTAGGGTCAGCTTCAGCGTAACCCAATGCTTGTGCATCCGCCAAAGCATCCGAGAATGAACGGCCTTTTTCTTTCATTTCAGTCAAGATGTAGTTGCCTGTGCCATTGATGATGCCAGCCAATGATTCGATTTTGTTACCAATCAAGCTTTCACGCAAGCTCTTGATCACTGGAATGCCGCCAGCCACAGATGCTTCAAACATCAACATCAAGCCTTTTTCAGCTGCTAATTTGAATAATTCATTGCCATGCGTTGCGATCAAAGCTTTATTGGCTGTGATGACATGCTTATTTTGTTCGAGCGCAGTTTTAATATAGGTCAAGCTTGGCTCAATACCGCCCATTAATTCAACCACAACATCAATTTCGGGATTCATAATAATCTCGTTGATTTCTGTTGTTAAAGGGAGATTGTGTGGGTTTGCACGATCTAAAGAACGTACAAAAATATTTTTAATTGAGAATTCATAACCAGTGCGACGACTAATTTCCGCGTGGTTTTCTCTAATTAAATCAGCAACGCCTGTTGCAACTGTACCAAAACCTAAAATACCAATATTCAAATGTTTCATGCGCTAATTTTTTCCAACTCTAATGTCTTAACTGTTTTAATAGTGTTTCAATAATAAGGTCAGAACAACGATATATGTCATAAGGTGTTGCATCATTAAACATGTATGCACCGCTTGTGATGAGTCGATGTTCTTCATCTATGTAGTATTCATTGATATTTGTATCAATGTGTTTAATTTTCCAAGCATCCAATGCTGGTAGAAAATCTGTTGCACCGTTACTTTGTCCAAAAGTTAACATTGCATTGGATTGTTCTGCATCACGCATTGCCAAAGCAATCACTAAAGGTGCAGCACAAATTCCAATTATCCATTTTTTGTGGGTAATGATATTTAATAATGCTTTTTTAATATCATTATGTAAATAAGCATTAATGCCATCTTCTAGGAAGGTTGTAAAGTTTTTTACAGCGCCAAATCCGCCAGGTAGAATAACTGCTTCATAATCTTCAACATTAAACTGATCTAATGTTTGAATTTGTCCGCGAGTAATGCGTGAAGATTCAATTAAGATGTTGCGTGTTTCATTCATGGCAAGCTGTGCTTTAGTATTCATCACATCAGCTTGTGGGCGATCAGGGGCGAAAAAATCTACAGCAAACTCATATTTAGACAATGCGATAATCAAAGCAACTGCCTCAGTGATTTCACTGCCATCTAAATGACCTGCACCAGATAAAAAGAGCGCAACTTTCCTGCTCATATTGATCCCCCTAGAATTTGTTTTTATTTTTACGACTTCATTTGATCATATCGACTTATTTTGCAGAATGCTATAGGCAAAACGTAAAGAAAACGACATATAGAAGAATGTGGCTATTTTTTAGTGTAGAATTACGCAGAAATCTCTAAAAGGATACACGCTGTTATGATGAAAAAAATGACATTAAGTCTTGTGATGAGTTTAAGTGTAATGTTGGGTGTAACATATGCACAAGCCCCTGAAAAAGAGAGCGCGATGCTCAATTTTTTATTGGGAGAGTTGGCTGTGCAGCGCAATGACTTAGAGTCTGCAACGGGTTATTTAGAAAAAATTACAAACAATCAAAAAATTCCGTATGTGTTAAGGCAGCAATTTAATCTCGCTTATGGACAAGCGGATTACGTTAAAGCTTTGTCATTTTTAGATCAGATTTTGGCGGATGAGCCTAATAATATTGAAGTGTTATTATTCGAAACTATTATGTATGCCCGCTTAAATAGTCATGAGAAAGCAGCGCATGTGATGAATAAAATTGCACATCTTTACCAAAATGAAGAAAATGATAATGGCTTTCATTTTTTATATCGCGAGTTAAAAAGTCAAATCGAGCCCAAAGCATTTTTAGATATCTATCAGAAAATTGCGAAAATGAATGATTACTCCGCAGATGTAACGCCTTTATTGGCAAGCTTATTGGTGGATAATGGACATTATAGTGAAGCAATTGAATACTTGAATGAAGTGATTCTTAAAGGGCAAGAAAATGCCGTGAATTATTCTTTGCTCATGTACGCTTATTCATTATTGAATGAGCCAGAGAAAGGTTTGAGTATTCTGAAGCAAGCTTCTGAAAATAGTGCAAAAGCTGATATCAAAATTGAATATCTACAAGCGTTGATTAATGAATTTTATTTCAAAGATGCATTGGCTTATGGCGATCAATTAGCTGATGATTATCAAGATGATGCGCGTATTTATGGACATTTAGCTTTGTTGCATTTTGCTTTAGGTAAAAATGATATGGCTAAAGAGAATGTAGAAAAAGTCATTCATTTGAAGGGTGATTATGTCAGTGTTGTATTTAGATTGGCTGAGTTTGCACGCACAACAGGACGATATGGTGATTTGTATGAAATGTTGCCCAATATTAATGTGATTGATGTTCAAGTTGTGCGATTAATTGCAGAGGCTGATATGGCGCTTCGTAAAAAGTCATATGCGACTTTTTTAGCAATATTTGATGAATTGCGTACTAAGTTTCCTGATCGCACAGAATATTTATACAATCAGCAGTTAGATATGTTGGAAAAATCGTATGATTATCAGTTGTTATTGCCATACGCTGAAATTTTAGATGTTGTCACAAATTATGATTTGTTCATCTATACTTATTACAAGTCTGTTGCTTACCAAGAAATGAAGCAATATGACAAGATGCAAGAGTTGATGTTGTCTTGGATTCAGAAGAATCCAGAAGATGCTTTAGCTTTGAATGGTTATGGTTATGTGATGTTAGAAATTGCTAAAAATGCGAAAGAACGCAGTTATGCAATGGAATATTTGAAAAAGGCGATCGAATTAGAACCAGATGAGCCTGCAATTTTGGATAGTGTTGGTTGGGGATATTTCCAAGAAGGTAATTACGTGGAAGCACGTAAATATTTGTGGCCAGCGTATAATCGATTGAAGCAGCCTGATGTGATTTCGCATTATATTGCTTTATTGATGGAAGAGAAAAAAGCTGAAGAGGCGATAGCGCTCTTTGATCGTTTAAAAGATGTTTATCCTGATCATGCTGAAACCATCGCATTGATAAAAAGATATCAAGGAATCTTAAAGTAATTATGGTTGATTTATTCTCTAAAACACTTCGAGCATATTTTGTGTGCTTGTTGCTTATCTTTAGCATGGGTTTTGCACATGCTGTGACATTGGTTGGGAATGGTGTTAGCTCAACAACGCCTGATGGTAACTTGAGAATTGTGTTCCCATTGAATGAACGAACAAATTTCACAAGCTTTCGATTAGATAGTCCACCAAGATTGGTGGTAGATTTACCTCAAGCACAGTTGCGACAAAAAGTGCAATCGTTACCAATTACAGGTAAAAATGTTAGTGGTGTTCGTTTAGGTACGCAGCAAGGTACAGATTTACGTATTGTTGTGGATTTAGTGAAATCAGTACCAGGTTCAACTGCATTAGTGAAAGGTAAGAAAGGTTACGAACTGGTGATTTTAATTAGCCAAGGAAGTACAGCCGTTTCTAAAGATAGCGCGTTTGCATCTGGATCATCTGCCATTGTTTCTGAACAATCTAGTGTGCAAGTTGCAAAACAAGTGGCCAAGAAAAATATGCTTATTGTGATTGATCCTGGGCATGGTGGTAAAGATCCAGGCGCAATTGGTCCTAGTAAAACACTTGAAAAAGATGTTGTATTGGCAATTGGTAAAGCGTTGCGTGATCGAATTAATCGCGAGTCAGGTATGCGTGCAATTATGACGCGTGATAGTGATCGTTTTATTCCATTGCGTGAACGAGTATTGATTGCAAGACGCCAAAAGGCAGATATGTTCGTTTCTATTCACGCAGATGCTGCATTGAATAGCGCAGCATGGGGCGCTTCAGTTTATATTTTGTCAACTAAAGGTGCTTCCAGTGAAGCTGCAAGATTGTTGGCAGAAAAAGAGAATAGATCAGATATTGTGGCAGGTGTAAAAATGTCTGATAAAGACAATGCAATTGCCTCAATGTTATTGGATATCTCACAAGATGCGACAATTGAAGCATCGAATGAGTTAGGAAAACAAATTTTGGGCTATTTGCAACATGATACGAAATTGCATAAGCAAAATGTAGAGCGTGCAAACTTTGCTGTATTAAAAGCACCAGATATTCCTTCTGTTTTAGTGGAAACAGGTTTCATTTCAAATGCCAATGATGAAAAGAAATTGCGCACAGCATCTCATCAGAAACGTTTAGCAGACGATATGATGAAGGGCATTCGTGCATATTTCAAAAAACGGCCTGCAACCGAGTTGGTTTATAGCACAGTTGCCGCACCTAAAAAAGTGACGCCAACTGTACCAGCAGGTAAGCCAACAATTACAGCAACACCAAATTCACCTAAGGCAAATGTGAATAATAATGCACCGCGTGTGAATTTAGAAAGTAAATCTCAAGTGACTTTCCCTACATTGGAGTTGGAGGCGAAAGGTAATCCTAAGCCTGTTGCTCAATCTAATCGTGTGCAAGGTAAGCAGCATAAAGTAGGGCGCGGTGAATCTTTAGATGATGTTGCTAAGCGATATAAAATTTCGGCAGATAATTTGCGTAAAGTGAACAATTTGCCTAGTAATCAGTTGCGGGTGCCTGTAGGAACGATGTTGCGAATTCCATAAAAAATAGATCTGCATTATTTTTAATCAAATGAATAATTAATAGTTGCATTTGATTATGAATTGTATATAATTCATTTCTCTTTTGGAGGCGTGGCCGAGTGGTTGAAGGCACCGGTCTTGAAAACCGGCAACGGGTTAAACCGTTCGTGAGTTCGAATCCCACCGCCTCCGCCAGAATTGAAAAGCCCTGAACTTAGTTCAGGGCTTTTATTATTGCTAAAGACAAATTATTCATATTTTAGAATTTTATCTACAAACTATTGGTTGCCATCTTGTTGGCATCGAGCGGCCTGGCTGTGCATATTTATATAGTCTATCAGGTTTAAAAATAGCATCTGAAGGAACTTCATATCGCCACGCCTTATCTCCGCAAATAAATAGCAATTGCCCCCCAGAATTTACATAGTACAACACAGGCATTTCTAGATTAACCCCAGGATCTATTTGGGTATTATAATAGATGAAGTATGTGCCTTTGCTTCCAGGGATAAATTGAACCGCACGAGTTTCAGTGTTGACGAATGGTAATGAAGGATAATTATAGATATCATTTGTCATATCAGCACTTGTATATCCTAGTTCTTCGAAGCTAGTTGGTACAATTCCTGTTGTAGCATAGTATTCAATAATTTTTTCTCTAAAGACAGATGTGACAGCTAATCCCTCGGTTACCTTTGTTCTCATGACATAGTCCCTATAAGGTGGAATAGCTATCATTGCTAGTATGCCTATAATTGCTATTACTATCATTAATTCTAGTAAAGTAAATCCTTTAGAGGTCATATATTCTCCATATTATTCAAGTTATTATTTTCATTGAGTATCTATATAATATTGCAGTATATTTTATTTGTTATTTTATTGAAAGTTATAAAACTCAATTATTTTGAATTACTTTAATTTTGAAATTTTTTTTAAAAAGGTATCATTGGTGAGTATTGTTAGCAGAATTATGATGCAGGCAATGAAATATAATCGCTGGAAAATAATTAATTGGTACAACTATGAATAAAACCCAAGCAACATTAGTAGGATTAATTGCCATTATATTATGGAGCTTTATTGTGGCTTTGATTCGGGTTGTGAGTGAAAGCTTTGGTGCAATCGGTGGAGCGGCGCTGATGTACACGCTTGCTTCTATTTTTTTGTTATTTTCTGTAGGTTTTCCAATTATTCGCCATTTTCCTAAAAAATATCTATGGATAGGCACTATTTTATTTGTTTCGTATGAAATTTGTTTGGCATTGTCTATTGGCTATGCAGACAATGGCAGGCAAGCCATTGAAGTTGGTATGATTAATTATCTTTGGCCAACTTTGACCATTATTGCTAGCATTTTATTTAATCAACAGAAAACTACTTGGTTGGTGATTCCAGGATTTCTGATTTCAATGCTAGGAATTACTTGGGTTTTAGGCGATGAAGGCGGGCTGAATCTTCAGTTGATGTTTGCCAATATTCAAGAGAACCCTCTGAGCTACATTTTGGCATTTGTTGGGGCGATTATTTGGTCAGCTTATTGTGTGGTTACTGCTAAATATGCCGAAGGAAAAAATGGCATTACACTATTTTTTATATTAGTTGCAGCAACGTTATGGATTCAATATCTATTGATTGGTACGAATGAATTCCATTTTACTGTTCGATCTATAATATATTTAGTGCTTGCGGCTTCAGCTTTGGGTTTTGGTTATGCAGCTTGGAATATTGGTATTTTGCATGGCAACGTAATGATATTGGCAACAGCATCCTATTTTATTCCAATATTTTCTGCATTTTTCGCAGCGATTGTATTGGGTGCAACATTGTCTTTAGGATTCTGGCAAGGTGTTGTTATGATCTGTATTGGCTCATTGTGCTGCTTCTTTGCCACAAGAAAGCAATAAATTTACAACAATAATAAAGGATTAAGGATGCTTGCAGAAATTACACATTATATTGTTCTCACGCTGAATGTTTTCTCAATTTTAATTTTATTGGTGGGCGTAACAAAAGCATTGTTTGGTTTTGTTATGAATGAAGGTAAAGGTGGTAATCGATTTGAGATTGCTCATAAAAACAATAAAATTAAGATATATTTAGGCTCTTATATATTATTGAGTTTAGAAGTTTTGATTGCTTCGGATATTATAGAAACGATTATGAATCCAACGCTGGCTGATGTGTTGGTGCTAGCAGGTATTGTTGTCATT
>JASLHB010000031.1 GCA_030149965.1 Wohlfahrtiimonas sp. | reverse complement strand
TGAACCTGAAAATAGCTTAGTTTTTGTTGTGAGCTGTGTATGTACTTCTAATCCAATGACAACTTCCCAAGTCATGGTCTATTCCTTATATTCTTTGGTTGCTAATTAATCAAATTTTGGTTGTTTTGTATGCCAATCAGTTTCTCTTTGATAAGCATGTGCCACATTCAAAATTTTAGCTTCATCAAATGCACGGCCAATAATTTGTAAACCTACGGGCAAACCATTCACAAAACCTGCTGGAATTGACATTGCAGGTAAACCTGCCAAGTTTGCGCCCACAGTAAAGATATCGCTCAAGTAAACTTGTGTGCTGCCTGTGCTATCTTGTCTGAATGGTAATTCTGGTGCAGTTGGCCCCATGATTACATCCACTTGGCTCAATACTGAGTTATAGTCATTAGCCACCAAACGGCGAACTTTCTGTGCTTTCACATAATAAGCATCATAAGCACTTGCGCTCAACGCATATGTTCCCATGAAAATACGTTTTTTAACTTCGTCACCAAAGCCTTCCGCACGAGAACGCATATATAAATCTTGTAAGTCCTTAGGATTATCACAACGATGACCATAACGAACACCATCAAAGCAAGCTAAGTTACTCGATGCCTCAGCAGGTGCAATTGTGTAATACACAGGCACAACCACATCTGTATTTGGCAATGTCACTTCAACTAATGTTGCGCCCATTGCTTCATATTGTTTCAATGCAGCTTGAATCACATCCGCAATTGCAGGATCTAAATCAGGTGATAAGAACTCTTTAGGAATACCAATGCGCAATCCTTCGATGGATTGATTCAATAAACCTGAATATTTAGGTACTGAAATATTGTGCGATGTTGAATCTTTAGCATCAAAGCCAGCCATAGATTCAAACATATAAGCACAATCTTCAGCTGTTTTAGCAATCACACCAGCTTGATCAAATGAACAAGCAAATGGAATCATACCCCAACGAGAAATACGACCATAGGTTGCTTTAATCCCTGTTAAGTTACAGAAACTTGCAGGTTGGCGCGTTGAACCACCTGTATCAGAAGCTGTTGCTGCTAAGACAAAGCCTGCGCTCACAGCTGCTGCTGAACCGCCTGAAGAACCACCTGCAACGTGATCAAAATTCCAAGGATTATGAACTGTACCGAAATGGCTTGTACGGTTTGTACCGCCCATTGCGAACTCATCCATGTTCACTTTACCCAAAACCATCACGCCAGCATCATCTAATTTCTCAACAACTGTTGCATCATAAGGCGATACAAAATTTTCTAGCATCTTTGATGCCGCTGTTGTTTTCACGCCTTTTGTGCAATATAAATCTTTATGCGCAATTGGAATGCCCGTTAGCATTGTTTGCTCACCTTTCGCAATCGCTTCATCTGCTTTTTGTGCTTGCGCTAAAGCTTGATCATAAGTTTTTGTGATAAAGCTATTGATCTTATGATCATGTGTTTCAATTTCTGATTTAAAGTGCTCAAACACTTCCACACTCGATACTTCTTTCGTATCCAATGCGCTACGTAATTCTTTAATACTATAATTTTTCATAATAATTAATTCTGACTCGTCGATAATGGATGATTATTCAATAACTTTAGGCACTAAATATAAGCCCTTCTCAACCGAAGGTGCTACAACCTGATAATCATCTCTGTGATTATTTTCTGTCACAATATCTTCTCTAAAAGGTTGCGTGCGATCAAATGGGTCGCTCATTGGCTCTACATCTGTTGTATCCACATTTTGCAACTGATTCAAAATCGCCAAAGTGCTTTCCAATTTTTCTGCAATCATCGGAACTTCATCATCACTGATCGCAATCTGTGACAATTGCGCAATTCTCTTAATATCAGAGGCTTTCAATTGACTCATTTTTTCTCATCCTTTTTTTCTAAAGTCTTTTCTTTATCTTTACCCAAACGATAGAAATCATCATCTTCTCCATCGAATAGAATACGGTGTGCAGGTCCTTCCATATCATCAAACTGCTTTGATCGAACCGCCCAAACAAATGCGATGGCTACAAATACAAGCAATAAAAAGGATAACGGTAGAAGAAAGTATAAAATCTTCACTCTTTTTCTCCCTCTCGGATTCGTAATGTATTACCAATCGCTAATAGTGAACTTAAACTCATCCCTAAAGCTGCCATCCAAGGCACAATATACCCCATCATTGCAGCTGGCAGAACTAAAATATTATATAGTAAAGACCAACCTAAATTTTGAATAATTATTTTATTGGTCCGTTTTGAAACATTTATACCATCCAATAATGGATGCATTTCTGTAGAGTGCATCAAAATCATATCGGCTGTTGCTTGTGTTAATAAAGCACCTTGACCAATCGCAATGGAAACATCAGCTTGCGCTAAAACTGGTGCATCATTAATGCCATCGCCAAGCATTGCAACAATTCGGCCTTCAGACTGCAATTGTGTGACATAAGCCAACTTATCTTCAGGCGTTTGATCACCATGAATGTTTTCAATGCCTAAACGATGATTCATTGCCTGAACTGTTTCAATGCGATCACCACTTAAAATATGTAAGCGATAGCCTTCTTCTTTCAGCTTTTGAACAACTGCTTCACTGTCCACTTTCAGTTCATCTTTTAAGCAGTACAATCCCAATAAGGTATCGCCCTTGCCTAATGCAATCCAAATACCTGCATCCAAATCATATTGTTCATTGGTTTTAAACCAATCAATGCGGCCCACACGATATTGTTCGCCATTAATTGTGCCTTCTAAACCTTTGCCCACAATATTATCGAGATCAGAAACACTCAAAAGATCTAATGGATCTTTTTGATGAATGCGATTAAATGCAGCGGCAATTGGATGATTAGAGCTTGCTTCCAATGAACAGATAATCTGCATCAACTCAGCATTGCTCATGTTGCTTGTTAAATTTTTCTCTTGAACAAGCGTTAAATTACCTTGCGTTAATGTACCTGTTTTATCAAATACAATATCTGTCACTTTTGCCAAAGCTTCAATGGTTCCCGACCGTGTACCAATCAAGCCTTTCTCAATCATGGCTTGGTTACCTGAGCTGATTGCAGCTGGCGTTGCCAAAGCTAATGCACAAGGGCAAGAAACTACTAATACAGATAACATCACTTCAAATGCACGTGATGCATCCACATATAGCCATACAATATAAGTACCTGCACATGCCAATAATAAAATCAATACAAACCATGTGGAAACTAAATCTGCCAATTTCACAAACTTAGGCTTTTCACTCATGGCACGTTCGATCATCAACGTCATTTGAGAAAAAACTGTATCACCACCAATTTTTGAAACTTTCATCAATAAAGCTTGTTCTTGATTGATTGATCCACCAATCACATCTTCATTCATACGTTTTTCAACAGGTAAGCTTTCACCTGTTAACAGCGATTCATCCACCCAAGCAGAATCTTGTAACAAAATTCCATCCGTGGGAATAGAATCACCGGGTTTAACACGCAATATATCGCCCACATTAATTTGGCTAACAGCAATCAATTCGCTATTTTGATCATCAATCATGCGTTCAGCAATGTGTGGTTTTAATTTAAGAATATGATCTGTCATCATCAATGCTTTGTGGCGAGCATTCATTTCAATTAAACGCGCACCCAATAACAAAAATGCAAACATCGTGACAGATTCAAAATATATTTCACCTATATTAAATAGAGTGTTCCAAGTGCTCGCTAACGTGCCCAATATAATGGCTAACGTTATGTTAACGTTCATGGTCAATCGTTTATTTTTCAAATCATAAAAAGCTGATTTATAGAAAGTCCAGCTGGCATAAGTTACGCAAGGAATGGACATCAACAAACTCGCCCAACGAAGAATTAATTTTGCTTCTTCACTCATGCCTTGATAATGTCCGAAATATAATCCAAATGAAAACATCATCACTTGCATTGAGAATATCGCAGCAACACCAAACTCTAAAAACAGCGTTTGGCGCTCTTTTTTTAATTTTTTCTGTTGAGTTTGCTCGTCGTATGGCGTTGCCTCATAACCTAAATTATAAATAGCCAACAGAACTTTTGAGAGCTGAATTTTTTCAGGATCAAACTCAAGATAAGCACGATGCGTCGAATAGTTAACATCAAATTTTCGCACGCCAGGAATGCGTTTGATCTGATGTTCAATCAACCAAACACAAGCAGCACATACAATTTTATCGATGATTAAGCTGAGTTTAGCAACATTATCACCACCTGTTTGTTGATTGCTAATGAACTGCTTTGCAATCTCAGGATGATCATAAAAATCTAGCTCCTGTCTTAATTCTGCAGGTACTAAATCATTCAATGAATCAGGTCGCATTGCTGCTTCTGTACGAAACTCATAATAATGAATTAGTCCTGAATCACAGATCATTTCTGCGACGGCTTTGCAGCCGACACAGCACATTGGCTCATCTTTGCCATTAATATTAACAACAAATGGAGCACTGCCAACGATCGGCTGGATACAGTGAAAACACTGTTGAGAAATATTTTTAGGCATTATTCACCAAGCTTAAATCACTTCAATAACATTATCATTCACATCTTGGTAAGTATCCTCACCACGCGCAACATGAATTTCAAAATCCCAACGACCTAAACGCTCAAAATTAACTGGCGCTTCATAAATACCATCTCCAATGCCTTTGAAAGTAATTGTGCGATTTAATTCTTGTTCAGCTAAACGCTTTAATTTGACTTCAACATCTGCACCATCAACAGGCACACCTTCTTTATCCACAACTAAAAAGCTCATGACATTATCTTCAGCGATTTTAGGAGGATTCGTATCAAATTGGTAACGAACTTTCCAACCACGCTCTGCTTGCACACGCATGTTTGCTTTATGTTCATTGAAATATGCTTCTTGCTTATGATAAGCATTAGGCACTTCGCCTGGGAATCTTGTATTAACAGTTTTTAAGCTACCATTTTTATCATAATATTCAACGCGTAAACCGGCTTCAGCCATAAATACGAAAGCACCATCTACGATCACTAATACAACAAAAAAACCAAAAATAGCAATTGGCACCCAATGCGTTCTTTGACCATCTTTATCTTTAAGAGCATTCTTCTTTTGCCCAACCAAATAATATGCATAACTTGTTAAAATATTACATGAGAAATAAAGAGCCGCGACATCTCCACCAGTCCAATTTAAAATTAAATACGGTACCAATACAGCGATACTCATTAATCCTGAAATAACTGATGCTTGTAAACGAGTAAAGCGAAACAGATGATGCAAAAGAAGGGTGACGACTAAAACAGCGATAACGCCACCAATGGTTATGGTTAATACATCATGCATATTTACTTTTCTCCTAATTCAAGTTTTTTTCATAAGCAAAAAATAGAGCTTTCGCTCTATTTTTTATTTTGCTCATTATATTTTATTTAGTCACAAATGTAGATGATAAGTTATGTGTTTCAATTACTTTACCTTTTTCATCTTTAACTAAAATTTCAAGATTGACAGGCTGGCTTGGTGCATCCTTAACTGTCTGATGAATCAATACTGACCAGTTACGACGAACACCTGGCGCTAATGTCTCATTCTTTTCAGGCACATTCAATGAAACACCTTCAGATCCTTCTAATTTAAGCTCAACAGTTTTTGGTGTCATTGTTAAGTTATTTAACTTCAATGTATAACGGTTTTGAATCAAACCATCACTCATTCGAGTAAATGTTGGCGTTCTTGTTTTCTCAAGCAAGAATGACATTTGCGCACTTGTCATCACGCTCCATGCCAAAATACCAATCACAACTAAAATAACTGAACCGTAACCTATATTACGTGGCGTTGCGAAATGTGTTTTCTTGCCTTCCAAACCATTCAATGAATCATAACGAATTAAACCAGTTGGATAACCCGTTTTCGTCATCATCGTATTACACGCATCGATACATAAACCACAAGTGATACATTTATAGTTCAAGCCTTCACGAATATCGATCCCTGCAGGACAAACTTGCACGCATAAATCACAGTCAACACAATCACCATGACCTGCTTCATGTCTTGCAGTTAAATCACGCATTTCTTTGATTGGTTTTGCACGGCCATTTACACCTTCACCACGTTTCTCATCGTATGCAACAACCATTGTGTCTTTATCGAACATAACACCTTGGAAACGTGCATATGGGCACATATATGAACACACTTGTTCACGCGCAAAACCCGCCATAACAAATGTCGTTGTCGTGATGAATAAAGTTGTGCCGTATGCAGCAAATGGTGCTTGGCCACTGAAAAATAAAACGATCAACTCTTTAGCTGGCATCCAATATGCGGTAAATGTAAAACCTGTCCACATCGCAACAATTAACCATGTTAACCATGTCCCGCCAATTCGTAATACTTTTTCTGCATTCCAAGGCATATCATAGTACTTCTGGCGTTTGTTACGACCACCTTGAATCCAGCCTTCAATTTTAATGAATAAATCTGTCCAAATTGTTTGGAAACAGAAATAACCACAAAATACTCGGCCAGCGATATTGGTAATGAAAAACAAAAAGAATGCAAACAGCATTAAAACGCCTGCTAGCCACATGATATTTTGAATATCAACGTCTAAACCTAAAACATAGAATCTCTGACTTGCCAAATCAAATAACATTGCTTGATTTGGAATATTCTCTCCTCTTGGCCATGGCAACCATGGTAGCAAATAGAATACAGCTAACCCTAAGTACAAAACTGCAGACTTAAATGTACGGAACTTCCCTTTTACTTCTCTTGTAAAGATTGGAATACGCTTTTGATAAAGCGATTCTGGCTGTTGATTGGACACAGCTCCCTCCCTCTGACTTAAACTTAATGGTTACTCTCGACTCTTACTCCCGCGTATATTGTACTACTCTTTAATTGCGAATAAAAATAAAGGGCTCAACATTTGATGTGAGCCCTTCAATATTTATAACTTTATTAATTTTAATCAGTAATTACTGACCGCCACCTAACTCATGAACATATACAGCCAATGCTCTAATTTGTTCTTTTGTTAAACGGTCTTTCCAAGTAGGCATTACACGATCTGTTGCAACTGTTACACCATCAACAATTTGCTTTTTGATCATAGCAACTTTTTCATCAGTATCTTTCGCTTCAAAGATTGGTACTAATTCCCAGATTTGATCTGTTAAGTTAGCACTACCCATTGCGATCTGACCTTTACCATCAATACCATGACATGTTACACATGTTGCAGCACCTTCAAAAAGCACTTTACCACGCTCTGAGGCTTCATCAGCAACGTAGTTGCCTGATAATGTTAATGCATATTTTGCAACATCAGTAATCGCACCATCATTATCTTTCAATGCAGGGATTAAATGCGCTGGTGTCATATTACCTGTACGGCCCATTGTGATAGTTTTTTCAATTTCTGAATAATGACCACCCCATAACCAAGCATCGTCAGTTAAGTTAGGATACAAACCAAATTTACCTTCACCACCTGCACCATGACATGTTGCACAGTTATCGGCAAACATTACAGCTCCAGTACTCAAAGCAAACTCTTTTAAGCCTTCATTTTCAGTTGCTTGGACATCTTCTAATTTCTTCAAAGCACCCAATTTACCGTAAAAAGCATCACGATTTTTTGCTTCTGTAGAAGACTGTAATTTTTCTGCTAACAAACTACGAGTATTCCAATGTAACTTTTCATCTTTACCGTCAACTTTAACTTCAACTGTTGTAATACCTCTTGTCCATTTATTTGGAATAGGCCAAGTCGGATAAAGTACCCAGTAAATTAAAGCAAAAATTACAGTCGCATAGAAAGATAACAACCACCATCTTGGTAATGGGTTATTAAACTCTTGCACACCATCCCACACGTGCCCTGTGGTTTCTACTTCTTGTTTTTTATCAATATTTTCACTCATAAAAAGTCCCCAAAATTAACTGTCATAATCGAATTAACGATTATCACTGATATTACTCTGATCGTTACGAGCTTGATTCAAACCGCTTAAATCCTCTTCATCCATTAAAGGAATACTGCGATAAGCGTCGTAACGAGCCTTACGGTCTTTATTAGTGAAGACATAAAATATGATGCCAACAAATACTACAAAGAAAATAACGACAGCCGCCATCTTGCTATTATTGTGATCTGTAAACCAATAGAAAAAATCTAACATTTTATGTCCTCAACTTAATTTTTATTAACGGAATTTACTGTACTCAATACCATCATCATCTTTAAACTGATACATAGTACCTAACACTTGTAAATATGCGACCAAGGCAGTCATTTCTGAGATTCCTTCTCTTCCTGGATCGTAGTTACCATCTTTCGCTTGTTTTTCCAAGTTTGCGATAGCGTTATCAATCACTAAAAGATCAGCAACATTTGTACCAAAACGTTCTACGTTAGCTTTGTATTCTTCATCATTAGAAGAATATGGAACACCAGTAATACGCAATGCTTTCATGTGTGACTTAACATCTTTATAGTAAAGATCATTTTTACTTAAGAATGGATAGCCAGGCATGATTGATTTAGGCTCAACACTTCTTGGATCTTTCAAGTGTTCAGACTGCCAACGATTACTATATTTACCACCAACACGTGCTAAATCTGGACCAGTACGTTTTGAACCCCATTGGAATGGGTGATCAAACTGAGATTCAGCTGCTAATGAGTAGTAACCATAACGTAAGTATTCATCTTGCATTGGACGAATTTGCTGTGAGTGACATGCATAGCAACCTTCTCTGATGTAGATATTACGACCTAATTGCTCTAAAGGAGTATAAGGACGAATAGCATCTACTTCACGCTTAGTACGCACGCGCTTGCCATTTGCATCACGAGTAGTTTCAGTGATTTCTTTTTTAACAACTTCAATTGTGTCGTTAATGAAAAACAATGGAACGATTTCAATCAAACCACCAATACTGATGATCACCAATGTCAAAACCAACATTAATCCAGAGTTTTTTTCAATTTGTTCATGTCTAATCATAATTTAGTTTCTCCCCGTATTAAGCATGAGCAACAACTGCAGGAATCGCTGCATGTTTGTCCGCTTGTGCTTTTGTACCTTGCTTCATAGTCATCACGAAGTTATAGATCATGATTAAGCCACCTAATAAGAACATGCTACCACCCAATGCACGTAAGATATAAGGAGTGTGCATAAACTGAACTGTTTCAATGAACTTATAAGTTAAAGTACCGTAGTTAGGATCAAAACCACGCAACATCATACCTTGACCGATACCTGCAACCCATAATGCTGCAACATATAATACGATACCAATAGTTGCTAACCAGAAGTGAGCAAATACTAATTTTTCGCTGTATAACTTAGCACCGAATACACGTGGAATCATGTGATATAAAGAACCAAATGTAATCATCGCAACCCAACCTAAAGCACCTGAGTGAACGTGACCTACTGTCCAGTCTGTGTAGTGAGATAATGCGTTTACTGATTTCAAGCTCATCAATGGACCTTCGAACGTACTCATACCGTAGAATGACAATGCAACTACGAAGAAACGAACGATTGGGTTAGTACGTACTTGATCCCAAGCACCAGACAATGTCATGATACCGTTGATCATACCGCCCCATGAAGGTAACAATAAGATGATTGAGAATGTTGCTGCTAATGAAGAAGTCCA
>JASLHB010000023.1 GCA_030149965.1 Wohlfahrtiimonas sp. | reverse complement strand
TGATGTTTTGGTGCTAGCAGGTATTGTTGTCATTCGTACAACGATTTCATATTTTCTGGGTAAAGAGATCGAAGCGGCCGAGAAAGAGTAAGCTTATATTTTATATGAGAAAGGGAATAGATATGTTTAAATCAACATTGATTGCATCAATTGTAGGCTTGGGATTGATGATTAATATGAGTCAAGCTCAGCCAGTAAGCTTTTTAGGTGATGATGAATTATTTTTGATTGTCAAAAGTCAAAAAGCAGAATGTATGGGCGTTGCGCCGATGGAATGTTTACAAGTGAAAACTTCCTTGGATCAAGCTGATTGGCAGAACTTCTTTTCAGTTATTAACGGCTTTGAATTTACAGAAGGTGAGTCTACTTTGTTAAAAGTCAAAGCCACGCATATTGATAATCCGCCTGCAGATGGATCTAGTATTCAGTATGAGTTGATTGAAACTGTTGTGGTTATGCCGAGAGATTTCGATTCGAAATAATTCAGTTTTTAGGCATTTGTTGATTATAAAGGGAAGCGTTGCTTCCTTTTTTATTGCTTGTCATTTTATAAATATTGACAAGAGAAGAAAGAGTTTAATTAATGTAAATAAAATCAATTGGTTGCGTGAAATTATTGTGGATGGCTTTATGAAATCATAATGTTATTTTATTTTTCATAGTACAAAAATAATAATAATTGATGCCTTTTAAAATAAAAGTGGAAAAAAGTGGGGGAAAGTGGTAAAAAGTACGCCACGAGTACTATTATTTGGATTTTTTATTGTCATGTCAGATTTTCAGCACATTTCTGTCCTTTTAAATGAGGCGATTGATGCGCTAAATATTCAATCAGCAGGTGTTTATGTTGATGGAACATTTGGGCGCGGTGGTCATTCCTCACAAATCTTGAAAAGACTAGATGCAGGACGTTTGATTAGCATTGATAGAGATCCAACAGCAAAAAAATGTGCAGAAGAACGATTTGCTAATGAACCGAATTTCACTTTTTATGCTGGTTGCATGAGTGAAATTAAAGACGCTGTTGCTGCAGTTGGTATTGAACAAGTGGATGGTGTATTGCTAGACATTGGTGTTTCATCTCCACAATTGGATGATGCAGATCGTGGTTTCAGCTTTATGAAAGATGGTCCATTGGACATGCGAATGAATCCAGAAGCAGGCATGAGTGCAGCAGATTGGGTTGCAGAAAGCACCTTTGAAACAATGGCGAGCGTATTTCGTGAGTTTGGTGAAGAGAAATTTCCGGGCAGAATTGCCAATCAAATTATAAAAAGCAGGGAAATTGCTCCAATTACTACCACTCATCAGTTGGCTGCCATTATTGCAGAGGCTGTACCTTTTAAAGATAAACATAAACACCCTGCAACGCGCGCTTTTCAGGCCATTAGAATTGCTGTGAATGAAGAGTTGACAGAATTATCTAAAACGCTAGAAGCTGCATATTCAATCTTAAAACCAGGCGGGCGTTTAGTTGTGATCAGTTTCCATTCATTGGAAGATCGTATCGTGAAGAATTTCATGAACAACTATGCCAAGCCAAAAGATTTAATGCCAGATTTACCAGTGGCACAATTTGTAGCACCAGCAACATTAAAATTAATTAGTAAACCAGTTAAGGCGAGTGATCAAGAATCACTTAATAATCCAAGAGCAAGAAGTGCAATAATGAGAATTGCGGAGAAATTACCGTGAAAACAACAATAATGATTATAACATTGGGCATGATCGCAACAGGTGTTGGAATGTTTAAGATCAAGACAACTCAAGAGCAGCGTCATTTATGGAATCAATATGAAAAAGCATTGAGTCACCAGAATGAATTAAATGCAGAGTGGAATAAGCTTAAATTAGAAGAAAGTATGTTGATTACATCAGTTTTATTGGATCATAATACTCGTGAGCGCATGGGCATGGTTTTGCCAAAGCAAGACAGCATTGTTTATGTGGTTGAGCAAGGAAATTCTGCTTTGGTGAGTACAAATAATAATGAGCGTTATGTACAATAATTATTATGCTTAAAAAGAAACCGAAAAAAGCACAGTCAGCTGGCAAAAATACTCGACGCGTTATAGTGTTGGGTATTTTTTACGTTTTGGGCTCATTACTTTTAGTCAGCGCTTTGGGCTTACAGATCATTGATCAAAAATTCTTACAAACTCAAGGTAATAACCGAGTGATTCGAACTGTATCTATGCCTGCTGTGCGTGGTATTATCATGGATCGTAATGAAGAATCACTGGCTGTTTCGACAGAAGTATATTCTGTTTGGGCTGATCCGTATATTTTATTAGATTATGCAGAATACTTTTCAGAATTAGCAAAAGCGCTGAATATGACAGAGGCTCATTTGAATGAGCTCGTTAGAAAGCGTGAACAGTCACGTTTTGTTTGGTTGAAACGCCAAATGCCGCCACACGAAACAAATGAACTCGCAAAACTTAATTTACCTGGTATTTATATTGAAACAGAATATAAGCGTTTCTATCCTGATGCCGAAATTACTGCTCAATTATTAGGGTTTACGAACTCTGAAGATATGGGGATTGAAGGTATTGAATTAACTTTTGATGATCATCTCAAAGGTCGTATGGGTCGAAAACAAGTGATTCGAGATACCAAAAATCGGGTGATTGATCAATTAAGAGTGATTGAGCCTGCAATTGCAGGGAATGATCTTGAATTAACCATAGATCGTCGTGTGCAAGTTGCCGCTTATCAAGCCTTAAAAAGTGCAATTGTAGAGCATAAAGCAAAAAGTGGTGCAGTGATGGTTGTGGATGCTTGGAATGGTGAAGTCTTGGCATTGGTGAGCCAGCCGTCAGGTAATCCTAATAATTTACAGCACAGAATTCCAGAATTTATGAAAAATCGGGTGATTTCAGATGCTTTTGAACCGGGTTCTACGATTAAGCCATTTGTTATTGCATTAGGTTTAGAATCTCGTAGATGGCGACCTGAATCGGTTGTAGAAACAGGTTATCAATTCAAAGTCAGTGGCAATGCAATTAAGGACGTTTCGAAATCCAATAGCATGAACTTGATCACTGTGTTAGTAAAATCTAGTAATATTGGTGTTGCAAAAGTAGCATTATCAATGCCGCCTGAGGTTCTATGGAATTTATATCAAAATCTCGGCATTGGTACGCGAACATCTTTAGGCATTAAAGGTGAGCAACCTGGTCGATTAGGCAGTGTAAAACCTTGGCAACGTAATCAATTTGAACATGCGACGAAATCTTTTGGTTATGGCATCAGCGTTAATACTGCACAATTGGCACAAATGTTTGCAGTATTTGCCAATGATGGCGTTTTGCAGCCATTAAAAATCGTGAAAAATTCGCCTAAACCTTCAGGCAAGGAACCGCAAAGAATTTTCACTAAAAATGTGAATGAATCAATGGTGTATATGTTGGAGCGAGTGATTACAGATAACCCAACAACGAAAGCAAAAGTTGCAAATTATCGCGTTGCAGGCAAATCCGGAACTGCGCGTAAAATTGAAAAAGGTCGTTATAGCAGTACCAAACATAGAGCATTCTATGCGGGATTTGGCCCCGTTTCTAATCCGCGTTATGTTGTGGTGGTGATGATTGATGAACCATCGAAAGGACAATATTATGGTGGTGCAGTTGCAGGACCTGTTTTTTCTGCAATTATGGGTGATACATTACGTATTTTGAATGTCAAACCTGATGGATTGACAACTTTGCCAAAGTTACAATTGATTTCCAACTAATTAGTTTTAGATAGAGGAATATTATGAAACTCTCTCAGTTATTTTCAAGCTTAGATTTAGCCAAAGAACTACAGGATATTGCAATTCAGGGATTATCGTCTGATAGTCGTTATGCAGAAAAAGGCGACTTATTTTTTGCATTACAAGGCGAAAATAATCATGGTTTAGATTATATTAATGCGCTGAGAGAAACGGGCGTTGCTGCTATATTTTATGAAGGTCATTACGAAAATATCCCATCAGATATTCCAGTATTCCAAATTTCTAATGCTTTAGAATTGATGCGTGCAAGTGCACCAATTTTTTATCGTGAATCATTGAAAATGGCGACATTGATTGGCATTACAGGTACAGAGGGTAAAACTTCGGTGGCAATGTTTACAGCACAAGCATTACAAAAATTTGGCCATTATGTTGGAATGATCGGCACCAATGGTATTGGTCCATTGCATGATTTAAAAGAAAATACACATACAACGCCAGATTTTTTAGCATTGTATCGCTCAATTCATCAGATTGTTAAAGCTTATCCTGCACATAATGAAATTGATATCGTTTTAGAAGTAACTTCACATGCGTTGGATCAAAAGCGTGTGAATGGATTATCTTTTGAAGTTTCAGGATTCTTGAATCTAGCACGTGATCATTTGGATTATCACAATACTGTGGAAGCTTATCGTGAAGCGAAAGAACGTTTATTTAAAGAGTATCCGTCAAAATCTTCTGTGCTAAATATTTCAGATGCTGTAGGTAACGATCTTTTTGATTATTTGACAGTTAAAAATGATCGACCATTGTTTCCATTTGGTGAGGCAGAATGTGATCACACAAACTATTTGAAAATCAGCGACATTGATCTACATGCACAAGGTTTGCGTTTCACTTTAACTTATCATGGTGAATCCTATTCGATTGAAAGCCCATTGTTTGGACATTTTAATGCTTATAACTTGGTTGCTATGGTTGGGAATTTATTGGCGATGGGCTTACCAATGGATAAAATCAGCAGAATTTTGCCAGACATCACTTTAGTGAAAGGTAGAATGGAAGCATTGCAATTGCCGAATGGTGCAGTTGCTGTGATTGATTATGCACACAAGCCAAATGCTTTATTGCAAGCTTTGAAAGCATTGAAAAAACACATTCCAAATGGTGATTTATACTGTGTTTTTGGTTGTGGTGGTGATCGTGATCGTGGTAAACGTCCATTGATGGCCGAGATAGCAGAAGAATATGCGGATCATGTGATTGTGACAAACGATAACCCAAGAACAGAAGATGAAAAGTTCATTGCAGATGAAATTTTTACAGGATTTAAAAATCCTGAGCAGAACATTGAACGAATTTTAGATCGTAAAGATGCCATTGTGAATACGTTGGCAAAAGCTCAAGCGGGCGACATTATTTTGATCGCTGGTAAAGGGCATGAAGATTACCAAATCATTGGTAAAACGAAACATCATTTCTCTGATGCTGAAGTTGTCTCAGCATTCATTCATAAAGGATAGTCAAAGTAATTTATGAAATTATCTGATGCAGCAAAAATTTTAAATGGTGAGTTAAAAGGCGAAGATGCAATTTTTTATGGTGCATCAACAGATACTCGTTCTATTCAAGCAGGCCAAATTTTCTTCGCATGGAAAGGTGATAAGCATGATGCTCATAACTTTCTAGATAGTATCGAAGCACAAGGTGCAATTGGTGCCGTTGTGGAGCGTTATATTCCATCTGTGAATATTAGCCAGATCGTTGTGAAAGATAGTCAAAAAGCTTTAGGGGTTTTAGCCAAAGAGTGGAAAAAACAGTGGAAAGGTACAGCGATTGCTTTGACTGGCTCTAATGGTAAAACCACATTGAAAGAGATGATTGCCTCTATTCTGAGAGGAAAAGGGCAGGCATTGGCAACAGAAGGTAACTACAATAATCATGTGGGTTGTCCTTTAACTGTACTTAAATTAACAGATCAACATGAATATGCTGTCATCGAAATGGGCGCAAACCATTTTGAAGAGATTCGTTATCTCACTAAAATTGTGCAACCAAATGTTGCGATTGTGAATAATGCAGGGCCATGTCATTTAGAAGGTTTTGGCAACATTGAAGGTGTTGCTAAGGCAAAAGGTGAGATTTTTGAAGGCTTAGCGAAAGATGGTATTGCGATTATCAACGCTGATGATGATTACGCACAATATTGGTTAGGCATTAATACAGATCACAAAGTTATGACATTTGGCATTCAAAACGATGCCGATGTTATGGCGAAAAACATTCAAAAGCAGTCTTTTGAATTAGTGATTTGTGGTGAATCTATTCATGTGAATTTGTCATTAGTGGGCGTGCACAATATTTTAAACGCATGTGCAGCAGCAGCAGCAACATATTCTGTGGGCGCAACGTTGGTTGAAATTCAACAAGGCTTAGAGAATTTGCATTGTGTTAAAGGTCGCTTAGAAAAAATTCAATTATCTCCCAATCATATTTTGATCAACGATGCTTATAATGGTAATCCTGCTTCATTGAAAGCTGGGATTGACGCATTGGAAGGTATTGCAGATCATACTTGGTTAGTTTTAGGTGATATGCGTGAGCTCGGTGATTTAGCTATTTCAATGCATGAAGATTGTGGTCGTTATGCGAAAGCTAAAGGTTTTGATCAGCTATTGGCTTTGGGTGAATTGTCTCAAAAGAGTGCTGAAGCTTTTGGTGAAGGTGGACATCATTTTACTGATCATGATGCTATCATTGAAACATTGCAAAAAAATTTAAAAGCCATTCAAAATGAGTCGGTGGCAATTTTAGTGAAAGGCTCAAACTCAATGAAAATGTTTGTTATTGCTGAAGCAATGATGAAACAATAAAGGATTAATCACATGTTACATGCTTTACTGAGCTATCTCGCAGAAGAACATTGGAGCGCTTTGCGTGTTTTTCAATATATTTCTATGCGCGGTATTTGTGCTGTATTGACAGCTTTAGTATTTGCGCTTTGTTTTGGCCCAGGTTTTATTAGACGTTTTCAACAAAAACAAATTGGTCAATTTGTGCGTGAAGATGGACCGCAATCCCATTTATCTAAGAAAGGCACGCCAACGATGGGCGGCATTTTGATCATTGCTAGCATTTCTATCTCTGTTTTATTATGGGCGGATTTAAGCAATGTGAATGTTTGGGTTGTGATGGGAATTTTATGGGGCTTTGGCTATGTGGGCTTCTTGGATGATTATCGTAAAGTTGTTAAAAAACAATCTTTGGGGTTGCGCGCAAAAGAAAAATACCTTTATTTAACAATTGGCGGTGCTTTGGCTGCAGTTGTTTTATATGTTACAGCGGGTCCCAAAGGTACAGATTTATTGATCCCATATTTTAAGGATTGGTTCATTCCATTGGGTGTTTTATTTGTTCCATTTGTTTATTTAGTGATTGTTGGTGCAAGTAATGCTGTGAATTTAACAGATGGTTTGGATGGTTTAGCGATTATGCCAACAATTCTTGTTGCAGCTGCATTGGCCATTTTTGGTTATGTATCTGGTCACTTAGAATTTTCACGCTATTTAGCTGTTCCTTATGTAAAAGGTGCTGGAGAAATGGCTGTCATCTGTGCAGCAATTTTTGGTGCAGGCTTAGGATTTTTGTGGTTTAACACTTATCCAGCGCAAGTATTTATGGGCGATGTGGGAGCGTTAGCTCTGGGCGGTGCTTTAGGTGTGATTGCTGTAGTGGTTCGTCAAGAATTAGTATTCTTCATCATGAGTGGATTATTCGTAGTGGAGACATTATCTGTAGTAATCCAAGTAAGTTCGTACAAAATGTTTAAAAAGCGCGTATTTAAAATGGCACCGATTCATCATCATTTTGAATTAAAAGGCTGGCCAGAACCGCGCGTAATTGTGAGATTTTGGATTCTCACAGTCATTTTAGTGTTGATCGGTTTAGCATCATTGAAAATTAGATAACGCATGGCAGAAATCTATAAAGAGATTCAAACGGAAGCAAACTCAGAGTTTACTGAACAAAAAAGTAAGTTTCTCGGGTTTGCTTTTCCCGTTTATGGCGAGCAAGAAATTAAAAGCATCATTGCGCGTTTACGTACAGAGCATCCAAATGCTAATCATGTTTGTTATGCGTATCGTTTAGGTGAACGTTATGAGCTTTATCGTTTCAGTGATGATGGTGAACCCGGTGGAACGGCAGGTCGACCAATCTTTGGGCAAATAGAGGCCTTTGATTTAACGAATATTCTTGTCGCAAGTGTTCGTTATTTTGGTGGTGTGAAATTAGGTACAGGCGGATTGGTTTCTAATTACCAAAGATCTGCGAAAGTCACTTTAGAGCAAGCCATTATTATAGAAAAACATATCATGGAAGCTGTGACATTTTTGTATGATTATGATGTCACTAATGATGTTCAAAAGTTGCTCCATGACTTTGGCATTACA
>JASLHB010000019.1 GCA_030149965.1 Wohlfahrtiimonas sp. | reverse complement strand
CCATAACCGAATAATTTAGCTGATAATGCTAAGTCTTCCATCATCGTTAATGCAGCAAAGCTGATATTAACGCGATCGAGATAAGATAAAACATATGAAAACAATAGAATTGGCATCAACTTAATGAATGCTTTTCTAATGACCGCTGCTTTTAAATGGTCATTATGTTGCGAACCCATAAAAACTCCTTTGATTAATATTTCAGTGCTCAGCCTGCCTACAGAAGAGCAACAGATCGCTTTTGCGACGTGGCAAGATAGCAGATAGTTTTAATATTAATCAATCATAAAAATCTTAATGTTATGAAATTTTTTCTGAAAGATGAGAAAATTTATCAACCTATGAATTAATATTATCTATTTGATATTGAAGTTATTTTGTAAGCAATAAAAAAGGCATTAATCCTGAGAATTAATGCCTTAAAAATTTATATGAATTTATTTGAAATATGATGGGTATTGTTCAACAACATTAATCAATAGCTGTAAACCATGCATCATACCGTCTTCATCAATGCCAAATTTAGGATGATGATGTGGATAATCAAAATCTAATTGAGGATTACCACCGCCCACAAAAACGAATGTTGAAGGCACGATGGATGCAAACGCACTGAAATCTTCGCCACCCAACATGCATTTATCTGCAATTACAGTTGCACCTTCTACTTCATTGGCAATTGCACGCACGAATGCTGTTTTTTCAGAGTTATTGTAAGTAACGCCATAACCCAACGTGTAATCAATCTCGCAAGTTGCACCATATTCTTCGCAAGTGGAGTTCACCATTTTAGTGATGGTATCTTTGAACAAATGGCGCATAGCTTCGCTTGATGAGCGAACACTACCACCTAAATAACACACATCAGGAATCACATTGATGGCTTCTTTACGACCAGAATTAAAGTAAGTATTACTAATCACACCTGCTTCTTGTGGTGGAATCATACGAGAAACGATGGTTTGTAGCTTTTGTACAATCATTGCACCAATGATCACAGGATCGATAGAATTCTCTGGTTGTGAAGCGTGACCGCCTTTACCTTGAATCTTAATAATGTAGGCATCTGTGTTAGAACTTGCAGGGCCATCTTTTACATCAATGGTACCAATAGGCAAGTTTGACCAAATGTGTTGGCCATAAATGAAATCTAGATCATTGAACAACCCTGTTGCGACCATCTCTTGTGCGCCACCTGGCAATAGTTCTTCTGCATGTTGGAAGATCGCCCAAACTTCACCTGTGAGGTTGTCAAAGTGTTCATCAAAGTAATGGCAAGCTGTCATTAACATGCTCGTGTGAATATCATGACCACAAGCATGCATTACGCCATCATGTTTAGATTTAAACTCTAATTCATGGCGTTCTTCTAAAATCGGTAAAGCATCAATATCAGCTCTTAAACCAATTTTAGGGCCAGCTTTGCCTGTTACAAATTTTACTAAAACACTTGTGCCAACAGGTTGGATGATTTCAGCATGTTTCAATTTGCTCATGTGCTCAATGATGTATTTTTGTGTTTCTACTTCTTGGAACGACAATTCAGGATGCGCATGTAAGTAACGTCGGTATTCCAAAAGTTTTGTTTGATATGCAGCGAGTGCATCTTGATGAATAATGTTCATAATTTTTTCCTAAGCAAAGGTATATTCTAGTTAAATGCGCTGGTATCGATATGAATTGGTCCGCCAGGTCCCACAGGAATGCCCAACCAGTACCAAATTAATACGAAGATTGTCCATACAATACCAAGCGCTAATGTGTAAGGGAATAGGTTCGCAATCAATGTGCCTAAGCCAATATCTTTATCGTATTTTTTGGCATAGGATAAGAGCAATGGTAGATATGGGAACATTGGTGTAATTGGGTTGGTAATGGAATCACCCACACGATAAATCGCTTGTGCGAATGCTGGGTGATAACCCAAGAACAAGAACATTGGTACAAAAATTGGTGCCAATAATGCCCATTTTGCAGAAGCACTACCAATGAACAAGTTTAAAATAGCTGTTAAGAAAATGAAGCCCACAATTAACGTTACGCCATTTTGGCCTTCTAATAGATTTGCGCCTTTGATTGCGATGATTAAGCCTAAATTACTCCATGCAAAAAGTGCGATCATTTGTGCCGCGAAAAATACGATCACGATGAAACCACTCATTCCTGCCATGGATTGATTCATCATGTTCACAATATCTTTAGAGGACTTAGCTGTTTTAGTTACAACAGCATAAACTAAACCTGGGATAAAGAAGATCACAGCCATTGTAATGGCTACACCTTGTACTAAAGGACCATCAATGATGCTACCTGTATTTGGGTTACGTAAGAAACTTGATTCAGGAATTGCTGCAACTGCGATCAACGCTAATGTAATCACAATGCTGTAGTTGGCATATTTTAAACCACGCTTTTCAGTATCTGTGAGCTCTGTCATAGATTCTTGGTGTAAATCGCCTGCATCATAAGTGCCCAATCTTGGAATGATGATTTTATAAGTCACAAATAAGATTACAAACAAGAGTAAGAACATGGATACAGTCATGAAGTACCAGTTCATTGCGATGTTTACAGGAACATCCGCACCGATTGCTTTTAAGCCTGCTTCTGTAAATGATAGCGCTAATGCATCAGCCATTCCGATAATAGCATTGGCTGCAAATGCACCCAATGCAGCAGCATAAGCCATCACTAAACCTGCAATTGGGTGATAGCCTAAACGCAAGAAGATCATGGCTGCAATAGGTGGGACAACAATTTGTGAAGCATCACCAGCAACTGTGCCAAGCATCGCTACTAGAATGAGGATTGGCACAATGATTTTGAAAGGTGCTTTTTCAACGGCTGCAATCATGAGTGATTTGAAATAGCCACTGTGTTCAGCAACGCCAATTCCGAACATTACAACCAATACAACGCCCAATGCAGGTTTAGTGATGGCTTATGCTGCTGCATTGGGTGCATTTGCGGCCAATGCTATTATCGGAATGGCTGATGCATTGGCTCTATCATTCACA
>JASLHB010000101.1 GCA_030149965.1 Wohlfahrtiimonas sp. | reverse complement strand
TAGTAATTCAATATTAAAAGGTCAAAGCTTCAATAATTAGTTAGAATTTAGATGTAAGCTTTTATGGGGTTTGTCTGAAAATGTTGTGATAATACACTTTCGTGCACTTAATGAAAACTAAATAATAAGCTACAATGCTTAACTTAATCTTTCAAGTCATAGGATAAAATCTCAGATGCGTCGTAGTGAAGAAAAGCAAAAGAAATCGTTTGGATGGCTTTATATAGTTGTGATTGCTGTATTTATTGGCTGGGTCATGATGGATGATTATGGTGCAGGTGTTTTTGCAAATGAATCTATTGAGATTCCGATGCCATGATGAACAAACCTGGTGCAACCGGATTGAAAAGATTGGTGAATGCCACACAATATTCAGTTCAAGGTTTAAAAGCAGCTTTTAAAAATGAAGAAGCTTTTCGTCAGGAAGTGTTTGTATTGCCGATCATTTTAGCATTGGCGATTGGGTTATCTAAAACTGGTTTAGAATTTGCTTTATTGTTTGGAAGTTATTGGTTAGTGCTGATGGCAGAGCTCGTAAATTCAGGCATTGAAGCTGTTGTTGATCGAATAAGCTTAGAAAAGCATCCTTTATCAGGACAAGCTAAAGATATTGGTTCAGCAATTGTAATGTTAGCAATGGTATTAACGGTTGTGACTTGGTTTTCAGTCATTGTTTTTCGCTAACTTAATCAAAATAGAAGGTAAAAGTGTTAGTACTTGGAATTGAAAGCTCTTGTGATGAAACAGGAGTTGCATTGTATGATAGTGAGCAAAAATTAATTGCTCATCAAATTTATTCGCAAATTGAATTGCATGCTTTATATGGCGGAGTTGTGCCTGAATTAGCATCGCGAGATCATATTCGCAAATTACCATTATTGGTAGAGGCAGCGCTAGAAGAAGCTAATAAAAGTTATAGCGATATTGATGGTATTGCATTTACAGAAGGTCCTGGATTAATTGGTGCATTGATGGTTGGTGCATTGTACGCACAAGGTTTAAGTTATGCATTGAACAAGCCTTTATTGGGCGTGAATCACATGGAGGCGCATCTACAAGCTGTCCATTTAGAAGATGAAGTACCTGAATATCCATTCATGACATTATTAGTATCAGGCGGACATTCACAACTAGTATTGGTCAAAGAGTTTGGTGAATACGAAATTCTAGGCGATACATTAGATGATGCCGTGGGCGAGGCCTTTGATAAAACTGCAAAATTAATGGGATTGCCTTATCCTGGCGGTGCAAAACTCGCTAAAATGGCAGAAGAAGGCGATGATAAAGCTTATGATTTTCCTCGTCCAATGATTCATAGCGGCGATTTGAAATTTAGCTTCAGTGGCTTGAAAACTAAAGTTGCGATGACGATCAAAGATTCAACAGAAGCAGATTATCCAAATATTGCTGCAAGTTTCCAACGCGCAGTGATTGATACTTTAGTTGTTAAGGCGAAACGTGCAATCAGCGAGCATCAAGTGAAATCTATTGTGATTGCAGGCGGCGTTGCTGCTAATAAATTATTAAGACAAGAATTAGCACGTGTTATGGCACCAATGGGCGTTCAAGTGTTTTATCCACGTCCATTATTCTGTACAGATAATGGCGCAATGGTTGCTTATGTTGGGCATGAGCGTTTAGTTCGTAATCAAGGTAGCTTGAATTATGACGTGAAATTGAAAGCTCGTTGGCCATTGTCAGAATTGTCTACAAAAAAAGAGAATGAACAAGAATGATTAAAATGAATTGGCAGCAATTACTCACAAGAGAAAGATTAGGCGTTGCCAATTCGAATGATACGCAACAATGGTATCGTTCAACTTTTCAGAAAGATTATGATCGATTAATTTTTTCAGCAGCATTTCGGCGTTTGCAAGATAAAACGCAAGTTTTTCCATTGGCGCAAACAGATTATGTTCGTACGCGTTTAACGCATAGCTTAGAAGTAAGCAGCGTCGCTAGAAGTATTGGAATGTTAGTTGGACAGCATTTATCGAATAACTCTAGCATTGGTGATTTTAGAGCTTCTGATATTGGTACAATTTTATCAGCTGCAGCTTTGGCGCATGATATTGGTAATCCACCTTTTGGGCATGCTGGCGAAGATGGAATTGGACAGTTTTTTGTGGATAGCCCAGTTGGACAAAAAGCATTGGCAGAAATGAATCCTGCTCAACAGCAAGATTTATTAAATTTTGAAGGAAATGCGCAAGCATTTCGATTGCTGACTAAGCTACAAAATGTTGATAATGATGGTGGAATGCAATTATCATTATCAACTTTGGCAAGTTTCATAAAATATCCTTGTGGTAGTTTAGAAAGAAAAAAATTAGATAATATTGCTTTGAAAAAGTTTAATTACTTCCAAGCTGAAAAAGATTCATTCCGAGATGTTGTTGAAACATTAGGATTGTTGCCATTGCTGAAAGAGAATAATGAAGTGGTTGCATGGGTGCGCCATCCTTTAGTTTATTTGTTGGAAGCGGCTGATGATTTGTGTTATTCATTGGTGGATATTGAAGATGCTTATCGATTATCGTTAGTTTCTAGTAAACGAGTGATTGAATTTTATGAATTGATCATTAATCGTTACGGCGGTTTTCCGAATAAAGTTAAACGAATTTCAAGAGATAAAGACAAGATTGAATATTTAAGAGCATTCGCAATGGGGCTCTTAATTGATGAAGTAGTTGCTGCATTCATAGAGCATGAAGATGAAATTATGGCAGGGCAGTGCAAGGTTGATTTGTTGAATTTGATTCCATCTGCGAATGCTTTAACTGAAATTAAAGCTTATGCATATGATCATATTTATGTTTCTCAGCCTGTTTTGGAAGTTGGGATTGCAGGTCATGAAATTATTGAAGGTTTATTAAAAGCATTTGTCGGTGCGATTAATCAAGAGTATTATTTAGGATCAACATCTAAATCTAGAATGTTGATCAGCTTTTTACCCGACCAATTTCTAGGTAAGAACAGAAAACTCGATGATGATCCATATATAAGAATGTTGAAAATCACAGATTTTATCTCAGGAATGACGGATCGCTATGCAGTACATGTTTATCAAATGATTTCAGGGGTTCATTTGACTACCTAAAAGAATTAATTTCGGGTAGAATGGCCGCGTCTATAGCAGTGCGAGTATTGACTTTTGTCAAAGTATTTATAATGACTTTGCGTAAAATACAGCACGTTGCTATATGTTGTAAATGTATAGTGTTATTACATAACCTTTTAATTTTATTTCGGGGGAAGTATGGGAGAAACCGTAGATATTAGGGATACCCAGTACAACTATAGCGTGATTCGCAAATTTGCGATCATGACTTTAGTTTGGGGCGCGATCGGTATGAGCGCTGGTGTTTGGGCAGCTTTAGAGCTAGCTTGGCCAGTGTTGAACTTTGATCAAGCTTGGTTAAGTTTCGGCCGCATTAGACCAGTTCACACCAACTTAGTAATTTTTGGTATGGGTGGTTCGGCTTTGATGGCGACATCATTTTATGTTGTACAGCGTACATGTCAGGTTCGTTTAGCATACGGTAAAGTTGCAGAATTTGTATTCTGGGGCTGGACAATTGGCGTTTTTGGTATCATGTTGAGCTATCCTTTAGGCTTTACACAAGGTCAGGAATATGCTGAATTTGAATGGCCATTAGACTATGCAGTAGCAATCGTTTGGGTTTGTTATTTCTGGGTATTCTTCAACACGTTATTACGTCGTAAGCAAGAACATATCTATGTAGCAAACTGGTTCTACTTAGCATTCATCTTGGCAACAGCGCTTTTACATATTTTCAACAACATTACAATTCCTGTAATTGATGGTTGGACATTGAAATCATATAACGTATTCTCTGGTGTTCAGAGTGCAATGGTTCAATGGTGGTATGGTCATAATGCTGTAGGTTTCTTCTTGACAGTTGCATTCTTGGGTATGATGTATTACTTCGTTCCTAAAGAAGTTAACCGTCCAGTTTATTCTTATCGTTTATCAATCATTCACTTCTGGGCATTATCGTTCTTGTATATGTGGGCTGGTGCTCACCATTTACATTGGACTTCATTACCAGATTGGACTTCTTCATTAGCAGCAACATTCTCAATCATCTTATTGTTACCTTCATGGGGCGGTATGATCAACGGTATCATGACATTGTCTGGTGCTTGGGATCAAGTACGTACTAACCCAATCGTTCGTTTCTTCGTAGTTGCA
>JASLHB010000028.1 GCA_030149965.1 Wohlfahrtiimonas sp. | reverse complement strand
GGTACATAAGAGTCATTTGCACGCACAAGTTCTTTAATTGCCTCACCTAACATCTGTTATGGATTTTCTGGCATACGCATACTACGCGCACTATCTTTCATCCTGCGTGCATTTTCGTATGGACGAAACAAATGAACACTGCCATCTTTTGCACGATAAGCCTTCATGCCTTCAAAACATTGTTGACCATAATGAAGAGCTGTAGAACCTTCATGAATATGAAGATTCGGATCTTCTGTTAATTCTCCTTTCTGCCATTCACCATTGATGTGTTTAGCTAAAAAACGATATGGCGTTTGAATATAACTGAAACCTAAATTTTCCCAATCAATATCGACTGTATTAGACATTTTAGCCATCCTTCCTTAACTATACTGAGGAAGATCATCACCAAATTTATGATCTTCTAAATTTTCAGAAATATTTACTTCACCGATCATTGCACCGACATCAGTAAACACAAGAGCATTAATATGTTTAATATATTTCTCTAGCTCTGCATAGTTAATGCGTAGGATTTTTTGTACTGCATCTACAGAATGTTGCTGTGCGACATTCTCTTCAATTTCCTTAAACGTTTTACCGTATTTTGTGCCATCAATTAAGACAACCTTACAAGTCACATATTCAGGCTCAAAACTCACAAAGCCAAAACCAATCAGATAATATTTATCCATATCAATTTTGTGCTCACTACAAAGCGCCGCTAGGCTTGCAATTCTTCCTTCCCAATCAATTTCAATCTGTCCAACTAAATCGCTATATTTTGTTTTAATGGCTGGTTTAGTAATCGGCAATCTTTTCATATTCTCTCTTCTTTATCCATTTCATCAGTGGTAAAAGTTATTTCAAAAACTCTTTCAAAAAATGTCCGGTTGCACTTTTTGGATTATCGGCAACTTGTTCTGGTGTACCTTCGCCAATAATCATACCTCCTTTATAACCGCCTTCTGGACCTAAATCAACAATCCAGTCAGCTGTTTTTATCACATCAAGATTATGCTCAATGATTACGATCGTATTTCCTTGATCACGCAATGTATTAATCACCGTCAATAACTGCGCAATATCATGGAAGTGCAAGCCAGTTGTTGGCTCATCTAATATATATAAAGTTTTGCCTGTATCGCGCTTAGATAATTCACGAGATAATTTTACGCGCTGCGCTTCACCGCCCGATAATGTTGTGGCATTTTGTCCAAGCGTAATATAACTCAAGCCAACTTCGATCAATGTCGCCAATCGACGATGAATCACAGGAATTACTGAGAAGAATTCACAAGCATCTTCCACTGTCATTTCTAGCACTTCGCTAATGTTTTTACCTTTGTACTGAATATCCAAAGTTTCACGGTTATAGCGCTTACCTTTACAAACATCGCACAATACATAAACATCCGGCAAGAAATGCATTTCTACTTTAATCAAACCATCGCCTTGGCAAGCTTCACATCGTCCGCCTTTCACGTTAAAGCTGAATCTTCCTGCTGTATATCCTCGCGCACGAGATTCCGCTGTACCAGCAAATAACTCACGAATCGGCGTGAATAATCCTGTATAAGTTGCTGGATTCGATCTTGGCGTTCTGCCAATTGGACTTTGATCAATGTTAATGACTTTATCAATGTGCTCTAAACCTTGAATATTTTCAACGGGCGCAACTTCATTGCTCGCTTTATTCAATTTATTGGCAATGAATGGATACAAAGTATCATTCACCAATGTTGATTTACCTGAACCAGAAACGCCCGTTACGCAAGTTAATAATCCGACTGGAATATTCACAGTGACATTTTTCAGATTATGTCCTGTTGCGCCTTGAATCGTTAATTGACGATCAGGATCATTCGTTGCGCGCACTTTTGGCACAGCAATCTGCTTTTCTCTTGATAAATATTGCCCAGTCAATGAATTTGGATTATTCATAATATCTTCAGCTGAACCTTCCGCGACAATTTCACCGCCATGAACACCAGCGCCCGGACCAATATCCACAATATAATCAGCCGCGCGAATGGCATCTTCATCATGCTCAACCACAATCACAGTATTGCCAAGGTTCTTTAAATGAATCAAAGTACCAAGCAATCTTTCATTATCACGCTGATGCAAACCAATCGATGGTTCATCGAGCACATACATCACGCCGACTAAACCTGCACCAATTTGAGAAGCCAATCGAATGCGCTGAGCTTCACCGCCTGATAATGTTTCTGCTGAACGAGATAAATTCAAATAATCTAAGCCAACATTCACCAAGAAACCTAATCGTTCATTAATTTCTTTCAGAATCTTATCGGCAATTTCAGCTCTTGCGCCTGTTAATGTCAATGTAGAAGCCCAATTCAAAGCATCATCAATGGACATTGCTGTAACATTATTAATTGCGTGATCATGAATCAATACATTGCGCGATGATTCATTCAATCGTGCACCGCCACATTCTGTACAAGCGCAAGATGTTAAATATTTAGATAATTCTTCGCGCATGCTCTGAGAATCTGTTTCGCGATAACGGCGATCCAAATTCGGTAAAATGCCTTCAAATGCATGCGTTCTTTGTACGACTTTGCCATTTGAACCAAAATATTCGAAATCAATTTCTTCTTCGCCGCTGCCATTGAGCACAATATCTTGTACTTTTTGCGGTAATTCATTGAATGGCAATTCAGGATCAAATTTATAATGTTTCGCCAATGACAGAATCATTGAATAATAATAGAAAGCACGTTTATCCCAGCCACGAACCGCGCCCGTTGCTAAAGATAATTCATCACTTGTGATCACTTTGCTTGGATCAAAATATTGACTAACGCCCAATCCATCACATTTTGAACAAGCGCCTGTTGGATTATTGAAGGAGAATAATCTCGGTTCTAATTCTGGTAATGAGAATCCACATTCTGGACAAGCATAATTGGCTGAGAATTGCAGCATGATATTATTGTCATTCATATCCATTGCATAAACCAAGCCATTCGATAATGTTAAGGCTGTTTCGATGGATTCCGCCAAACGCTGTGCAATATCAGAACGGACTTTAAAACGATCGATCACAACTTCAATGGAATGCTTTTGCTTAGGATTAATTTCTGGCAATTCATCGATTTCATGCACTTCGCCATCGATTCGTAAACGCAAATAACCTTGTGATTTTAAGCTTTCAATCAGTTTTAAATGTTCGCCTTTACGATCACGCACAATCGGCGCAAGCAACATAATGCGAGAATCTTCCGCCAGGTTCAAAATTTGATCCACCATTTGGCTCACAGTTTGTGCATGCAAAGCTAAATGGTGCGTTGGGCAATGTGGCACACCAATTCTTGCGAATAACAAACGAAGATAATCATAAATTTCTGTCACAGTGCCAACAGTTGATCGTGGATTGTGCGAAGTTGATTTTTGTTCAATAGAAATAGCTGGCGACAAACCTTCAATGTGATCCACATCGGGCTTATCCATCATCGACAAGAATTGACGCGCATAAGCAGATAACGATTCCACATAACGTCTTTGCCCTTCGGCATATAAAGTATCAAATGCTAACGAAGATTTACCAGAACCTGATAAGCCAGTAATGACAATCAGTTTATTGCGTGGCAAAGTTAAGTTAATGTTTTTTAAATTGTGGGTGCGCGCCCCTTGAATCGTGATATTTTCCATGTTTACTCTCAAATAGCCATCAATAGCTCAGCTAGCAATCAATGAGTTTTACTAAACCATCTATCATACTTTATAAAGCTTAAATTAGTTACCACATAATATAGACAATCACAGCGATCGCCATAATCGCGAAAAACCATCTCCATGATGGTGAAACACCAAATAATACTTCTATACAAATATCTTTAATGATTTCAAGAATGAATGACATCAATATAATCCCTTAATAAAAATAAAGACCGCCAAAGCAGTCTTTATTGAAATAACCATCAATTGTTCTCAATCATTCAAGCTTATTGAAGCGGATTATCTTTCACAAAAATCAAACTTTTGAGCAAATTCAATGCTTCATGCAATTGATTATCCGAAACAGCCAAACCGCGCGCCTTTTCAGATTGTGAGAATGTTGTAATGCTTTGTTCTTTATCTGCACCTTTATTCAAGCGTTTTGCTAAATTTTCTTCACGAATAAAGTTAGAGTTGCGTTCAGAATCCACATTCAAAGATAATAATTCAATATTTGGCACAATACCTTCGCCTTGAATAGAACGTCCTTCTGGCGTGTAATATAATCCAGTTGTATATTTCATGCCTTGACCATCTGCCAAATTCACAACTGATTGCACAGAACCTTTACCAAAACTTTTTTCACCAGCGATCACGCCACGACGTTGATCCTGAATCGCTCCAGCAACAATCTCAGAAGCAGAAGCAGAGCCGCCATTGATCAACACAACCAAAGGTGCGCCAGCTAAAATATCGCCTGGGTTTGCCACAAAATCAATTCGAGAAGCTGGTTCACGACCTTGCGTATAAACGATCAAGCCTGATTCTAGGAATAAATCTGCAATTTCTGCTGCTTGATCTAAAACGCCGCCGGGATTATTTCGTAAATCTAAAATCAAACCTTTCACTGTCGATTTCTTAGCAGCCGCTTGTTTATTCAAATCATCAATCGCCGCTTTCATCTCTTCCGCTGAACGTTCTTGGAATTGACTCAAACGAACATAACCAAATTCATTATCAATCAATTCACCTTTGATGCTTTCTGTCTTAATCACATCACGCACAACAGGAATCGTTAAAGGTGAACGCTCACTTTCACGAATGATCGTCAATGTAACTTCCGTACCCGGTTCGCCCTTCAACATATCCACTGCTTTGTTTACATCAATGGATTGAACTGCGATTGAATCGATCTTAATAATTAAATCACCTGCTTTAATGCCAGCTTTCTTAGCAGGAGAACCATCCATTGGCGCTATGATACGAATCAAACCATCTTCGCCAATCACTTCAACACCCAAGCCAGCGAATGATCCTGCTGTAAATTCTTGAACCTTTTTATACGATTCAGAATCATAAAATTCAGAATGAGGATCCAAACCACTTAACATACCTTTAATTGCATTATTCACTAAAGTTTCTTCTGTGACTTCTTCAACATAATTGGCACGCAATTGCTCAAATACATTGACGAATAACAATAATTGTTTCACTGGTAAGTTTTCAGTGATGACTTCTTCTGTAACATCCAAATTAGGCATCACAACTTTTGGTTGTTCAATTGTCAAAGCCATACTTTCACTATTCGCAAAAGATAACAATGATAAAAAGGCTGCTGCCATCAAGGATTTTTGAAACGTTCTCATCCTGAATTTCTCCGTTTATTGATATTATTTGAAATGGATTAAACTCTTTCCTGTCATCTCGATAGGTTGTTCAATACCTAATAAATGCAAAATAGTTGGTGCAATGTCTTTCAAAGCGCCATCTGGTGCCAATACAGCATTACGACCTAGATAGATAAATGGCACAGGACCCGTTGTATGCGCTGTATGCGGTTGATTCGTTGCATCATCCCATGTTAATTCAGCATTACCATGATCCGCGGTCACTAACAATTCACCATCAACTTCTAAAATTGCATCATAAACGCGGCCCATACAATCATCCACTGTTTCCACAGCTGTTACGATCGCATCAAAAACGCCTGTATGACCAACCATATCAGGGTTTGCAAAGTTACAAATGATCACATCAAATTTTTGAGATAAAATCGCTTCCACTAAATTATCTGCAACTTCTGGCGCGCTCATTTCTGGTTGAAGATCATAAGTCGCAACTTTAGGTGAATTCACCATGATGCGATCTTCACCTGTGAATACTTGTTCACGACCGCCATTAAAGAAAAATGTTACATGAGGATATTTCTCAGTTTCAGCTAAACGTAATTGAGTTAAATTATGCTTCGCCAATACTTCACCCAAACCATTCACTAATTTTTGTGGTGGGAAAGCAATTTCCGCATGAATTGTATCTTTATACAATGTTAGGCAAACATAATGTGATAATTTAGGGCGATATTTTGGCACAAAGCCATTAAAATCATCTTCTGTGAATGGATATGTAATTTCGCGTGCACGATCAGAACGGAAGTTCATAAAGATCACAGCATCGCCATCTTCCATTTTTACAGCTTCACCAATCACTGTTGATTTTACAAACTCATCATTTTCATTACGATCATAAGCAGCTTTCAAACCTTCCATTGCAGAATTTGCATGGAATTCGCCTTTACCTTGGCTCAATAGATCGTAAGCTTGTTCAACACGTTCCCAACGATTATCACGATCCATAGCAAAGTAACGACCAATGATAGTTGCAAAGCGTCCAACTTTCACATCGCTAAATACAGCTTCTGCGCGCTCAATGTAAGTTTCAGCAGAACGAGGTGCTGTATCACGGCCATCTAAGAATGCATGTAGATAAATCTTCGTTAAACCTAATTCAGCAGCAACTTTAATTAAGCCATGAATGTGAGCCTCATCTGCATGCACGCCGCCATCTGATAACAAACCAAAAATATGTAATGCTTTACCGCTTGCTTTCAAATCGTTCAATGTATTTAAAATCACTGGATTTTTAGCAAATTCACCTTCTTCAAAAGATTTAGAGATTCTTGTTAAATCCTGATAAACAACACGGCCAGCACCAATATTAATATGACCAACTTCTGAGTTGCCCATTTGGCCATCTGGTAAACCAACAGCTAAACCTGAAGTTTTTAATAATGTACAAGCGCCAACAGTTTTAAACTCTTCAAAGTTTGGTGTTTCTGCTGCCATCACAGCATTGTTCTTCATGTCTGTACGATAACCCCAACCGTCCAAAATACATAGAACAACAGGTTTTGGTGCTTTATTCATGGTAGATCCTTTTAGATTAATAATACACATCGAGAAAATCCAAGCATTATAAAGAATAATCCCTGAGCTTTCAGGAATCATTTGCCTATAAAGTGCTCGGTTATAGAATGACCGTTTTATTGAATCGCTTGAATAAACCAAGCCTTCAACTCAATCAATGAAGCATTTGCATCAGGATATTTTTTAAGGATATTCTCAAAAATGCCATCTATATCCGCTTTCTTATAACGAATACCAATCAAAGCATTCTCTAAAGCTTCCAATGAATCTAAAAATAAACTATCGCTATAAACCTTCGCTTCTGTAATCACGCCATTTTTAACCACCAATTGAACATCAACGCCGCCCCAAGTGAATCGCTCATCCATTTGATGGCTGAATTCCAATGCTTTACCAAAGTTCCAATCCCAACTGCTTTGCGTTGCAAATCGTTCTGCAAATCCATCAATCGCCGGTGGATTTTTCTCAGAAATATATTCAGCTTCAACTTTCTCACCAGAATGATTAAAAAATGCTTGTTCAATCGCCGCACAAATCTTTTCATGGGAAATACCGGCAGATAATTCACTCAAATTTGCCACGCGAGAACGCACAGAAGATATTCCTTTCGCTTGCAATTTCTTAGGATCAGGATTGAGATAATTTGCCAATCTTGTGAAATCCACATTCAATAATAATGTGCCATGATGAAAACCGCGATCAGCCTTTTCACGATAAGCCGAACCAGAAATTTTGCGAACTTCGCCATTTTGATGAATGATCAAATCATTGCGCCCTGAAGCTTCCGCCGTTAATCCTAATGAAGCCAGCGCTTCTATAATCATATTCGTGGAAATATCTTTATCATAATCAGGTTTGCCTGCCATGAATGTGAAATTCGTATTACCCAAATCATGAAAAACTGCACCGCCGCCGCTTTGTCTGCGCGCGAGCTTCACATTATCTTCCGCCATTTTTCTTGTATTGCATTCTTTCCAAGGATTCTGTGCGCGCCCAATCACAACGGTTTGATCATTGCGCCATAAAAATAGCACTTTCTGATTCGAATCCATTGAATTAAATATCGTTTCCTCAACCGCCAAGTTAAACCAAGGATCAAAACTCTCAGAAATCAATAATCGTAATTGTGTCATCGTGCACCTTTATTCATCAAAAATGGTTATCAAATTGTAATAATAGATCTTTTTTCTCTGTTAATATAGAACCTTAAAATTTATCTCATGGAGAAGCTATGAAAATTGAAGTTTGGTCAGATTTTTCTTGCCCTTTCTGTTACATCGGCGTGCATAATTTCTATCTAGCAATGGATACATTGAATGAAGAAAGCAATAAGAATGAATCTTTGTTTTTCAAAGCTTATGAATTATCAGCAGATGCACCTTATGAAACTGATCAATCATACTTTGATGTTTTAGCACAAAAATACGATGTACCTTTAGATCGCGCAAAAGCAATGACAGACAATGCTGCTAAAATTGCTAAAGAAGCTGGCTTAACGATTAATTTCGAGAAGATTATCGCTGTGAATACTTCTGTTGCACATCGCTTGGTTGGTTGGACACAATTGCATCAACCAGAAAAAACTCGTGCATTGGCTTTACGTTTATTTCAAGCTTACTTTGTCAATGGCGAAAACATTGCGGATGATAAAGTTCTATCTAGCATTATGGCGGAAATCGGCATGCAAGATATTTCACTTGGCGAGATTTTAACCAGCTTAGATGTGAGCAAAGCCTTAACGATCGATCAAGTGGAAGCTCAAGCTTATAAGATTAAAAGCGTACCATTCTTTGTCATCAATCGTGCAGATGCAATCGCAGGTGCACAAACGCCAATGAAATTCTTTGAATTACTCAAACAAATTGATCATGCAAATAACGAAACAACTACAATAAATTAATAACCAAAGGAGAATCGTATGAAAATCGGTGTTATCATCACGACAAACGAAGTAGAAAAAGCTTGGAATGCATTTCGCTATATGAATACAGCATTGGAAATGGAACACGAAGTAACTGCTTTTCTAATGAGCGCTGGCGTTGAATGTGAATTCATGGATCATGAATTTTTCAATGTATCAGATCAAATTGATCGTTTTATTGAAAATAATGGCAAAATATTCACATGCAGCACTTGTTTACAGTTTAGAAAACTCCACGATAAAACTCAGCGCACAGAAATCACCACAATGTTGAAAGCCGTTAAAATGACGGAAGAAAATGATCAAGTTTTAACATTTTAATCAATACTCTTAAGTTATTAGGATAATTATTTAAGTATGCTAAAAAGAACCCGCTCCATTAATAAATTCACCTTTCGCAAGAACTTCAAATTAAAGCCAATCGCAATCTCTTTATTGGTTGCATTTGGCGTTGTTGCTTGTGGTGGCAATGATGACACTGAACAATTGACAATCTATGCAGATGCTCAAGATTGTATCAGTAATAATCCAAACATGGTTTCAGAATGCAAGGCTGTTTATGAAGGCGCAATCAAAGAAGCCATTCAAACAGCACCTAAATATGCAACGATTGAAGAATGTACAGCTGACTTTGGTGCGGAAAACTGTCAGACAGTTCAACAAGCTACAGCAGGTACTAATGCTGTTGCCAATGCTGAACAAGCGGTACAACAACAATCATCAGGCGGATTTTTCATGCCATTGTTGGCTGGCTTCATGATGGGTAAAATGATGAGCGGTATGACAGGTGGTAACAACATGGCTCACAAACCTGTTTATTCACCAAAAGATGCAACTGGCCGTCCAACAAACTTCTACGATAGTTCAGGTAAAAGCTACGGCGCTGCGCAAGCTGGTGGCCGTACAGTTTCTGTGCCTAAAAGTGACATCAAATCCAAACCTGCAGGCACAATGCAACGAGGTGGTTTTGGTAAGATGGCAGCACAGCAACGCATCGCAACATCACAAAAGCAAAGCACTCAACGTTCAGCAACATCAAATTCTTCTAACCGTTCAACATCATTTGGCGGTTAATCAACAATGAAAAGAGTTGCAATAACGCCAAGAGCAGATTGGCAAGAAAAAGCCGTGGAATACGGCTTCTATTTTCACACAATGTATGATGAGCCATATTGGAGTGAAGATCATTACTACGAATTCACAGAACGTGAAATCGATGAAATAGAAACAGCAACCAATGAATTGCATCAAATGTCATTGGAAGCGGTTGATCTTGTCGTCAATAATGAAGCTTTATTACAAAAATTCCGCATTCCTGAAAATGTTTGGGGATTTGTGACTGATTCATGGCATAAAAAAGAGCCTTCTTTATATGGCCGTTTTGACTTTGCTTATGATGGTAAAGCACCGCCAAAAATGCTCGAATACAATGCGGATACGCCTACATCATTGTATGAAAGTGCATTTTTCCAGTGGATTTGGTTAGAAGATCAAATTGAACGTGGTCATTTACCTGAAGGCGCTGATCAATTCAATAGCATTCAAGAGAAATTGATCGAGCGATTTGCTCACTTCAAACAATGGCATGGTATTTCTAAGCTACATTTCACCTGCTGTGCAGACACTGAAGAAGATCGTGGTACGATTCAATATCTACAAGATTGTGCATCAGATGCAGAGTTGCCAAATGATTTCTTATTTGTTGAAGATATTGGTATATCAGAAAATGGTCAATTCACAGATGTAAATGATGAGCTCATTCGTACAATGTTTAAATTGTATCCTTGGGAATTCATGTTCCGTGAAGAATTTTCAGATTATTTAGATAGCCGTAAAACTTTATGGGTTGAACCGGGTTGGAAGAGCATTTTATCTAATAAAGCAATTTTGCCATTATTGTGGTCAATGTTCCCAAATCATCCTAACTTATTGGAAAGCTATTTTGCAGAAGATAGTAAAGCAAGCAATCTCTCCACTTATGTGAAAAAGCCGCTCTTCTCTCGTGAAGGCGCGAATATTTCTATCGTGGATCGTGGCTCTGTCATTTCTGAAATTGATGGTCCTTATGGTGAAGAAGGCTACATTGTTCAGGCTTATTATCCATTGCCAAAATTTGAAGATAACACAACATTGGTTGGCAGTTGGGTTGTGGGCGATGAATCAGCGGGTATTTGTATCCGTGAAGATAAAGAACTCATCACACAAGATTTATCTCGCTTCTATCCTCATGCTATGATTGGTTAATATTTAGAGTTATTTGAAAGCGATCTTCGGGTCGCTTTTTTATTGTCTTAAAAAGAAATATTCAACTTATCGATCGTTATGTTTGACAACACATAACGCTTACTTTAATCTGTTGCTACCCTTAAATCACTTAGCAACACTTTATATGGAAAATCGCCGCAGCTTTTTAAAGAAAATGTTAGTGACCTCCCTAGTCGCGCATTTCCCTGCTCTTTTAATGGCAGAGACAAATCAAGCATTTTCAATTAAAAGCTTTGGTAAACTTCCAGAGCCTCAAAATATTCATCGAGTTTTAAGTGCCGGCCCAGTTGCCGACATTTTATTATTATCTTTAGCACCTGAAAAATTGCTTGGTATTTCGACACGCCCATTGTCTGATTTACAAAAGCCATTTTTCAATACAACGATTCAAGATTTACCTTTAACTGGCAGATTTGCTGGCCGAGGTTCAACTGCATCATTAGAACAAATCGTGGCATTAAAACCAGATTTAATCATTGATGTTGGCAATATCACGCCAACTTACGTTAGCACTGCGGAACGCGTACAACAACAAACGAAAATTCCGTATGTATTAATGAATGGCTCCCTTGCACAAACACCTGAACAATTATCCCAATTAGGTGCTTTGCTGGGCGTTGCAGAACGCGGCAATTCATTAGCAGCTTATGCAAATAAAGTATTAGAACGCACGCACAATATCGCAAAACAACAAACCGAATCTTCACAATTAAAGATATATTCTGCGCGCGGAGCTGATGGCTTAGAAACAGGATTAGGCGGTTCGATTCATACAGAAGTTTTGGATTGGATTGGCGCTAAAAACGTTGCATCTTCCGCAGGCGATGACATTATTTCTCGCGTTTCCATGGAACAATTAATGGTTTGGCAGCCTGATGTCATCATTGCGATGGATCAGCATTTCTATCAAGATATTTATAACAATCCATTATGGCAGCGCTTACCTGCTGTGAAGAATAAACGCGTTTATCTCGCACCCAAATTACCTTTTGGCTGGCTAGATCAACCGCCAAGCATTAACCGTTTGCTCGGCGTTACTTGGTTAGCCCATGTACTTTATCCTGATTTATTACCAAAGGATGAATATACACAAGCCATTTACGAATATTACTCTCGCTTCTATCAATACGATTTATCTGCTGAAACGCTGAACAACATTACCGGAACAATTTAATCCATGATCAGGCTGTTATTACCACCAATATTTCTATTGGTGGTTTCTTTAGTTGCATTTTGCGTAGGCAAATTAAACATTCCATTCACCGATTTATTATCTGCCATTGCTCATTTATTCAGTGATCAAGCTTATTCAGATACAGATTTCGTCTTATGGAACATTCGCTTGCCTAGAATTTTGACCGCAATATTAGTGGGTGCTGCTTTATCAATCGCCGGCGCAACTTATCAAGGCATGTTTCGCAATCCATTAGTTTCACCAGATATATTAGGCGTTTCTGCTGGCTCAGGATTGGGTGCAGTTTTAGCCATATATTTAGGATTATCTGTTGTTGGCGTTCAATTATTTGCATTCGTATTTGGATTGGGCACAGTATTTTTAGTTTATTTCATCTCACAATTGGTTCGGAGATTAGATCCTATTCTTGCACTTGTATTGGCTGGCATTGCGATTTCTGCTTTATTGGGTGCTGGGATTTCCTTGATCAAATTATTATCGGATCCTTACAGCCAATTAACAGTGATCACATTCTGGCTAATGGGATCATTAACCATGGCAACCATGGATGATTTAACAATCGTTGCGCCATTATTATTTGTCAGCATGTTGCCCTTGATTCTATTACGCTGGCGCATGAACTTATTGAGTTTAGATGATGAAGAAGCTTTAGCGCTCGGCGTGAATATCAAAAGATTGCGCATCATTTTTATCTTATCTGCAACTTTAATGACTTCAGCGGCTGTTTCCATCACAGGTTTAATCGGCTGGATCGGATTAGTGATTCCGCATATTTCTAGATTATGGATTGGTCCAGATTTCCGTAAATTATTACCAACAGCAATGTTCCTTGGCGCAGGATTCCTATTATTGACGGACACAATCGCAAGAACTGCATTCCCGATTGAAATCCCATTGGGCGTTTTAACTGCATTCATTGGCGCACCATTCTTTTTAGGTTTATTGATGGTTGGCGGTGCGCGCTCATGAGTTTAATACAATTACGTAATTTATCCATTGGATATTCTAAGCACATCATCGCGAAGGATCTCAATTTATCTTTCAATGGCAATGAAGTTGTGTGTTTATTGGGCGCAAATGGCTGCGGTAAAACTACATTACTGAAAACAATTCTCGGCGTTTTACCTAAATTATCAGGCGAGTTATTGATTCAGAATAAAGATCAGAAACAATGGCAACGCAATCTTTTAGCGCAGTTTCTAGGTTATGTGCCACAAGCACACAATCATGTATTTCCATTCACAGCCGCAGAAGTTGTATTGATGGGCAGAACAGCTCATTTAAGCTGGTGCAGCTCTCCAAAACAAAAAGATAAAGACATTGCTCAATTCTGTATCGAACGCTTGGGCATTTCCCATTTAGCACAGCAACCTTATACGCAACTCAGCGGCGGTGAACGTCAATTAGTGTTGATCGCGCGTGCATTGGCACAAGAACCATCATTTCTCATCATGGATGAACCCACTGCAAGCTTGGATTTTGGTAATCAAATTCGCGTGCTTGAACAAATAGAACAACTGAAACAGCAAGGTTTATCCATATTAATGACAACGCACCAACCCGAACATGCAATGCGCATCGCTGATCGAATCATTCTCTTTCAAAAAGGCAAAGTCATTGCAGATGGCGATCCTCAATCTTGTTTAACCGCGGACAATCTTGCCACGATTTATTCATTGGATAAATCTGTGATCTCTAAAAATTTACATTTTGCATCTAACTCGTAGGAGCATTCATGTCTGATTCAAAAACTATTTTTGATGTTAATTTTGGCGAACTTTATCGCCATCATGCGAATCAAGCTATTCGTCAACCCAAGCAATCATCAGATTGGGATAAAAAAGCCCACAATATGAAATCTGGCGGCGGTTGTGCCGGTGCTTCTTATATTCAAGATTTCACATCACGCATGGATTTAACAGATGCAGCAACATTATTGGATGTTGGCTGCGGCGGCGGAACGATTGGCTTAGCATTGGCTTCCGGCTTAGAAAAAGTTTATGAATTAGATTACAGCCCAAAAATGCTGGAAGTTGTTCAAGAACGTGCCGCTGAAATGAATATTGATAACTATGAATGCATTCTCAAATCTTGGGATGACAATTGGGATGATGTACCTGAATGCGACATTTGCGTATCTTCTCGCTCTTCCATGGTGAATGACATTGAAGATGCTTTAGCAAAGCTCAATGCCAAAGCAAAAAAAGCCGTTTATATGACAATGACAGTGGAAAAGGATTTCATCAGCCGCGATATTTTAAAATCCATTGGCCGTGATGACATTGGCTTCCCCACTTATATTTATGCAATGAACCTGCTTTATCAGCAAGGCTATCGCGTTTCTGTTGATTTCATCGAAACCAATAATTGCTCTAATAAAATCTTAACGCTCGATGAACCTAGTTTCATTGAAGCTGTGCAATGGTCGATTGGCACATTGAATGAAGAGGAAGTTGATCGCCTCAAATATTATTACCAAAAAAATCAAGAAAAACTCTATTCAGCTCAACCGATGCAACGCGCTTGGGCATTTATTAACTGGAAAACTCATTAATTGGGAACTATCACCACGATGATTAAACAATCACCTTTATTTAAAATGAGTAAAATCGCCGCTGCGTTATTACTCTGCTCTTCTGTTGTTTATGCTGATCAAATGGCGCAACAAGATGAAGTAGTCGCTGAATCATCAACAAAAAACAGCAATGTATTCACATTAGGTACTGTTGTTGTATCTGCTGCTATGCCACAAACATCTGAGCTATTTGAATCTTACATCAGCAAAGAAACTATTGACCTATTAGAAGCTAAAGATGTGGGTGAAGCTCTACAATATACACCTGGCGTATTTTATGATTCACCGATAGCTTCTGGCAACTCTGGCCGATTTGAATCAAAAGTTTCAATTAGAGGTTATGGCATTCGCCATGTGCCAATCTTTATGGATGGCATTCCTGTTTACATTCCATACGATGGCGATACAGATATGGGAAGATTTTCAACTTCTGACATCGCTTCGATCCAAGTAGCCAAAGGTTATAGTTCAGTAATGTATGGCCACAATACAATGGGCGGCGCAATCAATATTGTGACTACCAAACCTCGCTCAAAACTTGATTTCTCAGGGATTATTGGCACAAGCACTGGCAATACACAAGAAACCAGTATCAATGTCGGTACATTACAAGAAAACTGGTATTTACAAGCAGGATTCTCTGATCGCACACGCAAATACACAAAACTTGCAGAAAAATATGAAGGCATTGATGCTGAAGGTCAAGAAGTTAATTCTGACAAATATCTTTATAGAACTAAAGATCGCCGCGCTAATATTAAATTAGGCTGGACGCCAAATGCAACTGATGAATATGTATTGAGCTATTCAAAACAAGAAGCTAAGAAATATCCTGGCCATAAAGGTCAAAATGGTTTTATTCCAACAACATGGAACTGGCCGAAATGGGATAGAGAAACTATTTCGTATGTATCAACTACATGGTTAATGGACGACAAAGTTTATATCAAACCCCGTTTTTACTATGATACTTACAAAAATACATTAACGGGCTGGCGTGGTGATCCTAAAGGCAGCCATTATGATGACAAAGCATTTGGTGCCTCTGTAGAAGTTGGCACAACTGTTATCAGTAATCATTTAGTTAAAATGATGCTGAGCTATAAAGATGAAACCCATAAATCATTTGATACTTTCCCAAATTCATCGCAAGTTATGCCGAATTCGGACTCTAAAGCAACACAAAAATTCTATTCTATTGCTTTAGAAGATACCATTACATTCAACGAACAATGGGAAGCGCAAGTAGGTATTGTTTATACTAAACGCACTGCTTCTGTGAATGATATTGGTAAAAATACACAGAGCTTAATCAATGCATATCCTGCAGCAAATTCAATGTTAGCACCATCTTATAATTCTACAGATTTCCAAACAGCATTATTCTATAAGCCAACTGATTTGGATACTTTCCGTTTCGCAATAGGCAAGAAAACTCGCTTTCCTAGCTTTAAAGAATCTTATTCAAACTATTCAGGCGGATCAGAAAAAAAATGCCCTAAAGGGCAATCTGGTTGTAAATCTGGTGAATTTGTACCAAGCATTACTTTGCAAAATCCTGGCTTAAAACCTGAAAGTGCATTGAATATCGAATTGGGTTATAACGGTACACCAATTAATGGATTAACATTAGATGCAGCATTATTCTATAGCCAATCTAAAGATGCAATTGATCGTGGTGATTTTGATTACAATAATTTTCCTGGTTATGCAATTCGCCAATCTATCAATTTACCTGGCAAAGTTGAACGTAAAGGCATTGAGTTAGGCATAGATTATGAAGTGAACCAATACTTACAGTTAGGTGCAGGCTATACTTATTTGGATGTTAAAAATAAGGATCATAAAGAAATTAAGATCAAAGATATGCCAAAACATTTTGGTTATCTCTATGCATCCATCAAACCTATCGACTGGTTAGCAATCACACCATCTATGACTGGCAGAAGCAGCAGCTATGCAAATATGGAAGGCACTGAAAAAAACAAAGCGTATCAAATCTTTGATTTAAAAGTAAGCGTAACACCGCCGCAATGGAAAGGTGTAACATTTAATGCTGGCGTAGAAAATATATTCAATAAAAACTATGCTTCATTCAATAATGATTATGCTTCACCAGGTCGTTCATTCTATGCAAACATGAGAATTGATTTTTATTAATCCATATAAAATTATTTAAGCAATAAAAAAGCCAGCTAACCGCTGGCTTTTCTTCTATAAACTACAACTATAATGGCGCTGTTGGCACTAAAATTGCAGTTGCAATAATCACTGTCAACATACCAACAATCATTGGTACAACTGTTCTTTTCACAATCTCAAATGGTGATATATTTGCCATACCAGCTGTGGCAACCACAACGCCAGATACTGGTGACATTGTGCGTCCTATATTAGATGCTTGTAGCATCGGGATCACCAAATATGCAGGATTAATCCCCATTTCTGATGCTACCTTAGGAATGAACTCAACAAATGCATAAAATGGTGCATTACCTGATCCTGTTGCGATCGCTGCTAACATTGTGACTAGAACCAATACAATCATCATGATGATCGCGCCACCACCTGCAGATTCTGCCATTTCGATTAAGCCTGAAGTAAAGCCTACAACTTTTAAGCCTTCTGCAAATACACCAGCTGCCACTAAAAGCATCACAACGGATACAAATGCATCGCCCATACTTCGATAAGCACAATTTAAACCATCAAATACCTTCTGAGCATCGAATGAACGAATAAACTCAATAATCGATGTGACAAATAAACAGATGATTAAAATCGTAATAATATTTAAATTTGGAATCAATTGATCACTGAATGGCAATGTCCATTTACCTGAAAAAAGCAACACACCTAAAATTGGCATGAATGGCAAAATCGCATAACCTGATGGCGCAGTTGTTTTAATTTCACTCACATCCAAGCGCTCACAAACACTATTTTCTTTTCGATCTAAATATCGTTGCCAAAAGAAATGTGTAATTGCAATAGCAATGATTGCAATGACTGATACAGGCAATGTTTTATAAAATGCGAAATTAATCAATAAATCACCGCCCATTCCTGATTTCTCAGCAGCTAAAATCACATCTCCTGATGTTGGTGATAAGATTAATGCCGCCGGTGATGCACAAATCGCAGTAGCTGCACCGCGACTAATCCCGACATTGACCATCAATGGAAATAATGTTCCCATCAATAAAACGCCCAATCCCGTTGCAGAAGAAACCGCAAATGACATCAAACATGCAATAAAATAACCTGCAATCATCAAAATATAAGGTGATTTAATATGCGCTAATGGTTTAGAAATTAATTTCACAACCACATCATTCGCGCCAATATGATTCATATACGCTGCAAAGCCACATAGAATCATAATCATCATGCCAAGGTCTGCGGCTCTGCTTGATAATAAATTTTTAGTGAATTCAAAAATATCCAGCACTTCTATGCCCGTTGATTGCTCAGGCACAATATCCCTGCCTAAAAACAGACTAATGATCAATAGCACAAAGCCACCAAGCATCAATACACCAGTTGCTGAATAACCTTTAATGATATATCGCCCCACAATAATGGCAACGATGGTTCCGATCAAAAGATCAATTACATACATGGGAAGGCCTAACATTTTTTATCTCCATTGAATGACCGAGTTGGATCTATGATCCCTATTTTTCTAAATTATTTAATTCATATCGTTATGACGGCTTTACATCCGGCTATAAAATAGCATCATGCACAGTATAAAGAAATGGATGTTAAGAAAAATATCTCATGAAAGCCATAGCATACTGTTCTTCTGCCTTTAAGCGCAGTTTTGGTATTTTATTTTTAACCTAGATCAATGAATCTTTTATTTAATGATTATTTATATCTTTTAAGATCAAAAAATATTTAAAAGCTAATAGTTAGGTAATAAAAAACGCCCCGAGGAGCGTTTGATCTAACTACAATACATTATCTCAAATAAAGATTGAATGATTTACGTTGCTGATTATCTTCAGCCAATGTGAAATCCAAAGATAATGTTGCTAAATCTTCTACAAATAAATCCAACATAGGATTTTTTGTGCGATCTAGATGTTTAATATATGTATGACATTCTGGGCAGCTTTCAGCTTTCATTGCTGATTCTTGACCTTCAATCGATAACAATTCCATTTCGCCTGTATTTGGGCAATCATGGCAAGTTGAGCGTACTTTGTGCCATTTAGTTTCGCATGTATTGCATACTAAATAACGCAAACCATTATCCATAGGATCAATCACGCTAGCGATCGCTGCATCACCGCACATTGGGCAATTATGGAAGCCTTGTTCTACTTCCATCTTCAGTAATGTTGTTAATGTGGCACTTTTTACATAGACGATTTTCAACGCCAATAATGCGAATACTTGGAATTCCTTCGCCACTTCTTCATCTGAATAACCCAATAATGCTTTTGCATAACCAAGTAATAAATCATCTTCAGAAGCTTGCAATGTTTCTAATACATTTTTCACTTCTTTCGTTAATGATTTGTGACTTAATTCTGCTAATAAAGCTTTGAGAACAGATGGGAAATATGCCATCAACGCATCATCGTTAAAGAAAGGTGCTTCATCATTCAAAGTTGGCGCAGCAATGTCGCTTTCTTTAAAAACAACTTTCGCAGCTTCTGATAAATGAATCCAAAAATCGATTGTTGAATGTAAATCCTCGACTGCTGTAATCTGCATTTTTTCAAACTGCATAATGCGCGTCGTGAATGGATTTCCTTCAGGCAAAATGATTGGTTTGATGTCTGGAATCGTTCCAACTAATACGTTATTTTCCGGTGTAAACTGACTCATGTGATTCCCTATAAAAAGAATAAGCGCAATTTCTTGCGCCTATTTTTATTTCACAATTTGAACATTAAGATTTTTTCTTGTTTGATTCCACTTTCGCTTCATCTTTCATGATTTCACGATACCAAGCAGGATGGTGAGATTCTGCCCATTTTTCTGAAACCACGCCTTCTGTCATCGCGCGAATTGTGCCACGAATCCAGATAGCCGCATAAACGTGAACAATGATACATGCGATCAAGATCAACGCAGACCAAGCATGCAATAAGATTGCAATACGGCGCGCTTCAATCGAAAAGTAATCCGCAAAGAAATATGGACTCTGCCACATCATAATGCCTGTTACGAGCATAACGAATAAACAACCTGTCATTGCCCAGAACATGCCTTTTTGACCAGCATTGTATTTACCCACATCTCCAACTTCTTCGCCCATGATCACTTTCTTCACAGAAAGCGCCCAGCGCAAATCTTCCATATTAGGAATATTGTGCGGAGCATAACGGAAGAACTGAACCATAAATCCTAGGAACATAATAATGCCCACGAATGGATGGATAATTCTTGCCATTTTCAATGTGCCGAATACTTGCGCGAACCATGTGAAAGATGGATAAAAGAGCGATAAGCCAGAAAGCGCTAGTACGATAAAACATACCGCAACGATCCAGTGATTCAAACGCTCTGAAGCGGAATAACGCTGAATTAAACGACTTTCTTTTTTCATACGTTTTGCTCCTTATCCACTTGCTCCGCTTCTTTCGCTAGTTTTTTAGGATCGATAATTTCCTTATCTTTATCCTTACTATCTGCATCATTTGGACCCACAGTGATGAAGTGGAAGAAACCAAATAATACTGAAGCTGCAATACCAAATGTTGATAATGGTTTTAACAAGCCTTTCCATAGTTCAGTGAAACCACTGATCTTTGGATCTTTAGGTAAGTTTGAATACAACTGTGGTTTATCAGCATGATGAAGAACGTACACAACATGTGTGCCGCCAACGCCTTGCGGGTTATAAACACCAGCATTATCAAAACCACGACCTTTTAACTCAGTCACACGATCATCAGCAAAGTGAAGCATTGCTTCACGCTCACCAAAGCGAATTGCACCTGTTGGACATGTTTTAACACAAGCTGGTTCTTGACCAACTGCAACACGATCCGAACATAAAGTACATTTGTACGCTTTGTTATCTTGCTTACTGATGCGAGGAATGTTAAACGGACAACCAGTTACACAGTAACCACAACCGATACAGTTTTCTTCATGGAAATCAACGATACCATTTTCGTACTGAACAATTGCGCCTGGTGAAGGACAAGCTTTTAAACAGCCAGGATCTTCACAGTGCATACAACCATCTTTACGAATCAACCATTCTAATTTATCTTCTTCATCTGGCTTATTATCTACGTTCTCTGCTTCCGCAAAGCGCATAACTGTCCAGCTTTCTGCTGATAAATCATGTGGGTTGTTATAAGTACCATCACAAGTACCAACGTTATCGCGAATGTCATTCCATTCCGAACACGCAACTTGACAAGCTTTACAGCCGATACAAGATGTTACATCGATTACTTTCGTAACTTCTGCAACGTGATTACGCGCTTTCGGTGGCGGTGTTGAGGTCGCTGAAAGGCGTTTAATATCTAATGATTGTAAAGCCATTATTTGCCTCCTTCCACTTTCTCAATATTCACTAAGAAAGTTTTGAACTCAGGTGTTTGACTGTTCGCATCACCAACTGATGGCGTTAACGTATTAGCCAAGAATCCTTGCTTCGTTAAACCTTCATAACCCCAGTGAATTGGAATACCAATGTGATGAATCTTCTTACCATTCACATCCAATGCTTTGATACGCTTAGTCACAACCGCAACTGCTTTAATAAAGCCACGCTTAGACCAAACTTTAACCCAATCACCATTGGCAATGCCTTTTTCAGCAGCTAATGTTTCACTCATTTCAATGAATTGTTCTGGCTGTGCGATGGCATTTAACAATGAATGCTTAGTCCAATAATGGAAGTGCTCAGTTAGACGATATGTTGTACCCACATATGGGAACTCATCCATATTACCTAATTGCGCTCTGTCATTATCAAAGATACGTACTGCAGGGTTATTCAATTGTTTCGGATACATCAAGTTAACACCAATTGGTGATTCCATTGGCTCATAATGAGCTGGGAATGGACCTTCTGCCATCTTATCAACTGCAAATAAACGCGCTACACCTTCAGGTTGCATAATGTAAGGATTCATTTCTGTGCCTGGTGCTTCATCAGCTTTGAAGTCAGGAACGTCATAACCCGCCCATTTTTTACCATTCCAGAATAGTAATGCACGTTCTTTATCCCATGGCTTACCATCACGATCAGCAGATGCACGGTTATAAATAATACGGCGGTTTGCAGGCCAAGCCCACGCCCAACCTAATGTATTACCTAAACCTGATGGATCGCTATTATCACGATTTGCCATTTGGTTACCCGCTTCAGTCCATGAACCTGCAAAGATCCAACAACCAGATGCCGTCGTACCATCGTCACGCAACTGTGCGAAACTTGATAACAACTCACCTTTTTTAGCAATGACATTACCGTTAGCATCTTTCAAATCAACCAATGCATAACCATTAAGCTCTTTGGCAATTTCAGCAGGATGCGGCTCTTTAGGCATCGCATAATCCCACGAAATATTCATAACAGGCTCAGGATTCACACCGCCTTGATCGTTATAAAGCTTACGCAATTCAAATAGAATACCAGATAAGATATTCGCATCAGGCTCAGCTTCTCCCGGTGCATCCGCAGCTTTCCAGTGCCATTGTAACCAACGACCTGAGTTAACGATTGCGCCATCTTCTTCAGCGAAACATGTAGTTGGTAAACGGAATACTGTTGTACCAATTTTACTTGGATCAACATCGTTTGATTCACCATAGTTTTTCCAGAACGTTGAAGTTTCTGTCACTAATGGATCCATCACCACTAAATATTTCAACTTAGATAAAGATGATACTGTTTTGTTCTTGTTAGGGAACGATGCAACTGGGTTAAATCCTTGACAGAAGTAACCATTCATTTTGCCTTCATTCATCAACTCAAACACACGCAGAACGTCATACATTTGATCCCATTTAGGCAACCAATCGTAACCCCAGTTCGTTTCTTTTGTTGCTTTATCACCCCAGAAAGTTTTCATCATACTGACGAAGAACTTAGGTGTGTTGCTCCAATAGTTAAACTGACCAGGACGCACTGCTTTAGGCGTTACTTGTGATAAGTAAGTATCAATACTCGTTTGTTTATCGCTTGGTAAAGGCATATAACCAGGTAAGTTTGTAGATAACAAACCTAAGTCAGTTAAACCTTGGATGTTTGAGTGACCACGTAATGCGTTCACACCGCCACCAGGCATACCAATATTACCCAATAACGACTGAATCATTGCCATTGTACGAATATTCTGAGAACCAATCGTATGTTGCGTCCAACCTAAAGCGTACAAGAAAGTTGCAACTTTATTATGGGCAGCACAAGAACCAATGATTTCACATACTTTTAAGAACTCAGCTTCTGGCGTACCAGTAATTGTGCTCACTAAATCAGGTGTATATGATTCATAGTGTTTTTTCATCATATTGAATACACAGCGTGGATCCTGCAATGTATCATCTACAACTGCATTACCATTTTCATCCATACGATAATTCCATGAGGATTTATCTGTGTATGCATTTTTTTCATCATCCCAACCAGAGAATAAACCCTCGTTGAAATCGAACTCATCATGAACAATAAACGTGGCATTTGTGTAATTTTTTACATATTCCCAGTTTATTTTGTCATTTTTGATCATCCAATTAATCACACCACCGAGGAACGCAATATCTGTTCCTGAACGAATTGGTGCATAAAAATCGGCAACAGATGCAGAACGATTGAAACGTGGATCAACCACCACGAATTTCGCACCACGTCTTTGTTTAGCTTCAATTACCCAACGGAAACCAACAGGATGTGCTTCTGCTGCGTTCCCACCCATTACTATAACTACATCGGCATTTCGAATATCAACCCAGTGATTCGTCATGGCGCCGCGACCAAATGTTGGAGCAAGACTTGCTACCGTAGGACCATGTCAGACCCGGGCCTGGTTGTCTATTGCTACCATACCTAATGATCGTACGAATTTACCCGTAACGTGACCAGCTTCATTACTAGCGCCTGATGCCGCTAAGAAACCTGTCGTTGTCCAACGGTTCACTCGAGTACCTTTATCATCATTAACGATCATATTGGCATCACGGTCTTCTTTCATTAATGCCGCAATTTCTTTATGAGCTTGATCCCAGCTGATGCGTTCCCATTTATCACTAAATGGACGTCTAACTTCCGGATATTTCAAACGATTTGGACTATGAACATAATCCAATAAACCCGCGCCCTTAGGACATAAAGCCCCGCGACTTACTGGATGATCAGGATCCCCTTCAACGTGTATAACGCTAGCTTTAGCATTATAAGCACCATCCCCTAAGCTGTACATCAAGATGCCACAACCTACAGAACAATATGTACATGTATTACGCACTTCTTTAGCACGCAATAATTTATACTGGCGAACTTCCGCGTGAGCTATGCTTGGCGCCATACCCATTAACGCCAAACCAGTTCCTCCGACAGCTCCAGCGGACAGTTTGAAAAACTGTCGTCTAGAAACTTCCATAAATTACCTCTTCACTTTTTTAATCACTTAACAACAATATCTCTAAAAACTAATTTAGAAATGCCTTATCATTATATACCCTTTCTTTCAAGCTTTCCTTGAGAATCATCATATTCTCAGCCCTTATCTGCTACATTTCCCTTTTGCATAAATGCATGTAACAAATTTGGCAATGCAATTAACAGATTCAACTGTAGTAATTTACATCGCATATATACATTGTCCTGCTAAGATTCTATAAAATCAACTGATTAATTATATTAATATTGATATAAAAATAAAATCCCTCTTAAAATAAATCATTTTAAGAGGGATTATGACTGATAGCTAAATATAATTTATATTATGGCTACTCGATCCTGAATCTTTTTATATACTAATAATGTGGCGGACGTTCATTCGCAAGAGAAATTTGCGAATCTTCAGCTTGTACTACAACTTTATTCGAGAGCTTAATGAATTCTGATTTCAGATTCTCTATCTGAGCTTGCTGATCAATCAAACATTGATTCAAGGTTTCTATCGTTAACTCATGAAAAGCTTCTCGCTGTTCTAATTCATCCACTCGAGCTTTCAACAAAGCCATTTCATTTTCTAACATTTTTTCCCTTTAACAATTTTTGTACTGCAAACAATGTTTCTTTAACATCTTTGATAGATTCTTTAGAAACATTAGGCTGATACCAGTATCTTACCAAAGCCCCCGACATTTCTTGAACTTTTTCTTGATCATTTATTGGCAAATATTTCATCAAACATTGAGATAATTCCAATGGCGCAGTGCTCACAGGCAAATTTAAGCCATAAACTTTATTCGTTAACTCAATCACCCTGAAATATTCATGATTCGCATTAAAATATAATCTTCTCCATGGTTTAAAGAAAATAACTGTTTGCACAAAAACAAATGAGAACAATAAACCTATAGAAATTTTCACCAATGTAAACACGCTGATAAAATCTATTTTAAACAGTGATTTTAATAATGATTGCTGAGAAGAGCTTTGGTAGTTCAAAACCATTTTAGTCCAGCTATAATCTATCCTATCTTTTAGACTAGAAAATGATGATGAAAAGCGATCCCATGTAGAAATATTGCTCGTTCCTATTAATTCGTCAATCAAATCATCAATCCCCAAATCTATACGATTCGGTGAAACCGCTGTTGTAGGATCCACCCGAACCCAACCACGTTGATCATCCCAATATTCCACCCAAGCATGCGCATCTTTACCACGAACTTCAACGAGTTTACGATTATGATCGATCGATCCACCCAAGTAACCAATCACAACACGACTTGGAATATTGGCTTTACGCAACATGAACGTTGTTGCGCTTGCATAATGCTCACAAAATCCTAGTTTTGCATCAAACATAAATTGATCAATACTATCTCGACCTTGCAATAATCCTGGTTGCATTGTGTATTGAAATCCATCTTGTTTAAAATGTTTTAGCAATCGATTCACAAACTCTTCTTTCGAAGGCTCATCCTCCAGCATTTCATCAACCAATAACGATGTTTGCGGATTATTATTCGTAGTTTGCAGATATTGCTGCATATTCTGTTGATTAGCTTTGCCATTCACTTGACTTAACAAAGTTGTATTCGGCAAATAAGTTGCAGAATATTGAATTTTATTCTCTATAGGGCGATTATATTCATAACGAAAATCACCATAAGCAACAATAGGATTGTATCTCGCACTTGGATTATTATCCATTTGTGAAACATCCAAAGTTGCTAAATATTTCTGATAACTCGGATCAAAAATCACACTATATTTCTGCTCGCCTATTTTATTATTTACTTGATAACGCGGTGAATAAGGCACATGCATAAACTCTGATTGTTGCCAAGCGCGACCATCAAATTGATCCAACGTTAAACTGCGCCAATAAAGGTCTTTAATTTGAGGAACAACTTGCGTAAATTCAGCCCATAAAATATGCTTTTCACTATTGGCTAATTCGGCGATGCTTCCTGGTTCCATTTTATTAGAAACACCTGTTTGCGCCTGAGTTTGCTCATTATTGGATTTACTCATATTAGGCAACATTGATGGGAATCGTGGAAAAACTACAAATAAAATTGTCATTAATGGCAATGACAATCCCATAATTTTCACAGCATTCCATAACAATGCTTTTTTAGAATACAAATTATAGCCTAACTGCTGCAAACCAATAATCGCCGCAATTAACGTTGTAAATGCAGTTAACGAAAAAACAAAAAGATAGGCAGAATTTTCAAATAAATACGTAGAAACTAAAGCAATTAATCCAATACAACCTAAAATATAGCCATCACGCACAGTTTTGGCCTCAACAAATTTTAAGCCATAAATTGCCATGAAGAGAATTGTGCAACCTTCTGTATTGAGAAAATTGCCCTTTGTAATGTATAAAATCCCTAAAATCGAAGCAATGATGATAAATTTAACAATGCCATTGGGGTAACCGATTTTCATACGAGAGGTTTGTATGCGCCAAACGAAGCAAATGGCAAATATTACCGCAACCCAAGATGGTAAAAAAATAAAAAGCTGAGGAATGATCGTCAAAACAAAAGCAATACTGAACCATAAAACACTGCTTCGCGTCAGATCTCTTTGTGAAATATTCTGCAAATTAGTCATTCATCGTCCTATATAAAGCCAAAGCTTCTAAGCATTTTTTTGTATGAATATCTGTTGAATCAGGGCCAATATTTTCATTGCCCAATACAATTCCAAATTTTTGATGATTTTTGGATAATTCCAATACCCAATAACACATTTGTGATAAACGCGTTTCTAAATCACCAGTAAAATCCTGTTCATTGAGCCAGATTTCTTTCGATGCTTGCTCAGTAAAAGTTTTAACTAATAAGCCATTGCCTTTTGCGTAAGCTTTCCAGTCAATCCTAGAAATTGCATCGCCAGCTTCATAATTTTTCAACTCTTCAAAATTATCAACGCCACGTTTCTTTGAAGTGCTATTGTCTAAATAATCATTATCTTCATCGCCAATCGGGCTGTGATATTGCAATTCCAAAGCCAATGGTTTTGGGTAGCATAATGTAGTTTGATCTAAATCTACATAACTCCAAGCCCTGAAAATCCCTAAGGGATATGTAGTTTCTACAGTAAAACGCGGCAATCTAACTCGTCCACGCTGTGTTTCAGGCACAAACAAATATGTGGTTCGACTTTCTTTAGGTGCACAATCCACAAAATTATTGGAATCTTTCGTATAAAGCCACACGCTATTATGAGCTTTACCTAAACTTTCAATCGTAATGCCAAACGTTGCTTCATCTGATGCAAAAATGGGCTGACTACCTGCATTGCGTAAATGTAGCTGATCTAAATTGCGCCAAGTTAAAATCATTGTAGAAACAAAGATCGAAACGAGCCAAAACAGCACAATGTAAACCAAGGAATTTTCAAAGTTCATCGCCATGATGAACAATACGAAACACATACCAATATAAATAAATCCAAATTTCGTTGGAAAAATGAATATTTGCTTTCTATTTAGCGTAACTCGGCTACTTCTTGGTATTCGCTGATTGATCCTTTCTTTGAAAGATTTATGCTTAAACATAGGCGAATTATTGAATCGCTGGAATATTCTGTAATAACCAATAAGCTAAATCTCGGCTATGATTAGCTTGTTGCCCCATTTGGCGTAAACGATGTTCCAAAACACTTGGCAACACAGCTTTAATATCCTCAGGAATAATATAATCGCGTCCTGAAATAAAAGCATATGCTTTTGCACCTTTTAATAAAGCCAAACTGCCACGCGGAGAAATTCCTACTGTGAATTTTTCTTCGGAGCGCGTCGCTTCCACAATGCGAAGAATATAAGCCAACAAAGCATCTGATGCATGCACTGCATCGACAGCTTTTTGCATCAATGTTAACTCTTCTTTAGTCAACATCGCTGGTAAACTAGTAATTTTATCTCGATTGGTTTCCCCTTTAAGAATTTTCAATTCTGCATTGGCAGAAGGATATCCCAAGGAAATTGACATTAAGAATCGATCCATTTGTGAATCTGGCAATGGATATGTTCCGCTACCAGATGTATTTGGGTTTTGGGTTGCAATCACAAAAAATCGTTCTGGTAAACGATATGTTTTTCGCCCAATGGAAACTTGGCGCTCTTCCATCGCTTCCAATAAAGCACTTTGGCTTTTGGGCGTTGTTCTATTGATTTCGTCTGCCAATAACACTTCAGTAAAAATTGGGCCATGATGCAAAATAAACTTCTTACTTTCCACATCAAAGATTTCGCCGCCAATAATGTCGCCAGGCAATAAATCTGATGTAAATTGAATACGCTGATATGCCAAACCCAACACTTTAGCCAAACTATGCGCCAATGTTGTTTTCCCCATGCCAGGTAAATCTTCTAATAACAAATGCCCTCTTGCTAACAAACAGGCCAAACTTAGCGTTACTTGTTCTTCTTTGCCTAAGATGACGCTGTTCAACACAGCCTTAATTTTTAATATTTTGTTATGCATATCTTTTGATCAATTATATTTGTCGGATTGCCTTTCTAAATTTCGGTTCAGATGTAATTTCTGAATAACTAGCAACTGGCTTTGATAACAATACTACTTCATTTTCAGCTACAAAGAAATGCATATTACGTGCGTTTAACAAACGAATGATTGGTGCATTTTTATCCCAAGTATATTTACCTTGGAACATTACTGGCTTACCAACTGGACCGCCATTTTTCACATTCTGCTCAATATAACGATATTGTCCATATTGATTTAACTGCAATCTCGCCATTGTGTAATCACAATCGCTACATGGCATTTTTGCATTATATGTACCTGCATAATCTAAACTTGTTTGTGCTGTTGCTGCTGCATCTACAACTTCTGGCTTTGGATCTTTTTTAGTTGGTGCAACAGAAACACAGCCCGCCAAAATAGCTGGCACAATCGCCGCAGCCATCAAAATCTTCTTCATGTAATCTCTCCCGTTTTTCTCTACAATTTATAGGATAATAGTGTAGCTCAAATGATAAGAATTTGACATTTTTTGAGATTCTAACCTATGATCCCACTTTCTTTTTAATATGATCCGCCATGAATTCCACTCGCTTTAATCAATTGAGCAGCCATTTCCAAAATAAAATTTATTCTTCTTTTAAGGGAAAATTGCGTTTAGCTATTTTAGAACGCGATTTCGATTTGTTTAATTTAACGAATCAAGCCAGCCAAACTTTAGACATTGGCGCAGGACAAGGACAATTTTCACATTTTCTAGCAAGCCAACAACATCAGCTAACCTTATTAGAATCATCTGAGAATATGCTAGATTTAGCAAAAGAGCGATTTGCGGCAGATTCATTACAAGCAACTTTCATTCATGATGAATTACAAAACATTCCAAGCTTGCTAGATCAAAAATACGATTTAGTGCTCGCTCATGCTGTGATTGAATGGCTAGAAAATCCTTCAGATATTATTCCAATTCTAAAGCACGTAACGCACAACGATTCCACCATTTCCCTATTATTCTATAATGTGAATGGTTTGATTTATCACAATCTAATTCGTGGTAATTATCGTTATATAGAAAAGAATAATTTCCGCGGTGAACAAGGCGGATTAACGCCAATTTCGCCTGTAAATCCTGCTGAATTAGAAAAAACTTTGAATGAACAAGGTTTTACCATTATTCATAAAAGTGGCATTCGTACTTATTACGATTACATGACAAAAGAAAACAAACAAAAGATTAGCGAGGAAGATCATATTGCAATGGAATTAAACTGTTCCATTAAACCTGATTTCATTCCGAATGCTCGTTATCTTCATTGGTTAATTAAGCCTTCATCATGAATCTATTTTTAGAAACGCCTGATACAAATCAGTTAAAAACATTCCATCAGCAATTAATGCAATGGTTTGATGAAAACGGCCGCCATGATTTACCTTGGAAGCCGCAAGCGCATTATTCGGAAGCCCAAAATATCTATCATATTTGGCTTTCAGAAATTATGCTTCAACAAACACAAGTTGCAACGGTTATTCCCTATTTCTTTAATTTCATCGAGAAGTTTCCAACGGTTAATGCACTTGCAAAAGCCAATACAGATGATGTTTTAAAAGCTTGGGAAGGATTGGGTTATTATGCGCGTGCTCGTAATTTGCAAGAAGGCGCGCGATATATTGCAGAAAATTATAATGGAATCATTCCAGAGGATTTCCAAGCCATTCAAGCGATGAAAGGCGTTGGGCGCACAACTGCATCCGCCATTATGAGCCAAGGTTTCAATCGCCCTTATGCAATTTTAGATGGCAATGTGAAACGTGTTTTAGCGCGCGTTTTAGGTGCAATTCATTCTGAAAAACAATTAGAAAAAGTGTTATTGCCTTTCGCTTATTTGATGGCAATGCAAAATCGCCCCAATGATTATACGCAAGCGATCATGGACTTTGGCGCAACAGTTTGTATGAAAGCTGCAAAGTGCAATCAATGTTTTTGGCAAGCGAATTGCACAACGCTAAAACATCAACAAGTTGATCAAATTCCCGCAAAAAAAGTCAAATTGATCAAAAAAGATATCGAATTATATCCGGTGATTATTCAAAATCAGCATGGAGAATTGGTATTTCATCAGCGCATTAATGAATCTATTTGGCACAATTTATATGAGTTTCCTCATTTAGATTCCCATTTAAATGAATTAGATACATTATTTAATCTTGATAATGCAAAATTCATTAACAGTGAAGAATTGCCAAGCTTTAAACATGTTTTAACGCACATTAACTATGAAATTCACCCAATCATTATCCAAGTGGAATCTTATGAAGATACATTGCTGTTTAATGATCATACTTATTGCTGGATAAATTTTGAAATCTATAATCAATATGCAAAAACCAAGCCAACGAATGATTTATTAAATCTGCTCTAAATAAAAAAGGATTCCATTAAGAATCCTTTTTAAAAATCTATTCGTTAAATAATTAACTTATTTTATAAAGCTTAAAAACTCTGCTCTTGTTGCTGGATTATTTCTAAATGCGCCAAGCATTGCAGAAGTTACCATGTGAGAATTTTGTTTCTCAACACCGCGCATCATCATGCACATATGTTTTGCTTCGATCACAACTGCAACGCCATTTGCATTCGTTACTTCTTGGATCGCTTTAGCGATTTCTGACGTTAAAGATTCTTGGATCTGTAAACGGCGCGCAAACATATCAACGATGCGAGCGATTTTTGATAAACCCAAAACTTTACCATTTGGCATATAAGCAACATGTGCTTTCCCAATGAATGGCAACATATGATGTTCGCACAATGAATACAGCTCAATGTCTTTCACTAAAACCATTTCATTGCTGTCTGATGTAAATATCGCACCGCCCACAACTTCTTCTAAGGTTTGCTCATAACCACGACACAAATATTGCATCGCTTTAGCGGCACGTTTTGGCGTATCCACCAAACCTTCACGCTCAGGATCTTCACCAACTTCAGTTAGGATTGCACGATAATTCTTTTCTAAATCAGACATGACACTCAACTCAAAGAGACTAATAAAGTTTCGAAGTCTACTAGGATTCAGCCATTTTTTCAACGATATTCACCTAATTATAAAAACAGCGTTATAATTGCGTTTTGTTTATATAATCTAGGGAAAAACATGATCTCTTCAATGACAGGTTTCGCACGAGAAACAGTAGCAACAGAATTTGGTACATTATCCATTGAACTTCGCAGTATCAATCATCGCTATTTAGAAACATATTTCAAATTACCTGAAATGTTACGTGCTTTCGAACCTGCATTACGTGATCAAGTGCAAGCGCAATTAGGTCGCGGAAAATTAGAAATCATGATGCGCTTAGAATCAGCGGGCGCAAGTAATGAACATTTAGAATTCAATGAAGCTTTGGCGCAAAACTTCATCCGTTTACATCGTGAAGCAAACGCATTATTGGGTTCATCACATTCATTATCACCAATGGATTTAATGCGCTTCCCTAATATGCTCACAACAAGCACACCAGATCCTGAGCAATTAGAAGCAATCACAAAATCAACATTCGAATTAGCATTGAAGTCATTGGCAGACAATCGCCAAGCAGAAGGCGCGCGCATCAATGCTGTGATCGAAGATCGCTTAACAAAAATTGAAGCTTTAACTAAAGAAGCCCAAACATTGCGCCCAGATGCAGCATTAAGATTGCGTGAAAAATTAACACAACGCTTAGCAGAATTCAAAATCGAAGTTGATGAACAGCGCTTTGAACAAGAATTAGTATTCGCGATTCAAAAATTAGACATCGATGAAGAAATTGACCGCTTATTCTCTCACGTAACTGCGATGAAAGATGCACTTAAACGTAAAGAACCAATCGGCCGCCGCTTAGATTTCTTAACGCAAGAATTCAATCGCGAAGCGAATACTTTAGGTTCAAAATCACAAGATGCAGCATTGACAGCAATCGCCGTTGAGTTGAAAGTATTGATCGAACAAATTCGCGAGCAAATCCAAAACATCGAGTAATATGCGCTATAAAAACCCATATTATGATCCAACGAAATCCCATCATACAAAGATGGGATTTCAGAATCCTGAACCATTGCACATTCCGCTAAAACGCGTTGCTAAATGGTTACATGAACGATGGACAACAAAAGCACCGCGCAAACCCAAAGGCGGATACGAAACTTTTATTCAGAATTGGGTAACAACTCCAAATTTATCCCATAATCATGATTTTGTCAGTTGGTTTGGCCATTGTTCCCTTTATTTTAAATTGGGCGATATTGGATTATTAACTGATCCTGTATTTTCTGAACGCGCATCATTTCTGAATTGGATTGGACCAAAACGCCAAACGCCAGTTTTAGTGCAAATAGATCAACTGCCAACTTTACAATATGTCCTGATTTCACATGAACATTATGATCATTTGGATTATCAAACCATTCGCGCCTTGCATCAGCACTTCCCTGATTTAACATTCATTGTGCCTTTGGGCTTAGAACGTTGGTTTCATAAAAAAGGTATCACACAAGTCATTGCATTAGATTGGTGGGATCAACATATTATTGATGATGAACTCACCATTACTGCAACACCAGCACAACATTGGAGCAATCGCGATCCATTTTCGCGCAATCGCAATTTATGGTGCGGATATATGATCACGCACAATGATAAAAATCATTACTTTGCAGGCGATACAGCTTATGCGAAAAATTTATTAGAAATTGGCGATCGATTCAATATTGATTATGGCTATATGCCGATCGGCTGTTATGCACCAGAATGGTTTATGGGCTATCAACATATTTCCCCAAAAGATTCAGTTCGATTGCATCATGAGCTGCGGATTAAACAATCCATTGGCGTACATTGGGGCGTTTTTGAATTGGGTGATGAACGATTTGATGAAACGCCATCAGAAGTTACCAAGGCAATTGCGGAATATCATGAAAAGCCAATTTTTAAAGTTGTGCCCATTAATACATCTATGAAAATAGAGTGATTTTCGCTACAATGGCGATCCTTAAGCGCTTATAGCTCAGTTGGATAGAGTGTCAGTTTCCGAAACTGAAGGCCGATGGTTCGATCCCATCTAAGCGCGCCAAATTTCCCTATCACGAAGCGTGATACAAGCGATCATTTAGCATGATTGAACAAAGGCAAACATGATTAAGAAGCAAGATTTAGACATTATCGGCATTCAAAGCGATGATATAACATTAGAATTAGTATTCACTGTGCATGTTAGAACGCGCATAGATAGTAGAACTTTCGAAGATTCAGAACAAGAATATACGCAATATATTGAATTAGGCGATGCGCTTGATCCTGAATATATTCGTCATCACATTGCTGATGAGGTGGATGAATTAATCGTAAGTGGCAATAAAATTACGATTCGCAACATTCATGTTAATGAAGTTTGCACAAGAAAAAATGAAGTGAAAACTCATCCTGCATTAAAAGATTTCCAAATCGCATATATTGTTTAATTCATCTAGACAAAGTAAGTGTTTGCGTCTCATTATGATGAACATAGTTAATTACTGATCAAACAGGAGAATCGTATGATTAAAAAGAATGATTTTGATGTTCAAGGTATTGAATCTGGTCTAAAACGATTAGAATTATCTTGTGATATTACAGCCAAAATGAAATCGCGTAATGAGACAAAACATATCAGTAAACAAATTGATTTAATAGATGCCCTTGATGCACAACATGTGCAATCTGCAATCATTGTTGAGGCAATGGCATTCGCGCCTTCAAGTGAGAATTTCACCATTGAGAATATTGAATTCAAAGAAATTTGCACTGAAACAAAATCAAGCAAAAGCATCAAAGCAATGGATGGATTTGATGTATCTTTTGCAAGATAGTCAGAAATATTTCATGAATTAAGTTATCATTGCCAGTCGATTATTGATGCTAAATATCCCATGAATGAGCCCGTGCGTACAGAATCCTTAAAAGATCATAAACTTGAAACAATTTCTTCCATTACTGTGCTTGGCGTAGTTTTATCCATCACAGCTTATATTCTGTATTATTGGGAAAATAAATATCGACATGAATATTATGTCAAAGAGAAGGGTTTCTCCACAATTGTCACTCAGCAATTTGAAGGCCCTTCTGGCGAACATAAACAACTCAAACAATATGCACAAGAATTGCTAAATCATCCTCAATCTTACAAGCATCTTGAAACAATTTATATACATAAAAATGATCATGAACTTTTTGTGAGAAGCATGTTCTCAGGACAAACCGCCTATCATTCAGAAGAAATTCTATGCTTAAAGGCAACTTATTCTCTGCCTGATCAAACAATTCACAATCCAAATCCTTGCTAACCACAATTATTTGTCGCCGCCTCTAGCAAAATATAATTTTAGTGATATCCTACCTCGTAATAAATGCATGGTCACCATGAATTTTAATAAGACATAATAATCCAAAATATATTAATAAGTTAGTCAAAGAGGTTCCTATGAAACTACAAAAAATCACTCTAGTAGAAACGGCTCGCTCATTCGATGTTAAAGCAAAAGCTTTAGGAAAATCTATCCACGCAGAATATATACGCGCTTTTAAAACTCGTGAAGAAGCTGAAAATCACGTTGAAGAATTGAATACAAACAGCATGATTTGTCAGGAGTTTCACAAGCCTTGGCTCAAAAATTTAAAAAAATATGGCAGTAGCTTATAAAATTCTCAATAAAAAACCTCATTAATCATGAGGTTTTTTATATTTCATAATCTAGTTATTCCGCCATTTTCGCAGCTTCTGCTAAATCCACAGAAACCAATCGAGAAACGCCCGGCTCGCTCATCGTAACGCCGATCAATGATTCAGCAATCGACATTGTCGTTTTATTGTGCGTAATAAAAATAAACTGAACCTTATCGCACATTTCTTGCAGCAATGTACCTAAACGGCGAACATTCGCTTCATCGAGCGGCGCATCTACTTCATCCAAGATACAGAATGGCGCAGGGTTCAAGTTAAAGATTGCAAAAACTAAAGCCGCAGCGGTTAATGCTTTTTCACCACCTGATAAAAGATGAATTGTGCCCGGTTTTTTCCCCGGCGGACGCGCAATGATATTCACGCCGCTCACTAAAGCGTCTTCGCCTTTCAATTCCAAATAAGCTTCTCCGCCGCCAAATAATCTTGGAAACAATTTAGAGAAATCTTCATTCACAGCATTAAAGGTTTGCATGAAGCGATCTTTGGTTTCTTGATCAATCTTCGCAATCGCTGTTTCCAACTCAAATAATGCTTTATTTAAATCCAAATCTTGTTCATCTAAATATGTTTTGCGCTCGCTCAAAACCTTACATTCATCAATTGCGATTAGATTCACAGCGCCAATTCGACTTAATTTAGATTGCACAGATTTCAATAAATCATCAATATTATCTTCTGCAATTTCAATCATTTCTTGCGATAACGATTGCTGCTCTTCTTCGCTCAATGTATCGAGCAAAGATTCCCAACTTTTCACAACATGTTCTTCATGCGCTTTAAATTCTGCATCACGAACCATTAAGGATTGAATCATCTCTTTTTGGCTGGCAATGTGCTTTTCTTGGCTTTCTTTCAGCTGTTCTTCTTGCGTCAATGATGTTTGTAATTGCAAAACAGCATCGCTCAACTCAGATTTAGCGCCATCAATTTCCAAAAGCACTTCATGATGAATCATCAATTCTTCTTCAATGATGATCATTTCATCGCTGTCTTCAAGCGCCGCTTGTTTCTCTTGCAGCTTCAAAGTTAAATGCGCTTGATTCTGTTTTAATCGCGTTAAACTTTTACTCGTTTCCTGCAACTTAAATTGCACGCTATCAAGGTTGCGCGTTTCTTCATTCACTTTCTGAGATAAAGATTGTTGCTCACTGCTTTTCGCTTTTTTATTTTCTTCATATTGCATCAAATGTGTTTCGAGCGAAGCTTTGCTGATTTGCTTCTCTTCCAATAGCGATAATGAGCTTTCTAACGCAACGCGATTTTCTTCGATGCTCATTTGCCCATTTTGATGCGCCAATTGCAATGCTGCTAATTCTTTCTCAATGCGCGTTTGATTTTCCACAATATGCGCGCGCTCTTTCATAACAATGGCGAGTTCTTTTTCTAGCGCAACAACTTCTGCTTTTAATTTTTCGAGCGCTTGCTCCAAAGATAATAAAGTAACTTTCAAGTTTTCTTGAACTTCCTGAATCGCCGCCTTTTCTTCTTCCTGCACAGTGATCGCCATCGTTAATTCTTCTAACTGAATCTCCAATTGGCTCATTTCTTCTGCGCGCTCTAAAACGCCTTGAATCACTTGAACTTCATGGCTAATGAACCAATCCGCGCCATATAAATCACCATTTTCCAGCACAATATATTCATGCGGCAACAAACTTTCACGACGATTCATTGCATCACGCACAGATTCCGCCACATAAACGTTCGATAACAATGCGCCCAATTGATGATCACTTTTAACGTAATATCCCAAATGTTCTGGCGTAAATGTAAAGGCTGTTTTGCCGAGCACATAACCTTGCGTATTTTCATGAATCGACAAAGTTAAAAATCTCGCCAATACAACTTCGGCGGCTTTCTGCCAGCGCGGATCTAACGTTAATGCTTCATAGAATGGCTCAATATTCTCTTCGCTTTGTGCAATCAGCGCATTTTGCAGCAATGTTAATGCACTCAATCGCCCATCATATTCTGATTGCTGTCGAACATTTTTATGAATGGCATTTTCTAGCAATGATTTCTTCTGACTTAATTCACTGAGCTGATCTTTCTCAGCCAATACATTTTCTTGTAGTTCATCGAGCGCAATTTTCTTCTCATCCAATTGCTCAGCCAAAACAATTTCACGATCAGCGCTTGCATCATTATCCGTCAATGCAGCTAATTCATTTGTCAGCTTTGTGATTAAACCTTCATCATGAATCTGTTTTGTTTCAAAATGCGTAATGCTATTTTTCGCAACATCCGCTTTGCGTTCCAACAAACTAATCTCTTCATTCACAGTTTTTGATTGCGCGATAAAGTTGTCAAAAGTTTCATTGATCAACATCAGCGCTTCATTCAATTCAAAGAGCGATTCATTCAGCACAATCAATGATTCACTTTTCTCAATCTGATCGCCTTCTAATGTTTCTAAAGCGATTTCGCCCGCTGCAATTTCCGCTTCAATCTGCTGCAATTGAATTTGAATTTCATTTTGATCTGCTGTTGTGCGCGCTTGTAACGTTTTAAATGATTCAATTTTATGTTGCAGCGTTAAGATTTCTTTTTGCTTCGCATGATGCAATTCTGTTTGCGCGGTTAATAATGCACTTTTATCTGTGAGCGAAGTTTTATTCGCATTATGCTTAATGATCAGATCATTATAATAATCAACAGCTTCATGAAATTCTTTTTGCAAAGCATCAATGCGTGTTTGCAAAGCTGTTTGATCTTGAGTTAATTCAGCTTTTTTTTGTTTTAAAGATAAATATTGTAATAAACGTTCTTCACGTTTCAGCACTTGATATTCTTCGGCTTTCTTCGCTTGTTTCTCTAAATGCTCTAATTGTTTGGTTAATTCTTCACGAACATCCAATAATCGCAATAAATTCTGGCGCGTATGTTCAATGCGCGTTTCTGTTTCTCTTTTTTGCTCTTTATATTTAGAAACGCCCGCAGCTTCTTCAAACACTAAACGCAATTCATCTGGCTTTGATTCCACAATGCGCGAAATCATTCCTTGTTCGATGATTGCATAAGATCGCGAACCCAATCCTGTGCCTAAAAATATATCTGTAATATCACGGCGACGACATTTCGCACCATTTAAGAAATAAGTACTTTGTCCTGATCGCTCTAAAACACGTTTAATGCTGATTTCACTAAACGTTGACCATTGCCCGCCAATTCTGCCATCTGTGTTATCAAAAACTAATTCAATGCTGGCAAAGCTGGATGCTTTTCGGCTTGTTGCACCGCTGAAAATAACATCCGCCATTGATTCACCGCGCAATTGCTTCGCGGATGATTCGCCCATTACCCAACGAATGGCATCAATGATGTTTGATTTACCGCAGCCATTTGGCCCAACAATGCCGTTTAAACGATCTGTGAGCTCAAAAACTGTATGATCCACAAAGGATTTAAAACCAGAGAGTTTAACTTTACTTAGATACACAATCAGCTGCCAATAATTAAAAAGGAGAGTATTATCAAGCCTTAGAAAGCTGAATGCAAGATTGATTATTGACACAAATAATAAGCGATGTTTTACATCGCTTATCACTTAAATTTTTCTACAAATAAAATTCTTTTTTTCTATAACTTCATGCTCTTGAGCCAATAAATCTTGTTCGCTTTTTGTTGTTGGTAAATTCATCAATAACAAAATACCAAGGAAGACAACAACCGTTAATAGCTCAATGAGAGTTAAACTATATTTCATACACTAATTTTAAAACCAATTTTAAATTATTACTTATGATTGAATATAGTATATGAATCATATTATTGAGTTTACGCAGATAATTTATGTATTAACTTAATTCTCTTTTAAAAATTTTAAGGAAATGTCCTACTAATCTAGAATATCGAGTTGGTATATTGGTTTTTGAGCTCATTAGCAATGTTATCAATCTCTGGAAACATTGTAGAATTGGAGATGCCCAATATTTTCAATTCATCCAAAATTTTCTGCTTTTCACTACCTTTGATGATAATCTCGGCTTTTTGACCTGAATTCTTATTATCTGAGGCTTTAGCTCTTCCATACATTTCATTAGGAACAATTGGCGTTGCTGTTTTATCGCTGACTGCATCCTTAAAGCCAAATAGCAAAAACGCTCCTTGCTGTGCTATCAATCGTGGGTTGTTTTGTTTGGGTAATACACACTGAATGTCTGTCAGGTGATGTTTAGTTATATTTACCGTATCAAAAGTGGAATCTTCTCTTTTTAATTCCGCCATATAATTAGAAAAAACATTCTCCTTATATATTTTTAATTCATCAGATAAATTTGACATTATGAGTTTAAAATACATTAGAATTTGCTCATCTGGTACATTTTCCAAAGAATTAACTTTCTTAAACTCATTGATTTCATTCAGAACAAAGTGAGTTTCTATAAAATATTTCTGATCTAAAATACACAATGCTTGAGTAATATTGGGAATAATCGTATTTAAAAACATTGTTTTCATCAATTCAAATTTCTTTAAAGTAATTTGTACCTCTGCCGCATCTAAATAAATGGAATTAAATTTACCAACTTGACTATAAAGGTCAAACAAAGCGAATTGTAAATCTGATTTTAACTTAGCTATCACTGTAATAATTTTTAAATATATTGCGTCATAGTTTCTAATATCATTTTTCTTAATATGATATGAAATTAATTGTCCATCTTCTAAATTAGAGCCGTTTAAACCACCACATGCAAAATATAATGCAACTAGTGGATTCGAAGTAATATCTAATAATCGTGTTGGATAACCATAATGTTGCATCATCACAAGATGCTCAAATGTTGTTTTGCAATCTTTGAAATATTCAGGGCATTTTGAGGTTAATTCATAGAACATTTTATCTTCATTATCTATCCAATTTTTATTTCTATAAATCCCAGGATGATCATGTTCTGGTGTTGCATATTTAGTTTGCGAAACACCACGATAAAAAAGTTGATGATCTTTATCACAATAGATTTTCTTAACTGCTTCTAAAAACCTTGAAACTGAACCAACTTCTATACAACTATCTGAACTCATCATTCTATCCTGCCTTATCTAACTATTATAATAACTAGATTATCAAAACCTTCATCATAATGATGTATAAAAAAATCCCCTGATAATATTATCAGGGGATTTTAAAGCCTAATTTTTATATTACTGAACGCTGACTTCATTCTCTGGTTGAGATGTTGCTTGAACAAAATATGTTTGCTGCGTTGGTGGCTCTAATGTTTGCTGATCAACTGGCATTGCCACCATTGATAAAATACCAATTAAAACAATTACTATGAGTAATTCAACCAGAGTAAGATTATTTTTCATAATCATTACCTCGCTTACTTACCTTTTGATTGCACTTATATAAAATACTATACAAATATCTATATATTAAATTTATTTTTTAAATATATTCCATATACTTAGCTGATATTTATCGAATATTTTTAAACGACTTAAACAACATATATGAAGATTTATCAAAAATCCTTTCAATGCACAAAAAAATAGAGCCAAATCAATATTTGGCTCTATTTTACTCAAATAAATGCATTAATTTAGCATTGTGATTTATTAATCATTATTTTAATGATCTGCTCATCTGTCTGTTTCATACCATCTGAAACCAAGCTACCCAAATTTCTAATGCTTTCTTCCACAGTTGGTGATACTAAACCTTCTTGCCCTGTCACTCGCACATTATCCAACGCCATGATTACAGCTTTAAATGCAGAGTTTGCTGTGGATGATACTTTCATCGCGCAACTATTGGCTGCGCCATCACAAATAATTCCTGAAACATCGCCGATCATGCTACAAATCGAATCATTAATCACTTCGAGTTTTTTATCGCCCAATAACCAGCCCATTCCAGCAGCTGCACCCATTGATGCTGTTGATGTTGCACATAAAGCCGATAATGCAGGAAATGTATTATGAATATATACTGCAACCAAATGAGATAAGGTTTGTGCGCGAATACGATCTTCTTCAGAAGCCTTTACAAAATCAGCCACAACCACAACTGGCATTGTTGCAGAAATACCTTGATTCCCTGAGCCTGAATTACTCATCGCTGGCAATGTTGCACCGCCCATTCTTGCATCAGAGCCCGCACTTGTGCGAATCATAATATCCGTCATTAAATCTTTAGCGATAAAACCTTTATCTAGCTGCTTCATCATGGTTTTACCAATATGCAAACCATAATCGTTCTTTAGCCCTTCAACAGATAATGCATCATTGATGATTTCTGCATCTTTCATAAAAGCAATGTCTTCAATCGGTCCATTTGTACAAAAGTCATAAATATCTGCAATAGAAGCGCCAGTTAAATCATAAGGTTTTGTATGACCTGCACCTTCCACCATTGGCTCTTCAAAAAGGACTTCTCCATCTTTTTCAATGCGTACAATTTTAGTATGAGTATCTGCAATACAAACGCGTGCAGTATGATTGGCTGTTTTAATTTCTGCTTCGCTGTAAAGAATCTTATCCACCAATGCGATTGACACAGAAATACGATTTTCATCCAATAATTTTTTAGCTTCTGCCACATAATCATTATTAATGTTCTTCAATACTTCTAATCCAGCATCTGCATCACCACAAACTGCGCCCGCAGCTGCAGCAATGGCCAAGCCTTTCATACCTGTACCTGGCACTGTAACGCCCATGCCATTTTTCATCAAGTTAGGTGAAACCTTCGCAACAATACTGATAATTTCTTCATCACCAACAGTCGCTTTCGCTTTGGCAGTTGCTAATGCTAAAGAAATTGGCTCGGTGCAACCTAAAGCTGGTTTTACTTCGTTTTTTAACGCTTTAATGTATTCTTTCCAAACCATCTGATTCATGCTTAATAATCTCCCATACTGAAGTGAAGTTTAGCTAATTTATTGTAATATTAGTCGATCATTATCGCATAACTCATAATAATCTCATCACTATAAATGTTCTATTTTTGAGATAGAACCAAAAACTCAATATTTTTTATTTCTCTATCAATTCCATACAATTAACTCAATACATGTTCATTCTACTACATGAAAACTACAAAATATTTACTTTATGACTATACAAACCGCACGATTCGGGCTATATATCATCCTATACCAAGAAAATTTTCTAACGATATTCAGTATTTTTAGGGGGATATGAATATGTATACATTTATAGGCGGGATTATTTTATTAATCATAGGTTATCTGACTTATGGTAAATATGTAGAAAAAGTTTTTGGCACGAAAGATCGTCCAACACCAGCTTTCACAAGCAGCGATGGCGTTGACTATGTTCCAATGAACACAACAAAAAACTCATTGATTCAATTATTAAATATCGCGGGCGTTGGTCCAATCTTTGGTCCAATTCTAGGTGCGCTATATGGTCCTGTTGCATTTATTTGGATCGTTCTCGGCTGTATTTTAGCGGGCGGTGTGCATGACTATTTAACAGGCATGATCTCTATTCGTAACCGTGGTGCTCACTTACCAGAATTGGCTGAGAAGTTTTTAGGCAAAGCAATGCGCCACATCGTAAATTTATTCGCATTATTACTTTTAGTATTAGTTGGTACTGTTTTTGTATCTGCACCAGGTCAGCTTTTATATGATTTAATGGGCGGTAAAGTAGGCTTAGCAATCATTGTTGCTGTAATTTTCGCTTACTATGTATTAGCAACATTATTACCAATCGATAAAATTATCGGCCGCTTCTATCCTTTCTTCGGTGCATTGTTAGTATTGAGTGCGGTAGGAATCGGCGCAGGTTTATTAATCACCGGCGAAGCTGCTAATATTCCTGAATTAACATTAGATAACTTGCATCCTGGCGGCATCGCAATCTTCCCATTATTATTCTTAACAATTTCTTGCGGCGCTTTATCAGGCTTCCATGCAACGCAATCACCAATCATTTCGCGCACAACGCAAAATGAAAAAGATGGGCGTAAAATTTTCTACGGCATGATGATCGCAGAAGGCGTAATTGCAATGATCTGGGCTGCCGCTGCAATGGCAATGTTCTATGTACCAGATGCTCCATTTGGCGCAGGCTTAGCAGCTGTATTGAAAGATGGCGGCCCTGCTTTAGTTGTAAGTAAAGTTGCAACGACAATGTTAGGCGGAATCGGCGGTACATTAGCAATCTTGGGCGTAATCATTTTACCAATCACATCTGGCGATACAGCATTCCGTAGCGCACGCATGATCATTGCAGATTACCTCAAAATTTCACAAAAAAGCATGCCAAAACGTTTATGGATCGCATTGCCAATGTTCGTAATCTCAGCAATCTTATTGCAATTAGATTTCAACATCTTATGGAGATATTTCTCTTGGGCTAACCAATCAACAGCAGTTATCGCGTTATTCGTTGGTGCAATGTACCTTTACTTAGGTGGCAAAAACTACTGGATCTCATTATTACCGGGTTCATTCATGTTAATGGCAACAACCACGTACATTTTAGAGCAACCAATCGGTTTTGGCTTAAGAAATGATATTGCAATGATTGGCGCATCAATCATCTCTGTCATCATCATTGGCTTATTCTTCTGGCAAGCAAAACGCCAAAAAGCTTCTGGCTTAGTGCGTTTAGAAGAAGATTTAACAGGTTGGGATGGCACAATGAAAGAAGGCGGTTATGTATTCAGCTGTAAAGGTAACTAATTCCCTACTTCTTTAAATAATCAACAAAACCGCTTCTTAGGAAGCGGTTTTTTTATTTCTGACAAAACTGTAACACGCTTAAAGCTGCCAACATAGATGTTTTAGGGTTATCTTGCAATGGTAAACCTTGCATAGAAATATTCATTTCTCCAAATGCACCATAAGCGTGAATTTGATGCTGATTACTCACAATATTGGGATCAGCAATTAATTCCACTGTCGTTTTATCCATTCCAATGCCCGCCAATGCAATCGTTGCCGCAACATTAGAGTTAGCAGGAAACAGCGTTGCTGCTTCTCGTGCAGTGCCTTGAAAAAATGTTACAGGCTCTTGAATGCTATCTAAATCTACCAATGATTCCGCATAGCTACCTTTCCAACCTTGCGATGGTTTTCGCCCTTGGTAAATCACTTCTGTTAATCCTGCAATCTTAGCAGCAGCCAGTCCATCCATTCCTGCAACTGCACCTGATAAAATATGCACTTTGCATTGATAATCTAAAGCTGATTGCTTAACTTTTGTTTCAAAATTGCTATCTGCAAATGCACCCACAGAAATCACACCAACATCCAAGCTCAAAGCCAAAATTTCCAATAAATGTTGTTTGACTGCTAATTGCCCTGCCATTTCCACAACAATATCAGGCTTGCCTTGTAATTCTGAAACCCTGCCAATTACTTGAACAGAGTCACCAACAATATTTTGTATTGGTTCTACTTTTTCTGGCTTCACCAACAAATAACCGAGCGATAAATCGCTCGGTAAATTTGCTAATACATATTGAGCCATGGCACCGTAACCTATTACCATGATCTTTTTCATATCTATTTCTCTTTAAATCGATGCCCGATATCTTTACGGAAGAATGTACCTTCTGTAGCCACTTGATCCATCATTGCATAAGCATTGGCTTTTGCTTCTTTAAATGTTGGTGCACTGCCTGTGACCACTAAGATACGGCCGCCATTGGATACGATCTGGCCATCCTTTTCAGCAACACCTGCATTAAAGATCATATTATGAACGCCATCTGCTTTAACATCTTTCAATGGATAACCTAATTTAGGATCTTGTGGATAATCTTTTGAGGCTAAAACTACGCCCACACAATATTCATTTTTCCATTCTACAGCAGGGATTTCACCTTCTGTTAACATGGATAAAATCACATCCACTAAGTCACTTTCCAATAATGGCAAAATCACTTCTGCTTCAGGATCACCAAAACGAGCATTAAACTCAATCGTTTTAAAACCATCTTTAGTTAAAATTAAACCACCATATAAAAAGCCTGTGAATGGTTTGCCTTCTTTTACTAAACCATCAGCAACTGGTTGCATGATAGTTTTCACCGCAATTGCAGTTTGATCACTATCTGCTGTAAAGCAAGGTGCATAAGCGCCCATTCCACCTGTATTTGGCCCTTCATCATTATCGTAAGCACGTTTATGATCTTGTGCCATAACCATTGGTACAACTTTATTGCCATGAACAAAACACATCAGTGAATATTCATCGCCTTCCAAAAACTCTTCCACAACAATGCGTGCGCCAGCATCGCCAAAGCGATTATCTTCTAGCATATCCACAACTGTTGCTTTTGCTTCATCCATTGTTTCTGGCAATACAACGCCTTTACCTGCTGCCAAACCATCAGCTTTGATAACAATTGGCACGCCCACTTTTTCAAGATATTGAATAGCATCTGCTGCGTTGGTAAATGTTTGATGCGCTGCGGTTGGCACATCGTATTTATTCATGATAATTTTAGCGAAATCTTTACTGCCTTCAATCTGTGCTGCATTTTGGTTTGGACCCCAAACTTTAATGCCTTTTACATTCATTTGATCAGCAACACCAGCAACTAAACTTGATTCAGGACCCACAATCACTAAATCAATCTGATTAGCTTCTGCCCAATTTGCCAATTCATCTGCATTCGTTTCAGCAATATCCACCAATTTCACAATGTCTTTCATGCCAACATTACCTGGTGCAACAAATACATCTGAAACTTTAGAACTCTGCTTTACTTTCCAAGCCAAAGCATGCTCACGCCCACCTTTACCAACAATTAAAATTTTCATCGTTTCTCTATTCTCGCTCACTAAAATATCAAAATCATGGTTCTACAAAAGCGGTCATATCATACCATTATTGGGTAAATATATAATAAAAAAGGCAGTAACCTTTCGGAAACTGCCTTTTCATCAATTCAACATCAACTAAATTAGTTTAAATCGTTATAGTCGTAATCAGCAACACGCATTGGCGTTACATCTTTAGCTGTAATTTTTTCTTCAACACCGTTGAAATTATTACGAACATAGTTAACAACATTTGCGATTTGTTCATCATCCAAGATACTGCCTAAAGCTGGCATGCCATGCAAACCGTATAATACTACGATTGAAGGATAAGCTGCTTGTTGCAATTTTGGATTGTCTTTCAATGCTGGGTAAAAACCTGCACCCACTGCACCACGACCATCTGGCATGTGACAACCTGCACAAGAAGAGTTATAAATTTCTTCGCCGCCTCTTACTTCGATTAAACCACTACCGCTCATACCGCCAGCTGTATCAGCATAAACAAAGTTCATCATGCTCAAGAATGCAGTACCTAAAAGAATCTTTTTCATCTGTTTTGTCCTTCAATTATTTCTTAGATGCTCTGTCGTTCAATTGGCGAATTGCTTCTAATGAAGACAAAATCGCACCTTCTTGCCACGCAGGAATGTAAGAAACATGTTCACCTGCCAACACAACGCGGTTATCCATCGTTGAAAC
>JASLHB010000014.1 GCA_030149965.1 Wohlfahrtiimonas sp. | reverse complement strand
ATGTACTTTTTTACTGTCATCGCTCGTTAGCCTTTACAACCATCTTCTCAACCAGTTTAAGAACATCATGTTTTTTCCTAACGTCCACAACCATTGTATCAGAAAGAGATGGGTGATATTGAAAAATTGCATTTAAAAATAATTCAATCTGCGTCGTATTAAAATCTTCAGTCCAAGTTACGCCAACCACACAAGGATTCTTTTCAATCACTTGTAAGTATTCATATAATATTTGTCCAACTTCTTCTACTTTTGTGTGTTGCATACTGATCAATAGGATAACACCAATGCTACCTTTAACAAGTATATCATGCATAAATCTAAAGCGTTCTTGTCCCGGTGCTGCATAAATATGAAGTTTTAAACGCTCCAATTGTAAAACACCATAATCTAACGAAACAGTTGTATCTCCTTTAATCGAAGATACTTCATCGCTGGTTTTTTTAGATGTTGTGACAATATCCTCACCACATAAACTGCGCACTGCTGTCGTTTTACCACTTGCTACTGGTCCAACAAAAAGCATTTTATACTGATTCATTATATTTTACCTTTTTATACTTATAAGCTTTCATCAAGCTCTTCTTATTTACAACTTTTGTAACTCTGACAACAATGCATCTAAATCTAATTGATTTTTCGATTTATTATCCACTAATTCATTATCAAAAAATCCATACAAATTACATAATGTATAATATGAAAAAATATAATATAAATTAACTTCAGGTAACAACTCTGCTGTATCTCTTAATGATACATTTCTGAAACCCCAAACACTGTCTAATTCTTTGCTGTAAGGAATATCAATCGTAATATGATGAGTTTCTTTCTTTCTCATTAATCCCAATGGCTCTTTAATATCCTTGCCATTAATAATGCGACCTTTCGCTGCTAACAAAACAGCGCGCGCTATTGCAGTCAAAGCGCTACCATAATGATAATGATCAAAACGATTGACCAACTCCATAAACACTTCTTTAGAAGTAATTTCTTGTAGTTTGATCTCATTTTGCATCATTTCTGAGAATGATAAAACATCTGCAACTATTAGATTTGATAAAAGTACACCATCGCCGAATATGAAAATAATACCTTGTTTCAACTCAATATAGTGCAACTGATTCTCTAATTTATTCTGATATATTTCTTTAAAAAACTGTAAGCTTGCATAATTCGACATATCATAATAAATTTCTTGAGTTTGCGAATAGATGCTAGACATTTCATGTAACTGCGTCGTCTCAATGCGCTCCCAATATCCATCACTATGCGTATATTCCGAAATTTTCTTAATTTCTTTGAGCTCTTCGTGCCAATGTGAAAAAGTCGTTTCTGTACTTAACAACTGATCTTCATTGATCACTTTTGCCACTGGCAATTCAGGCTCTACTTCCACTTCTTCAACTGGCTCATTTTCTTGCTGCTTACGCTTCGCCAAATAATCAGGATCCATAAATTTAGCAAAAGGATTGCCTGAAGCTGTATTTGCCTTAGCAGTTTTCTTTGGAACAACTTCTTCTTGAGGCACAACCACAGTTCTTTTAGATGTCGTAGCCATTCCATCTAATACTTTCAACAACTCTTCAATTTTAATTGGTTTACGCACAATTAAATGATGATCATACTGATCTGGTGATACAGTTAGGATAATTGTACCTTCACCCAAATGTTTTTCGATTGCTTGTCTACCTTCGATAGAATCCGCATCCACTAATGTAATATCGCCATTTTCGCCCAAAGCGAAACGACCTTTTGTCTTCAATTTCAAAAGCTGTTCGAGACTTGCACTGAAACGCGCATCAGCACCGATTAGTGTTATTATTGTTGTCATATCAAAGTCTAATAAGGGTTATCTATAAAATCAAAGCTTCCCTGAACATCTTCAGTCAATACACTTTTACAACTCTCAGGTATTGGCGTACTTGGAAGTACTTTGCGATCCATGTTGTCATAAAAGAATAATAACCAATTATCATTCAGTTGCAACATGCTTTCTTTAACCATATCCAATCGATCTATATTATGTCTAGTTTCAGAAGAGATAAAATAATCTAAAATTGCGCCCGTGAGATTAACAGAATCTCCGTATTTCAACTCAAATTGTACACGCAAGCTATAATCATTCAATGTCGCTTGGCGACTAATAATTGAACTTAAAATTTCCTCACGGCGCATGATATCCATATTGCAGATGTCCTTTTATTTTCTATTCTTTAAATCCTGCCAGAATTTTACCAATTTTTTCTGTTCAGCATGTTGATAAGGTTGTTTAATGTGAAGCTTATTCAAGTCTTCTTGACTTGGATACAAGATTTCATCCTTAATGAGATATTCATCTACATGAGGAAATGCAGCTTCATTTGAAGTTGCATATTCAACATAATTTGCAGCACGTGCATTATTCTTAGGCTCTAACATAAAGTTAATGAACTCATAAGCTTCTTCTTTATTCGGTGCATCTTTCAATACTGTGAATTGATCGAACCAAACCAAACTACCTTCTTTTGGAATGAAGTATTGAATATCCACATTCGTCTTCGCTTCTTTAGCGCGAGCTTTGGCCAAATAAATATCGCCTGACCAGCCCAATGCAACACAAGCATCACCATTAGCTAATGCTGTAATGTATTCTGATGAATGGAATTTTTTAATATAAGGACGAATTTGCTTTAATGCAGCTTGTGCTTTCTCTAAATCCGCTTTATCTGTAGACTCAGCTGGAATACCCAAATACATATTAATCACAGGTAACATTTCACTTGGGCTATCGATCATATAAATCCCACAGCTTGCTAATTTTTCAGCATACTTTGGATTCATGATCAACTCTAGAGAATCCAATGGTGCATCTGGTACTAATTCTTTAATCTTTTTGGCATCATAAGCAACGCCCGTTGTTCCCCAAAAATATGGAACAGAATGCTCATTCATGCCTTTAAATTCAGATAGTCTTTCAGTGACAAATGGCCAAATATTTTTTAAATTTGGTAATTTTTCTGTATCAATAGAATCTAATCTGTTCGCTTGGATTAAATACGCAACGGTATAATCAGAAGGCACAACAATGTCATAACCTGAATTACCTGCCAAACTTTTTGCCAATAATACATCATTGCTATCAAATGTATCGTAAACAACATCAATGCCTGTTTTTTCTGTAAATTCAGAGATTAATTCTGGATCAATATAATCTGTCCAGTTATAAATTCTCACTTCTTTAGCAACTGCTGTTGCACTCAATGCAATTAATCCAGTGATCGCCGCTACACGACTGATTTTGCGAACCATAGTTTTCATCAATACATCCTCCCAAAAAACAATGGAAACGAGATAGTTACACTGTCGAGCTATCTCGTTTTTAAACTTATTTATTTAATATTTAGTCTGCACGGAAAGTATCGTGACAACTTTTACAAGTTCCACCCAACTTACCCATTTGCGCCTTCAATGTATCTTCAGAAGCAGCAGCTACAATCATTGCCGCACTTTCAGTAACAAAGTTCGCAGCATCTTGCTTGTATTTATCTTGATTAGTATTGATATCGCTTGTTACTTTACTGCCAGCATAACTGCCAGGAATAAATACTTCATCCAAAGATACAGCCATAGCATTCATTACTTTCGCTGCTTTTTCTGCTTTTGCTGCATCAAAAGGAATCTCACCTTTTGCCATTCCAGCTAAAGTTCCCATTTCCCATGCAGAAACTTGGAACATTGCTTTACGCACTTTTTTAACTTGTTCCATATCTTGAGCAAAACCCGCGCTCATTGTTGCAACTGCTAATGTCGCCAATAAAGCTAACTTTTTCATTGTATAACTCCCTTTTATATTAATATTGTTAACTGCTTGTGACCGTAATCACCGCACGATTATAACGAAATTTGATCAACCCATGGCATCTTTACAATCTATTTACTCTCGAAGTGCCTGATAAAACGTTAGAATTGACAGAATAATCAAAGCGCCACCAATCCATTCATCTAAATTCTGCCAGCTCATCATTGTGGCACTAAAAACAACTGCGCCAATCAATGCATAAATTTTTCGTGTCGTTTGTTTTGCTTGTATCTTTTGATATTTTTCTAATACTTTATCATTAATATCAACTTTAAGTTTTCCTCTCACCATATCTTGAGAGATTAAAAACATATTCTGCATTGCTTCGGGTAAATTATCAACCCAATTAGGAATCGCACGTTGATACTTTTGCGCAACTGATTTCACACTTTTTTGGGATTTCACAAATTTCACCAAGAATGGCTTAGCAGTTTTCCATAAATCCAATTCTGGATAAAGTTTTCGACCAATACCTTCAATACTGAACAATGTCTTTTGCAACAAAACCAATTGTGGTTGCACTTCCATTTTAAAACGTCGACCTGTTTGAAATAACGACAACAAGAAACCACCAAAGGATATCTCACTCAATGGCTTATTGAAAATTGGTTCACAAATAGAACGAATCGCTGATTCTAATTCTTCAATAGAAGTATCTGCAGGCACCCAACCAGATTCCACATGCAATTCTGCAACTCTGCGATAATCTCGATTAAAGAATGCCAAAAAGTTACTGGCTAAATAATGCTTATCTTCTTCGCCCAATGTACCAATGATTCCATAATCCAAAGCAATGTAAGATGGATTTTTAGGGTCTTTCACATCTACAAATATATTGCCCGGATGCATATCAGCATGGAAGAAACTATCCACAAATACCTGTTTAAAGAAAACTTCTACACTTAATTCAGCAAGCTTTGGAATATTGACGCCTAAAGCCCTTAACGTATCCACATGATCCACAGGCACGCCAGAAATTTTCTCCATGACCATAATATCTTTACATGCATATTCCATATAAATATGCGGCACATACATTTCTGTAGAACCTTCAAAATTCCGCTTCAACTGCATGCCATTAGCAGCTTCACGCGTTAAATCTAATTCGCTTAAAATAGTACGACGATATTCTTGAACAACTTCCACAGGACGCAGACGTTCACCGCCAGAAACATAATTTTCAACTGCACGCGCGATCATTTCCATCAATTGAATATCACGCATAATGACTTTTTGAATATTAGGGCGCACAACTTTCACCACAACTTCATCGCCATTTTTTAAAACTGCACTGTGAACTTGAGCAATTGAAGCAGCCGCCATTGGCACTTCATCAAAACTTGCGAATACTTCCAATAACGGTCTTTTGAGAGCTTTTTCAATAATTTCTACAGCTAAGGCTGAATCAAAAGCTGGCACATTATCTTGCAGCTTTGCAAATTCTTCGATGTAATCATCAGGAAACAAGTCACTTCTTGTGGACAATGCTTGCCCTAATTTAACAAAAGTTGGCCCTAAAGCTTCCAATGCCAATCGAATGCGAATAGGTAATGGTGTATTTTTATGTTGATTAAACAAATTGGTTAATGGCTTTAAAAATATAAACAACTTAAATGCTGGAATTAAAAATACAAGCTCATATAAGCCATAACGCATTAAAATCCAGTGAATTTTTAAAACTCTTAACCAACGTGAAAACATAGCCAACCTTATGAAATCAATTAATAAACAAAACCACGGTGAATCGCAACAATGCCGCCTGTCAGATTCTTATATTCAACTTCATCAAAGCCTGCTTCTAACATCATTGATTTCATCGTTTCTTGATCAGGATGCATACGAATAGATTCCGCTAAATAACGATAGCTTTCTTCATCATTTGCAATCACTTTGCCCATGAATGGCAATGCTGAGAATGAATAAAAATCATATAATTTCGTCAACGCAGGATTATTAGTTTTAGAGAATTCCATCACAACTAAGCGACCACCTGGTTTAATCACACGTTGCATTTCTGTTAATGCTTTTAATTTATCTGTAACGTTACGCAAGCCAAAGCTAATGGTTACTAAATCAAAAGTATTATCTGGAAATGGTATCGATTCTGCATTAATTAATTCAAAGGAAATATTATTAATAAATCCTGAATTAATCACACGTTTGCGACCTTCTTCGAGCATTGATGAGTTAATATCAGATAAAACAACGTGCCCTTCATTACCAACGCGCTTAGCAACTTTCATGGCAATCTCGCCAGTTCCACCAGCTAAATCTAGTGCTTTTTGACCTTTACGTGCGCCCGTTAATTCAATCATTGTGCGCTTCCACAAACGATGAATACCTAAGCTCATCACATCATTCATCACATCATATTTAGATGCAACTGAATGGAAAACTTCAGCAACTTTCTCTTCTTTTTTATCTTTATCAACAGTTTGATAGCCAAAGTCGATCTGTTCTTTATCGCTCATGATCTTTAATCCTATTCATTCAAAATCTGCGCTCTATGATAACAGAAATTGACGTAAATCTTGATAAACCGTTTCTGTTTCTGGCTTCATGCCGTGCCAAAACTCAAAGCTTAACGCAGCTTGCTCAACCAGCATTCCTAAACCATCCAACAATTGAACCGCGCCACGATTGTGTAAATAGTTCATAAAAGTTGTCGGCTCTGTTCCGTACATCAAATCATAACCAACCGTTTGCGCATCAACTTCGCATGGCAATGGCGTGAATTCATTACTTAACGAACTGCTCGTCGCATTGATGATCACATCAAATCGCCCCGATAATTCTTGCCATTTACAAGCATTGATATTGCCTTGTAATTTAAAATCATCAGCCAATTGCACTGCTTTTTCATAAGTACGATTACTCAGAATAATTTCACTAAGATTCGCCCGCAACAACGGACCCAAAATACCTTTTGCAGCGCCGCCAGCACCTAAAACCAAAATGCGCTGATTCTCTAATTGAATATGATGACGATTCACTAAATCACTCAGCAACCCATTGCCATCTGTATTGTGCCCTGTTACTTTTCCATCTTGAAATCGCAACGTATTCACCGCCGCAGCTTCTCTTGCTTCAACGGTTAGTTCATCAGAAAAGCGATAAGCATTCTCTTTAAATGGCACAGTCACATTTGCGCCATGTAATCCTTTATCCACCAAACCCAATAATTCAGGTTCAAATTGATCCACAGATAAACAATAAGCCTGATAATCCAAGTCGATGCCGCAAGATTCAGCAAACATTTGATGAATCATTGGGGATTTTGAATGAGCAATCGGATTACCTAAAACGCCATACAATTTCATGATTTCTCCTTATTAATCATTGCCCGCGTAGGAACAATCGATCTAAATCCGTTAAGCCAATCGCCGTCCACGTTGGTCGGCCATGATTACATTGATCCGCTCTTTCTGTTCTTTCTATATCGCGAAGCAATGCATTCATTTCTGGCAATGTCATTTTACGATGATGACGAATCGCGCTGTGGCAAGCCATCGTGCTTAATATTTCATTGATCGCGGCTTTGATCTTTTCACTCGAACCATATCGTTCGAAATCATCAATCACCGCTGTTATTAGGCGATCAATGTCTGAATTAATCAAAGCTGCTGGCACTTCGCGCACCACAATTTCATCATCACCGAAAGCTTGTGCAACAATGCCAACTTGCGCCAATTCATCTTGAAACTCTGCAACCGCTGCAACATGTCGTCCACTCATCGGCATTACTTTCGGGATCAATAAAGGTTGGCGAACCAATGTTGCATGATCATGAATATTCGTTTTAAAACGTTCATAAATAATGCGCTCATGCGCTGCATGCATATCCACCAAAACCAAACCTTGCTGATTTTCCGCCAAAATATAAGCGCCATGCAATTGCCCAAGCGCGTAACCTAAAGGCGCATCATCCACTTGATCATTGCCACCCGCCAAAGATTGCGGCGCAAATGATGATAATGTGGATTTAACAGGTTCAGCATTTTCTCGCTGATTCAAACCTAAAGCAGCATAAACATTCACGGGCTGATCATTGCGCGTACTTTGGAATGATGAATGATTATAATTTCCATTAAAGTTTAATCTATTCTGCTGATTCGCTGAATTTAATGGAATTGGCGCAATCGATGCTGAACTTTCAGTATTCAATGGCGCAGAATGTTGATCCGCATTGGCAACATTATTACCATTCATTTCCAATAATGGCTGAGCAACCACTTGATGAATCGTTCTGAATAAGAAATCATGCACAAATCGAGATTCACGGAAACGCACTTCATGCTTCGCAGGATGCGCATTCACATCAACGCCTTCAGGATCCATCGTTAAATACACAATGAATGCAGGATGACGATGACCATATAAAACATCTTGATAAGCTTGCTTAATGGCATGCGCAATCAATCGATCTTTCACCATTCGCCCATTCACATAAACAAACTGCCAATCAGTTTGCGTGCGCGAGAACGTCGGCTTAGCAATCCAACCATGCAAAGTTAATGAGCCGCGAATATCTTCAATTGTGTGCGTGAAATAAAAACTATGATCCAGAAAATCTTGACTATAAATCGCACCAATCCTGCGTTCTTTCTCTTCCTGCGTTTCGCATGCTTTTGTATCAAACACAACTTTATCGTTATGAATCAGCTTAAAAGCAACATCAAACTTCACCAACGATAATCGCTTCACCAGTTCTTCAATATGACTGAATTCTGTTCGCTCAGTTCTTAAGAATTTTTTACGCGCTGGCACATTATAAAAAAGATCCTTCACTTCTATCGTTGTACCAAATGGATGCGCCGCTGGCATTGGCTTTTCAATTTCATCATTGCCTGCGCCTGTGACTTTGAATCCATGGGCGCTGTCTTGCGTTTTGGTCGTCAATGTCAATTCAGAAACCGACGCAATACTTGCCAAAGCTTCACCACGAAATCCTAAACTCTGCACGCGCACCAAATCATTTGAATCACGAATTTTACTGGTTGCATGACTTGTTAATGCCAAAAGCAAATCATCTTCATGAATGCCACTGCCATTATCTTTAATCGTAATTTTCTTTGCGCCGCCTTCCACAACTTCAATCACAATTTCCGTTGCACCAGCATCAATACTATTTTCAACAAGTTCTTTCACTACAGAAACTGGGCGCTCGATCACCTCGCCAGCAGCGATCTGATTAATAACTTGCGGAGAAAGCTTTTGAATTCTTTTCATATTTCCATCGTACAAAAAAGAAACGCCTGTCAAACAGGCGCTTTTTAATAATTTTTGAAGTGAATTAATGTAAGTTTGTTCTCAAACGTTGCATAATTTCAGTTTTCGGCATGCCATCCAAAGATTCAATATTAATTGCTGTGCGGTTTTTACCATCAGCATGCATTGTTACTTTGAAACGATAGTAGATAGATTCTTTTTCTTGCCAGAATTTAATACCGCCGCCTTTTGTTTTATTTGGATCACGTTGCAATACCATATAACTATGATCGCGGCTATTCTGTGATTCTACTTTAAATGTAGCGCCATCATCTAGCACATTACCCACTTGAACCCAAAGAGATTCTAAAGGACGATTGATGACAACGCCATTCGCCGTTTCATCCATAATCATCGCATTAGCGTTCTTAACTTCTTTAGCATTCGCAACGCCTAACTTAGCTGTTAAGCGAGAAATCATTTCAGCTTCTAACTCAGAATCTCTTGGACGATCAACCCATTTATGGAATTCATTATCACGCCCTGAAGTTTGATCCTTCATACCATAATGCGTTACATAAACTAGTACTTCACCTTTCGTACCACGTTCTAAACGAATTCTGAATTTATCACGTGTTGGCGATGAGAATACATTATCCATTGCAGATTTTAGCATTTGACGGATCCATGAATCTGGAACATCGGCTCTGTTTTCTGCCCAACCAGATTCCAAAATACCCGCTTCTGGATTTTGAATTTCAATTGGTAATCCAAGTTCTTGGAATAATTGAACTGATCTCGACCAAACATATTCAGCAGGTAAGGTTGTAGCAATCCAACGAGTATCACCTGAACGTTCAACACGCACAGCATCAGAGGATACTAATACTCTATTCGACATATTATTTCTGTTATTGGCTTGTTTTTGATAATCACTTAACATTTGAGTTGTGCGATTATTACTATCCATATTGTTACTGCGACCTACTAAATCTGGCGGCAACTCCAATGGATTAACAGATGATGCTTGAAGATAATCTAATCGGCCTTTAGGTTGAATCGAGTTTGTTGAACAACCAGAAAGGACAATCAATCCAGCAAGCCCACCTATTAATGCTTTGTTATATTTCATATAAATTTCCGAATAGTTTTAGATAAACACATTAACTTCATAAAATTGAGCGAGATTATAGCAATAAATTACGCTTTTGGTAATTTAGCGATCAAATCCTGCATCGTTAAATGATATTGTTTATCTAAAGTTATCAATGGCAAACGAATACCACCTTGAATTTTGCCCATCTCTTTCAATAACCATTTCGCAGGAATTGGATTGGCCTCGATAAATAATAGTCGGTGCAATTCTTTAATTTCTTCGTTCAATGCTTCCGCTTTTTCACGATCGCCTGCCATCGCAGCTTGTGTCATTTTATGCATTTGTAATGGCGCAACGTTTGCTGTCACCGAAATCACACCATGAACACCACGTAAAATTGCTTCGCATGCAATACCATCTTCACCAGACCAAACAGAAATTTGCTCACCAACTTTATCTAATAAAACTTCCATTCTTTCTAAAGTAGATGCTTCTTTAATTCCGATAATATTGTCAATTTTCGCTAAACGTTCAACCGTTTCTGGTAACAAATCAACACCTGTTCTACCCGGAACGTTATATAAAATTTGAGGGATATCCACAGATTCAGCAATCAATTTATAATGCTGATATAAACCTTCTTGAGTCGGCTTATTATAATAAGGCGTGACTAATAAACATGCTTGAGCACCATCTTCAGCTGCCCAATGCGTTAATTTCAATGCTTCCAATGTAGAGTTTGAACCCGTTCCTGCAATCACAGGCAAACGTCCATCAGCGAATTCAGCCACTTTACGGATGACTTGACGATGCTCTTCATAATCAAGCGTTGCTGATTCTCCAGTTGTACCAACAGCTACAATCGCATCAGTTTTATTGATGACATGGAATTCAACTAGTTTTTCTAAAGCGCCATAATCAACACGACCATCAGGATACATTGGCGTAACAATTGCAACTATACTTCCTGTAAACATGATTCCACTCTCCATTAATGCTATTCAATATGATAAACAAATTCTTTATACAATAATTTATTTAACCCTTTAAGTAAATAGCGACAGGCGCATGATCAGATGGGCGCTCTTTTGCTCTTACATCCCTCAAAATCTTTGACTCCATCATGCGTGCAGCCATATTTTTAGATAATAAGAAATGATCAATGCGCATGCCTTCATCTTTATCAAATTGCCCTTGGCGATAATCCCACCAAGTAAACATTGGATCTTGCGTTGCGAATATACGAAGCGCATCTGTAAAACCCAGCTCTAAAATGCCATCAAACGCCGCGCGCTCTTTATCTGAACATAGAATCTTATCGCGCCATAATTCAGGTGCATAAACATCATCATCTTTTGGCACGATATTAAAATCGCCCATCACAACAACATTCTCATATTTTGCCAAAGCATCTTTCAAATATTCATGAAACGCCGCTAACCAACGTAGCTTGTATTCATATTTATCCGAATCAACTTCTTGCCCATTTGGCACATAAACATTGATCACACGAACATTATTAATCGTCGCGGCAATCAAGCGTTGCTGTTCATCTTCAAAATTTGGCAGCTGAATTTCAATATCTGTTTGCTCTGACTTGCTGATCAATGCAACGCCGTTATAAGCTTTCTGTCCGCTTGCCGCTGCGTAATATCCCAATGAGCTAATTGCATCGAATGGAAACATGCCAGTTTCACATTTCAACTCTTGCAATCCGATCACATCCGGCTGATCTTTCTTCAATAATTCTTCTAAATGCGTTTGACGTACATTAACGGAATTCACATTCCAAGTGATAATTTTCATTCTGATTTTCCTTTAATTAATGTACTTCATCCCAGTTTTGCCCAATTGCCACTTCTACCTTCAATGGCACTTTCAATTCAATCACACTTTCCATCGCAGTTTTGAGCAATTGCGCTGCTGCTTCTGCATCTTTCTCTGCAACTTCTAAGATCAATTCATCGTGCACTTGCAATAACATTTTGCCATCTAATCCGGATGCCGTTAATTTACGATCCACTTCCAACATCGCCAACTTAATAATATCAGCCGCTGTTCCTTGTAATGGTGCATTCACCGCAATACGTTCTACGCCGGATTTCATCATGTGATTCGTGCTATTAATATCAGGCAATGGTAAACGGCGACCCAACAAGGTTTCCACATAGCCTTTTTGTCGTGCATTTTCTTTCGCTTCTTCCATATAATTTAAAATCGATGGATAACGGCTAAAATAACGCTGAATGTATTCTTGCGCTTGCGTGCGAGAAATCCCTAGTTGCTTCGCTAAACCAAATGCGCCCATTCCATAAATCAAACCAAAGTTAATGGCTTTAGCTGAACGACGCAAATCACCCGAAACTTCTTCTAACGGCGTATGAAAAACTTCAGAAGCTGTTGCTCTATGAATATCCAAGTCATTCTTAAACGCTGCAATCAATGTTTCATCGCCAGAGAAATGCGCCATCAATCGCAATTCAATTTGCGAGTAATCGGCAGAAATTAATTGATAACCATCTTTCGCAATGAATGCTTGGCGAATTTTTCGCCCTTCTTCCGTTCGCACAGGAATATTCTGAAGATTTGGCTTCGATGAAGACAATCGCCCTGTTGATGTTAAAGCCTGATTAAATGAAGTATGAATGCGCTGAGTATTTGGATTCACTTCCGCAACCAATGTATCTGTGTACGTTGATTTCAGCTTAGATAATTCACGATATTCAATCAATAACTTCGGCATTGGATAATCCAGAGCCAATTCCTGAAGCACTTCTTCATTCGTGGATGGTTGCCCTTTCGCTGTTTTCTTAATCACAGGCAATCCTAATTTACCGAACAAAATTTCGCCCACTTGTTTTGGTGAACCAATATTAAATTCTTCGCCTGCAATGTCGTAAATTTTGTTTTCTAAATCTGCCAAATAACCTGTTAATTCTGTACTGAATGCTTCTAAATGCGGAACATCCACATAAATACCTTCATGTTCCATTTTCGCAAGCACAGTCAATAATGGCACTTCGATGTTTTGATACAACGCTTGCATTTTCTCCAATGAATCAATGCGCGGTTTCAAAGCATGCCAGAGTTGCAACGTAATATCAGCATCTTCCGCTGCATAATGCGTTGCTGTTTCTACATCGATTTCATTGAAAGTTTTCTGCGCTTTGCCTTTGCCAGCAATTTCTTCAAATGGCGTTGTCGTATGATTCAAATATTTCATCGCCAAATCATCCATGTTGTGCTTTTCTGTCGCATCCCACAAATAACTTGCCAACATTGTATCGTCTTCAATGCCAGCCAATGTAATGTTGTAGCGCTTCAAAATATGCCAATCATATTTCAGATTCTGCCCAACTTTTAAGATCTTTTCATCTTCTAAAACTGGCTTTAATCGCGCAACCACTTCTTGCAATGGCAATTGTTCCGGCGCAAGCAACATATCATGCTGCAATGGAATATAAACCGCTTCGCCGCTCGTCATCGATAAAGATACGCCGACTAATTTCGCCTGCATAAAATCCAAACTATCTGTTTCTGTATCAATCGCCAAACGATTCGCATGATGAACACGCGATAAAAATTGATCCAATGCTTCTAAAGTTGTGATTGCTTGGTAATCCTGAAAATCTGGTTTACGCGGCATCAACCATTCTGTCGTTCTTGGCGCTGATGCAATAGTGTTCAATACTGGCTTAAATGTATTATCAGATTTTCCCGCAAGCAATTGCTTTAACAAGCCATGAAATTCAAATTCAGTATAAAGCTCTCTTAAACCATCAACATTCGCTTCGCGCAATTCTAATTCTTCAACTTTATATGGCAGCTCTGCATCCATTACCAATGTTGTTAATCTTTTAGATAATTCAATTTGCTCAAATGAATTACGTAAACGTTCCCCAACTTTACCTTTAATTTGCTCAGCATTTTCTAAAATGCCTTCCAAAGTTTGGTATTCAGCAATCCATTTTGCAGCTGTTTTTGGTCCAACGCCTTCAACGCCCGGAATATTATCGGCTTTATCGCCCATCAACGTTAAGTAATCACGAATCGCTTCTGGATAAACGCCGTGTTTCTCAAATACGCCTTCACGATCGAGCATTTGATTTTTCATGCCATCGTACATTTTAATCTGATCATCTACGAGTTGTGCTAAATCCTTATCGCTCGATGCAATGATCACATTGAAGCCTTTTTCTTTACCTTCAATCGCTAATGTTGCAATTACATCATCCGCTTCAATACCATCAATAATCAAACGCGGTAATCCGAGCAGATCCACAACATCCATCAAAGGTGCAATTTGCTCACGCAGATCATCCGGCATTGGCGGACGATGTGCTTTATAATCGGCATAAATATCACTTCTAAAACTTTTTGCCTTCGCATCAAAAGTCACAGCAACAAACGCTGGATCAAAACTATCCAATAACTTTTGAAACATCGTAATCACACCACGAATTGCGCCCGTTGGCTGACCTGATCTTGTAGTTAATGGTGGCAAAGCATGATAGGCACGAAATAAGAAATTTGAGCCATCGATGATTAAGAAGGTTTTATTAGGCATATTTTTCCAGCTGACTTTAAGTGAATGGCATGATTTTACATGATTAACTCTATCGTTGCTAAAATCAGGGCTTTCCTTTTGAATAAATTCTCAAAAACGGTACAATCCATCACTTAATTATATTTAATGGACTAAAGCATTCAATGACAATTCTAACTTGTTTTAAAGCTTATGACATCCGCGGTAAACTCGGTACTGAACTCAATGAAGACATTGCCTATAAAGTCGGCCGTGCTTATGGGGAGATCTATCAACCAACTACAGTCGTCGTGGGTTGTGATGTTCGTTTAAGTAGTGAGGGCTTAAAGCAAGCCACGATTAATGGCCTCAATGATGCTGGTGTCAATGTATTGGATTTAGGTTTAACAGGGACAGAAGAAGTTTACTTCGGTGCCTTTCATCTAGATGTACAAGGCGGAATCGAGATCACAGCCAGCCATAATCCGATGGATTATAACGGCATGAAGCTTGTGAAAGAAGGTTCTCGCCCTATTAGTGCCGATACTGGCTTAAAAGAGATTCAAACATTGGCTGAATCAGGTGACTTCAAGGAAGTGCCACACAAAGGCACAACCAAACCTTATAACATTCTGCCTGAGTTTATTGAGCACCTATTAACTTACATCACTCCGAATAAAATCCGCCCATTACGCTTAGTGATGAACGCAGGCAATGGTGCTGCTGGTCACGTTGTGGATGCAATGGAGGCTAAATTCAAGGCACTCAATATTCCTGTAGAATTCATCAAAATTCATAATGAACCCGATGGTACTTTCCCCAATGGCATCCCTAACCCGATCCTAATTGAGAATCGTGACAGTACACGCAATGCAGTACTCGAACACAAAGCAGATATGGGAATTGCTTGGGATGGTGACTTTGATCGCTGCTTCCTATTTGATGAGAAAGGACAATTCATTGAGGGCTACTACATTGTCGGTTTACTCGCTCAAGCATTCTTACTTAAAAATAAAGGCGAAAAGATCGTCCATGATCCTCGTTTAGTGTGGAATACATTGGATGTCGTGAGTCAGCATGAAGGCATTGCTGTGCAGTCCAAATCTGGCCATGCTTTTATTAAAGATGTAATGCGCGAGCATAATGCTGCCTACGGTGGGGAGATGAGTGCTCATCATTACTTCCGTGATTTTGCATATTGTGACAGCGGCATGATCCCATGGTTATTGGCGATCTCTGTACTCTCTGAAACGGGCGCATCCTTATCCTCTTTAGTGGAAGGCATGATCCAAAAATTCCCATGCAGTGGGGAGATCAATTTTAAAGTGGCTGATACTGCCATTACCATCCAAAAAATTGTGGATCACTTTGCGGATCAAAACCCAAGCATTGATACAACCGATGGCATTAGCCTAGACTTTGGCGCATGGCGCTTAAACGTGCGCGCATCGAATACTGAGCCATTGTTAAGATTAAACATTGAAAGCCGTGCAGATAAAAACCCACAGCCCATGCAATATTATGTGGATGAGTTAACGAGAATTATTCAGGGTTAGTTAGCAACCCTTAAACAACAAAAAGGCGCTTTATGCGCCTTTTTCGTTATGTGCTTTTAAAACTAATTATATCCCTTCGGGTTCAGCTTCTGCCAGTGCCAGCTATCCATTAGCATGTCTTTAAGATCATATTGTGGCTGCCAGCCTAACTCTGTGACTGCTCTTGTATTATCCGAATATGAGATTGCCACATCCCCTGCTCTACGAGGTGCAAATTCAAATGGAATCTCAATACCATTGACTGCTTCGAATGTGTTTTTAATCTCTAATACAGAAGAGCCATTGCCTGTACCAATGTTCCAAGCGCGGCAACCTTTGGCATTCATGCGATTTTTAAGGGCACATAAGTGCGCAGACGCCAAATCCACCACATGAATATAATCACGAATCCCTGTGCCATCTGGTGTATTGTAATCATTCCCAAAAATAGATAACTTATCGCGTTTACCCACAGCTACTTGCGTCACATATGGCATTGAGTGGAGAGATATTTGTCTCATCATACACAACTATATAGTCAAATCTGTTTTAAAAAAGCATCCCTATTTTATTTGGTCTTTACATTCTCTATCTCTCTAATTTTATCAAAAATATATTTGCCAACAATTTCTGCACCGTATATGGATAAATGATGAGTATCACTAAATAGAGGTTCGTCATTAATTATTAGCGTACATTTATTATTCTTGCAAAGCACATCATTTGGATCGATAAAATAAATATTTTTATATTTTTTAATAATTCTTCTCAAATGATTGTTAATTTCTGGCGGTTCATATTCAATCTCAGTTTGACAATAATCACCGATCATTTTACTCCCTATGAGAAAATTTTCAGACAAACACTTAAATGGATGATAAGTAGGTCTAAAAGGACTTCCAATTATGTAGATACTTTGAACAGAAGAGGAGACGTAATTAATACTTTGCTCAACAATATCTAAATATAACTTAGGTGTTTCTACATATGTTATTCGAGTAGCACCTGGATCTTTTTTATTTATAGCACTCTGATATTGCCAATTTTGTGCCCAGATAATAGTTTTATTGCTATTATCTGTTCTGCTATAAAAATCATCAGAAATAGCAGCACAATCATTAAACCGATAAGAGGAGGAATAGTCTTTTAAAAACATACAACCATCTCCAAAAAATGATTGAATAGATTTCTCATATTCATTAACATATTTTGCATACTGCCATGAATAGCTATCCCCCATAATGATTGTATTTGTAATAGACTGTTTATCATACCCAAGTGTACTAGGCGTAAATACAGGAAAACCATAACCACCATAGTATTGCCTATGAAATTCTTGTTCAGTTAAATTAAACTTGGGATCTACCCTGGATGCAGCACCATTAGTTTGATAAACGCCCAATATAGCTGTTAATGATATAAGTATTGCAAAAATAACTATCCGTATATTCCATTTACGTTTTTCTATTAAATAATACGATGTTATTCCACATGCTAGTGTTACAAATAGAAATGGCCATATTTTAATTTTATATCCAAAATAATTATAGGTTGCTAATAATGACCAATGCCATAAATATAAAGAATATGACCATAGACCTATTTTTTGGCAAATAATATTATTAGTGAAGATTGATTTGTCATTGTTTGCTTGGATTAGAATAAATGTACCTAGTGTTGGAATCAATGCAGCATAGCCTGGCCATATAGTATTTTCTGTAATAATAAAAAATGAAACCACAATCAAACCAAGACCTGATAGTTCTAATATATGCTTATCAGATTGTTTTTTAAGTTCAAAAGGATATAAAAAAGCAATCCCACCTAGCAACATCTCCCACATTCTTGTCGGTAATAAAAAGTATGATGCAACAGACCATCTTTGAGACGCATAAATTGAAAATATTAAGGCAATGATAGTCCCAGCTACAAATATTTTCTTAATGATTTCTAACTTTAATAGCTTCGACAACAGCAATAATCCTATTGGATAAATGATGTAAAACTGCCATTCAACGGATAACGACCAAGTATGAAGTAAGAATTTCTCTAGCGCAGATGCATCAAAGTAGCCGGATTCTTTCCAATACAGTATGTTAGAAATAAAGAGTAGGCTACCACCCGAATGTTTTGCAAGATCTGCATAAGGAATGGGGCCTAAAAATAGGTAGCCAAATACCATTAGGACTATGACTAAAGCTAATAATGCAGGAATAATTCTTTTAATTCTAGCAGCGTAGAATTTCCAAATTGAAAAACTATTATTTGCAAGCCCTCTAAAAATAATAGAAGTCATCAAATAGCCTGATATGACAAAGAAAACATCGACACCCGCAAAACCGCCGGAAAGCCATTGCTTATTAAAGTGGAAAATAATTACAGCAAGGACTGCATACGCGCGCAGTCCGTTTATATCAGTTCTAAATTCCATCTATTGACTAACTTTATATTAAATTTAATAGTAATGTATTATATAACAGACTAAAGAAATACTATTAGTTATAGCCCTTCGGGTTCAGCTTCTGCCAGTGCCAACTATCCATCAGCATGTCTTTAAGATCATATTGTGGCTGCCAGCCGAGCTCTGTAACCGCTCTGGTATTATCCGAATATGAGATTGCCACATCCCCTGCCCTACGAGGTGAAAATTCAAATGGAATCTCAATACCATTGACTGCTTCGAATGTGTTTTTAATCTCTAATACAGAAGAGCCATTACCTGTACCAATGTTCCAAGCGCGGCAACCTTTGGCATTCATGCGATTTTTAAGGGCGCATAAGTGTGCAGATGCCAAATCCACTACATGAATATAATCACGGATCCCCGTGCCATCTGCCGTATTGTAATCATTACCAAAAATAGATAATTTATCGCGTTTACCCACTGCCACTTGCGTCACATATGGCATTAAGTTATTCGGGATGCCTTGTGGATCCTCCCCAATGCGGCCACTTTTATGAGCGCCCACTGGGTTAAAGTAACGCAGTAAAGCAATGGACCAACCAGGGTTAGAGACGGATAATTTTTGCAATAACTGCTCCACCATTAGCTTCGTATAGCCATAGTTATTCGATGGCATGCCTGTTGGCATATCTTCATTAAGCGGGGAGATATTAGCCTCATCATACACAGTGGCTGATGAACTAAAAACTAAGTTAAAGACTTGTGCCCTTTCCATCGCCTTCACTAAGCTAATGGAACCTGCGATATTATTATCAAAGTACTCAAGCGGGATCTGTTGGCTTTCGCCCACTGCTTTTAAGCCTGCAAAGTGGATCACAGCATCAATCTTATGCATTGTAAAAATTGCATCCAATGCTGATGCATCACGGATGTCCCCTTCCACAAAAGTGAGCTTTTTACCGGTTAGCTCTTCTACACGCGCTAAAGATTCTTGTGAGCTGTTCGCTAGGTTATCCAGCACCACTACATCATACCCAGCGTCCAATAGCTCCACACATGTGTGAGAGCCAATATAACCTGCACCGCCTGTTACTAAAATTTTAGCCATGTGATTTCCCTAATAATATCTGTAATAAACCTTGCGTAGAGCCATCTAATTGGGAGACATCCTGCCCTGTTTTATCTAAAATTGGTAAAATTTGGTTGGCAATCTCTTTACCCTTTTCTACACCCCATTGATCAAATGGGTTAATGTTCCAAATCACAGATTGCACAAAAACTTTATGTTCATATAAAGCAATGAGCATGCCCAACGTTGTGGGATTTAATTCTTTAATTAAAAATGTAGAACTTGGTTGATTCCCTTCATACTGCTTATAACTTGGTAAAGCCTCGACTTCTTTCGCATCCAAAGCATGATTCCCAAATGCCAATAAACGAGACTGCGCTAGGCAGTTCGCCAAGGCTAAATGGTGCTGCTCGATCAATGCTGCCTCGCTCTCCACATAGGTAAATTGCTTAGTGTTATAACGCTGAACAGGTGCAATAAAATCACTGCTCACCGCATGTGTGCCTTGATGCAATAGCTGATAAAAAGCATGCTGAGCATTCGGGCCAACTTCACCCCACACGATCGGGCATGTGCCCATGGTTACCGTCGTATCATCACGCTGAATGGACTTACCATTAGATTCCATTTCTAACTGCTGCAAATACGATGCAAAATACTTTAAACGCCCATCATAAGGTAAAACTGCATGGGTTTGAATGGTCAAAAAGTTCGTATTCCAAACGCCCAACAACCCCATTAATACAGGAATATTCTGCTCAAAAGGTCGCGTTCTAAAGTGCTCATCCACTTGATGTGCACCTGCTAAAAACGCTTTAAATCCTGCAACACCGATCAGCAAGGCTATCGGCATACCAATGCATGACCAAAGCGAATAGCGACCACCCACCCAATCCCATAACATTAGCTGGTGATCGGGATGGATGCCCCATGCCGTCATCTTCTCTACATTGGTGGAGACACCGATAAAATGATTCTTTAAGGTGCTACTATTTTGCCCCAAGGATTTCTCTAACCATAAACGCACTGTTTCTGCATTCGATAAAGTATCAATGGTGGAAAATGATTTGGACGAGATAATAAATAACGTTGTTTCTGGTCGCAATTGATGCAATAGATCCGATAACTGGCTGCCATCCATGGTGGATACAAAATAGATATTGAGCGGTTTAGCCGTTTGCACTTTAAAGTCAGACAAAGCATGGGATACCATCAATGGCCCTAAGTCAGAACCACCCACGCCAATATTAACCACATCCTGAATCACTTCACCTGTGGCACCACGGAATTGGCCAGCATGGATCTTATCCACCAAAGCATACATCAGTTCTAATTGAGTATGAACTTTATGGGCAAGCTCAGAGAACTCAGTATTGCCTTTAGGTAAGCGGAGCGCCCAATGCATTGCTGCGCGCCCTTCGGTATAGTTAATCTGCTCTGTTGAAAAAAGCTTAGCCAACCATTCTGTTAGATCTTTGGATTGTGCAAAGTCCACCAATGCCGCCATCACATCTTGATCCACGCGCTGCTTACTATAATCCAACGTCAGTGCATCACACTGAAGGGAAAACTCATTAAAGCGCTCAGGATTATTGATAAACAGATCCATTAAATCTGTGTGCTGTAAACGGCTAGCCAACTCTTCCAATTGTTTTACTGTATGATCCATTAGCGCCCTACTCCTTGATACACAAAGCCTTGTGCAACCATATAAACTGGGTCATAAATATTACGGCCATCCAAGATCAAAGGATGCTTCATTAAAGATAATAAACGGACATAATCCGGGCTGTGATATAGCTTCCATGCCGTGATGACGCATAATGCATCTGCTTTTGCGACTGCATCATAACGATCTTCACAATAGAGTAAATCAGCCCTTTCACCATACATCGCTTTAATCTCTGGCAATGCTTGCGGATCATGCAGCTGTACTTTCGCACCCTGCGCCCATAAGGCTTTGAGCATATGATGAATCGGGGAATTATGAATGCTGGTGGTATTTTCTTTAAAGGCAGCACCCCAAATGGCGATAGTTTTACCCTTAAGATCCGAGTGGTAATAATTCCACAGCTTCCTAAATAGAATCTCTTTTTGGTCCTCATTGATCTGCCAGACTTGCTCTAACAATCTACTTTTAACGCCACTTTTAGAAACTTCACTCGATAACGTCAAAATATCGTGGGAGAAGTTCTCCCCACCAAAACCAACACCTGGGGATAAATATGAAGCACCAATCCGCGGATCCGCGCCCATCCCTTGCTTAACATTGGTAATATCCACACCGAGCTTTTCTGCCACGAGCGCTAAATCATTCATATAACTAATGCGCGCTGCCAACATGCCGGAGATGCTCAATTTTGCAAATTCCGCATCCAAAATTGGCATGAATAATAGTTGATGGCGCTGTGGGAATAATGGCCTTAAGAACTCCTGCATTTGCATCTTTGCTACTTCTGACTGTATCCCCACCATCACCTGCTGAGCGTTCAGGAGGCTATTAACCTCATTCCCTTCTTGAATAATATCCGGGAAGTAAACCCAATGGTGATCCGGCAGGATGGCTTTGAGTTGCTCTGTACCATGCAGGCCAAAGGTCGAGCCATTGATCATTAATTTAGCATTCGTTAAAGGATGCTGTGCAATTGCGGCGAGCACAGCTTTAGCCCTGATTAACTCTGTGGGGCTATAACAAAAAATATAAACATCACTCTCCGATGCTGAATGATCATCTTTATGCCACCTCACCTCATGGCCATAATCAAGCAATACCGAAGCCATGACCTCTGCATACAGAGTTTCCCCAAAAAGTGCTATTTTCATTAGATACCAAGCTCTTTAATCATTTGTTTAAAGTCATTCCCTAATGTAGGGTGGCTCGCACCATAATGCAATACAGCTTTTAAATAACCCAATTTACTGCCGCAATCAAAAGTCTGCCCTTGCATACGGTAAGCCTCTATCGGCTCTAGGTCCTGCAGCATTGCAATGGCATCTGTTAATTGGATCTCATTCCCCGCGCCTTTTGGCGTTTTTTCTAATAACTGCATAATCTTGGCAGGCAATACATAACGGCCCACAACAGATAAATTAGAGGGTGCTTCATCAATGCTTGGCTTTTCTACAATCCCACGCATTACGGTGCTTTGCCCTTCTACTGGTGACTCTGCCACATCCACGATGCCATATTGATTCACGAGATGCTCCGGTACTGCCTCCACCATGATCTGTGCTGCGCCAGATGCTTCATAACGCGCCACCATTTGAGTGAGGTCATGCTTAGCATCATCATTTTTAATGAGCACATCTGGGAGTAAAACCACAAAGTCATCATTCCCGATTAAGTCCTTCGCACACAATACCGCATGCCCAAGGCCCAATGGCGCAGGCTGACGAACGGATACCACACTCACATTTTCTGGGATGATATTGGTGATTTCTGCCAATAGATCTAATTTGTTTTTAGCTTTAAGGGATGTTTCTAACTCGAAGTTGCTATCAAAGTAGTTTTCAATCGCCGCTTTAGATGAATGCGTGACAAGGATGATTTGCTCAACCCCGGCAGCCACTGCCTCACGCACCACATATTCAATTACTGGGCGGTCCACCACTGTGACCATCTCTTTAGGGATGGATTTACTCGCAGGTAAAAATCTTGTACCCAAACCTGCAACTGGAAGAATCGCTTTTTTGATCATATTCATCACTTATTTAAATGTCTAAAATACTTAATAATTTTTGGTTAACCTTATCAGCATCAAATTTTTCAATAGCCATCCTGTGACTTTCTGCGCCCATAAGGTTAATTTGTTGTGGATGTTCAATAAAATAAATCATCTTTTCAGCCAATGCACTAGCATACCATTTTGGCACTAAAAAACCATTTACTCCATCCTCTACTGTTTCTCTACATCCTGGTACATCTGTTGTAATAACAGGTCTACCAATCGCCATTGCTTCCTGCGTGCTTCTAGGAACACCTTCACGATATGATGGTAAAACAAACACACTAGATTGAGCTATCCAATCTTCAATATTACTAACATAACCTGGATATTCAATGATTGCCTGCTCTATCAAAGCATCTAACTCATGCTGTTTTAATCCCCTAGGATTATGAGCATCTAATCCTCCTATTACAACAAACTTAGCATTAGGATATTTAGATTTCACTATCTTACTAGCTTCAATGTATTCAAAGATGCCTTTATCTTTTAAAAGACGCCCTATAAATATAAATCTTACAGGCTCAATTGGTGCAATACTAAAACGATAGTTCCGTAAATTCAATCCAATTCCCCCAAGAATTTCCACCTGTTTAACGCGAATATTATAGCCAGTAATTAAATCCTGTTGATCATCTGGATTCAAAAATATAATTTTATCCAACAAAGGTAAGGCAATTTTATATAATACAACCTGTATCAAACGAATCAGTTTTGCCTTTAAACTTAGCCCATCAGGTTGTTCGGTAAAAGCATATCCTAATCCCTCTAACATGCCCACAATCTTAGGTATTTTAGCTAATTTAGCAGCCATACTTCCATAAATAACAGGTTTAGCAAAAAATGAAAATACAATATCAGGGGCAATATTTAAAATTTTTTTCTTTAGTTCCAACATTGATAATAAATCAGCAAAAGGATTTAATCCTCCACGGCTCATTTTATAGGTTATGGGAGTTACTCCTAACTCTTGCAATTGTTCTAGTTCTTCAGTCTTATACTCACAAACAAAACAATAAATCATATAGTTTCTTTGTAAGAGCATTTTAATGAGATCCTGTCTAAACTGAATCGTCATAGAGGCTGTCGTACCGATAAGAATAATTTTATTCACTCAATATCACTCCTTCAATAATCCCAATAAAAAACTCTCAAAACCAGATTGTTCTAAAATAGAAGACCAGCTATATTCCTCCATGTTTAACGATTTATTATATCCATGTGTATTTACAAATAACTCCTTATTCACCAGATTATCTAGCCAAACTGGAGAATAATCATGCTTTATACAAAACTCCTCTATCCAATCATATCTATTGCTAATTAACATTAAACCTGATGCTAAATATTCTAAAGTTTTAGTACTTGTTTGAATATTGAAAGGATAAATATCTGGTGTGTAATTCAAACCGTATACAGCTTTATTATATAAGGCTGGTAAATCCTGATAATCGACCTTGCCAAGGCATTGAATATTATTTGTTGCCTCTAAATATCTTTGACTTTCAATAGAAATATTGCCAATAACCAAAAGTGTATAACCTTGCATAGCAATAGCATGTAAGATATTTATCAAGCCTGCACGTGCATCTATCGTGCCTGAATATACGATGTCATATTCCTTTTCATTCTTTTCTGCCCTCAAAGAAAAAAATTCATCATCAACACCCATATCTCGCATAATATATGGACAATCATCTGTAAAATTCAAATCTGTTCTAACTATATTATTTAAAAATATACGCCCTTGAGGCTTTCGGTTCACTAATTTTTTGGCCAGATCTTTCAAATTAGAATGGGGAGGAACAGACAAGCTCTGATATTCGTGCACCTCAATAGCAGAGCTAGTTTTTTTCTGCCAAAAAGGTCTTGTCCCCATAAAATAGATATTAATATCATTATTAGGATTCAAATTGTGTTCTAAATCTAACTGTACACAATGACCTTTTGCTACCAAATACTTTTGATATGCAAAGGCTTCTGGTGTGTATGCTGTTGGTTTTAACGTGATACCTACTCTTATTGTTTTCATAAAAAATTATCACCTAAACACACATTTATATATATTTTTAGCCAAATTAGGAGACAGTTTTAATAATATCGCAAACCAATAAAATTTAGATGTAATAGAAAAATGCTTTTTTATATTCTTAAGTGATAATATTTGAGGATCCAAAATTTTTATAAGGTGTTTATAATCAGATATATAATCAGGAGAATATTTTATAATATGAGTTAATTCTACAAAATAACAAAATTTTATATAAGATTTCTCATAATAATCTCTAAACTGTTCATATATATTTTCTTTTATTAAAAATTCTTTATATTGACTATATATGTATGTATAACTCATAGCTGATTTAATATTATAAGAGCGCATTGTCGAATTACTACTTTGTATATAAAAATATAATTTTTTTTGTATATTAAACAAATTTTTACTATATAAAATTCTTGGCAGTATTTCTTTATCTTCATGAGTTATGTTTTCAATAAATCTTATATTCAAGAAACAATTCCTATGAAACATCTTATTGCATACACTATAGTTAATAGTATTATTAGATAATAAAATATCTTCCTCTGTATAGTAAGCTTTAGTATTTGGAATAAAATACTCTAATAATCGATTATTTTCATCTATAAAACTTATGCCAAATAATACAATATCCACATCTACATTACTTCTTATAATATCTACGCACAACTGAAAAGTATCAATAGATAAGTAATCATCAGAATCTAAAAAAGCAACATAATCTCCTCCCGTATGGTCAAGCCCCATATTTCTAGCAGAACCTTGCCCACCATTTTCTTTTTCTAAGAAAATAAAACGAGAGTCTCCATTGACTAGCTCTTTTGCAATCTGAATAGAATTATCAGGACTACCATCGTCTACAATGATCGCTTCAAAATTTTTATAAGTCTGATCTAATAAGCTTTGAATACACTTTTCAATATACTTTTCAACGTTATAAACAGGGACAATAACAGAAATCAACATCAAATTATCTCCCTAATAGTCTCTTAAATTTATCTATTGCTAAAATTAACTTAGGATGTATTTTAAATAATAAAACCAATAAAAACGACTTGGAAAATACACCATGCGCCCTCAAAATATTATTCCATGAAATAATTTTCTCATCTAAACTTTTTTTAAATAATCTAATATCTTGATCATAATGTTGAGAATAACTGACTATCTTTTTTAATTCATGATAAAAAGTACGATAGATGTAACCTATTTCATAATACATCTTGTATTCATTATATAACCCTAACTTTTCTAAAAACTCCCGATGAGAATTTAAAATAAAAAAAATACTACTAATAGACAATCGATTATATTCATTTGTAATAGAACCTTCACGTTGGATATATCTATATAAATAATATGGTAAATGGGACAATTTTTTATTTAATAATAAACGAGGTATAATTTCGGTATCTTCATAAATAATACCTTCATAGAACCTTTCATCAACAAATACATCTCTATGATATACCTTATTCCATACCATTTGTTCAATACTATTTTCATATAATAAAATATCTTTATATACACAATACTTAGCTATATCAGATGTGGTCTTGTGAAGAACTTCTCCTTTTTCACTAACCCACAATGTTCCAAAAATCACAATATCAATTTTTCTATTTTTCTCAAACTCGGTAATCACCTTATCTAAACATTCATGATGAAAATAATCATCTGAATCCAAGAACGCTACATAGTCTCCTTTCATATAATCCAGTCCCAGATTACGCGCACTTGATAATCCTCCGTTTTCTTTTTCTAAAAAAACAAAACGAGGATCTCCATTAACTAGTTCTTTTGCAATTTGAATGGAATTATCAGGGCTACCATCGTCTACAATAATCGCTTCAAAATTTTTATAAGTTTGAGCTAATAGGCTTTGAATACATTTAGCAATATATTTTTCTACATTATAAACAGGGATAATGATAGAAACCTTTAAATTCATTTTAATGATTTCCTTTGAATTAAATTTTTAAATGCTCTTTTAAAAGAGTGCAAAATTTTTAATACTTTAATTGAACCACTAGGACTATAGGATAAGTAATACAAAAATTTTTGCTTCTTTGAAATCTGCTTTACATCACAAGATATTTTTATATATCGTCTAAAGTCTTTTGGTTGGTCAAACCCTATGCTTCCCCTTGCAAAATTCAAACATGCTTGGGCGAAAGCCTTTTGTATATCATCTACAGGATAGCGTTGTTCTTTTAAAGCAACTTCATACAATCTGATGACTTCATCTGTCATCTTAGGATTTAAGCGTTTACCTGATTCACTAATACCTATAAACTGTCTATAAACTCCTAGATGATCTTGTAAATAATAAATATTACCTTTTTTTGCTTGTTCTATATGGACAGTCACATCAAGAGCAACCTCACTAAATTCTTTCCAGTAATTTTCCTGTAAATCATTACGAAACATTTTGGATGAGTGAGCAAAAAATGGGAGATCACAGTAAAGATCTAACAAATTATATTTACCTGTTAATTTCTCACTAAAATCTCTATCAGATAATTTCCCATCCCACATCCAAACATTATGAGCACATATAGTGCAATCAGGATTAGCATCTAAAGTATCAGCTTGAGCCTGTAACTTTCCTGGCAATGCCATGTCATCACCATCTAAATGAGCAATATACTGCCCTTTAGCCCTCTTATAAACATCTACAGTATTACCAACCGGTCCTAGATTTTTCTCACGTAAAACAGGAACGATAATATTTGGGTACTTTTCATAATATTTTTGAATAATCTCTGGTGTTCGATCACTCGAAGCATCATCACCCACTATAACTTCAAAAGGAAAACTTGTTTGTTGCGAAACTAAACTATCTAAACATTCACCAATATATTTTTCTTGGTTATACGTCACAATACAAACAGAAACTTTAATATTTGAATCTTGCATATTTCATTAAAACCTTTCGATAATCAGATATACATATCATAGACAATAATGTAATCAATCCCACGCATATTATATAAATTAAGTTAGTTATTCTATTAGTACTTTCTGGAAGCAACCCAATTATTAAAAATGCTACTAAATAAGATGGCAAAATTATTTTCACTATATCTCTAAAAAGCCATACTAAGTGTAATTTAGGTAAAAACTTTTTATGTAAATATGGAACCCACAATAGAAATGTAACAACATTTAATAGCATCCATGCAAATCCCGTCCCAATCGCGCCATAATTTTTTGCAACCAAAATCATCACAGGTACCATAATCAAAACAGTAACTATATTTGCCCGTAAATGATATCGTAAATTACCTCGTGCATATTGTAAGAAATATGGGAAAGCACACCAAGCCAATATGCCATTTCCTAAGGCATATAATTGTAGAATTTGATACGCATTCTCAGAAATCTCTGAGTTATTTGTCCAAACTAATAAAATTTCTTTGGCCATTAACACAACAACAATAGTGACACTACCAACAAGAATAGTAATCAACTGTGTGAATTTGCTATATATATTTACAACTTCTTGTTCTTTATTCTCTGCATATAAATGCGTAATTCTTGGCATAATAGTTGTGTGTATAGGGCCACTTAACATCATAATGCCACTCGCCAATAAAACCGCTAAATTAAAATAACCATAATCCTCTAGGCTTAAAATCCCTGATAATATAAATTTGTCTGTTTGTGTCAATAAAACCCAAACTGCAGATGTAAAAGCAATTGTTAATGAAAATTTCAAAATATTTTTAATAGGCTGTATGGATAATTTATTTATATAGTTTGCAAAATTTAATATTTTTTTAACTTTAAATTTTAATATTATCAGCTCTACTATTGCCAAAATTAATTGATATACAAAGAACTCAATCAATGTCATACCAATAAAAGCCATCATCACAACGACTGCAATTGATCTTAAAGTTGCAAAGATAACATTAAAACTGCCGAGCCATACAAACTGCTCTGACCCTGAGATTATTCCTCTATACAAGCCTGCAATCCAGCGCAATGCGATACAAATAGCCATAATTTGTAGAGACAATAAAACCTCGCTAGGATTTAAACCCTCAATTTTTAACCAATGATTAAGAAAAAAGCTTGAGGCGCCTAAAAGGGCTAAACCTCCTATCACTGCAACAACGATAAATAAAACATGCAATACACGATATAAGCTATTGAAGTCATCTTCTGAAATTGCCTTAGCATGATATCTAGCAGTTTCTCTACCAATAGTTGGCGTTAATCCTAAATCCAACAACATAAATATAGTTTGCAGCATCGTGAAAAAACTCATCAAACCATAAGCTTCTGCCCCCATATATTTAATGTATAGTGGAAGAATTACAATCCCAATTAACGCTACATAAATTTGGCTTATATAATTGGCTATGATATTTTTATTCACAAATTATTTCTCAGAATCTAATGAATCTAAATATTCTTGCTCTAGCACAAGCAAATCTCTTTTTCGGTTTTTAATTTTCCTGGCAGGTCTACCTGCATATATAGACCAAGCCTCTGTGCTCTTTGTCATTAATGATAATGCACCAACTGCAGTACCTTCTGCTAAATGTACTCCAGGAAAGACTACAGAATTTGTTCCAACAATAGTGTGACGTCCTATAGTAATATTTTTTTCAGATAATCCTTTATACTGAATAGGTATTGTTGGATTAGTCATAGTGCGCCCACTATAATCATCTGTACCAGTAAATACATGACAACCATATGCTAGTCCTGAAAAATCTTGCAACTCAATATGACATAATCCTGCAGAAAGATTCGAAAAAGCAGCTATATGAACATTATTGCCCAATATGATTTTTCCCGATATAAGACAAAAATCATCAATTCTGCAATTATTTCCTATAATCATTTCTTCCGGGCGATAGAGGGATGCTTTAGTACTAATTAATACATTTTTGCCTAGACTTTTAAAGCCAATTGTTTGTAATTCTCCCTGAGAATAAAACCCCATATATTTTCTCCACAAATTTTTAAAATAGAAAATGTCTCATTGTTTTTCTTAAATAAGCTCATAATTGGATAACATGCTATTAATGGCTTCAGGAGAATTAAACATTAAAACGTCTATCACAGATAACCAAGGTACAAACTCATTGGCAAATTGTTCATAACGTATGTCGTTTGTTTTGATAAAAAACAGTTCTAAGCCATTTTGTTGAAATACTTCATGAGAATACAACTCTATTCCACCAATAGCATTAATGTATACATCAGCTTGACTTGCCTTACATAAGGCTAATACTTTATCTTCTGATTTTAAATTATGATTTATATTGATATCGGAAGAAACTATTATCTCAGTATCAATTTCCATATATTCTTTTAGAATTTCCAATTGGTTGAATAAATAGTGAAACAAATTCTGGCAGTCATAATTAATAATTTCTTGGATAACAGGATAAACGGTATTGAAATATGGAGATCTTCTATAAGATTCTTTAATTTGATTTAACAATTTTTTTCGATCAAATGATTGAGATATGCTTCTCTTTACAATGTCTAAGCTATCAGAACCTTTCTCAAGGGGCAATGAAATATAACTATCCTCACCATTTTTCAAAATTCTATTTCGATTAATCCAACCTTTCTTCGTATACTTAATATTGTCATATACTATATACTTATCCACAGCATTAAGTAATTGAAAATATCCAATATAAGGCATAAAGTAAGGTTGCATAATTGCTAATTTCATTTGTATGATTAACCTTTAATTATCTCTAAAATTTTAATTACATCATCTTTTGATAAATCAGGATAGATGGGTAAACAGAGCACAGAATCCGCTGCATGCTTCGCAATATTTAAATCATGTAGATTATGTTGATTTTTATATGCTGAAAAATCACTAATCAATGGATAAAAATAGCGTCGTGCAAAAATATTATGTGACTTTAGTCTCTCAAATAATTCATCGCGACTTGAGCCATATTTATCTTGATTAATCAAAATAGGAAAATATGAATAGTTATGATTCTGGACATTATTTGCTAAAGCACAATCAATCCCATCAATATCATTCAATGCATTTTGATATTGCTTTGCAATTGCTTTTCTTTGCTCAATAGCTGCGTCTACATACTGTAACTGTAATAGACCAAAAGCAGCATTAACCTCGCTCATTTTCCCATTACTGCCAATATCAGAAACCTCTGTTTCATTCTGTATGCCAAAATTTTTCAATCTATCAATACGTTGCTTGGTTTCTAGATCATGAGAAATAATTGCACCACCCTCAAAAGTATTAAAAACTTTTGTCGCATGGAAACTTAGAATGCTTAAATTACCATAATTTAAAATACTTCCATTATGATCACGCACACCAAATGCATGAGCAGCGTCATAAATTACTTTTAATTGATGCTTCTGTGCAATTTTTTGAATTGCTTCTACATCACAAGGATTACCATAACAATGAACTGCTAGAATCGCAGTTGTCTCTTCAGTAATAGCTGCCTCAATTTTTGATGGGTCAATATTTAGGCTATGAGGATCAATATCAACAAATACAGGCGTTAACTGATTCCAGATCAAAGAATGAGTTGTTGCTACAAAGGAATAAGGGGTGGTAATAACTTCCCCACTCAACTCATAACACTGTAAGGCTGTTAATAACGCATTTGTGCCATTATTAAAAAGAGAAATAAATGGCACGCCTAAATATTCACACAATTGTTGTTCTAATGCTTGATGCATTGGTCCACTATTGGTTAAATGTTTGCTATTCCAAATTTGTTCTAAATATGGAATAAACTCATTTAATGGTGGTAAAAAAGGTTGAGTGACAAAGATCTTCTTATTTTCATTCATGATCTTCATCCACCAACGACATTAAATACTGGCCATAATGATTTTTACTCATACTCTTACCAATCTCTAAGAGCTGTTCTTTTGTGAGCCAGCCATTGTTGTAAGCAATCTCTTCTAAGCAAGCCACTTTATAACCTTGACGTTTCTCAATGGTTTCCACAAACATACCTGCTTCTAATAAGCTTTCATGAGTGCCAGTATCTAACCATGCAAAACCGCGGCCCATGAGTTCAACATTCAAGTCTCCGCGTTCTAAGTACATTTGATTCACAGTAGTAATTTCAAGCTCGCCACGGAGGGATGGTTTCACTTGTTTGGCAATCTCCACCACATCATTGTCATAGAAATATAACCCCGTCACTGCGAAGTTGGATTTAGGATGCTCAGGTTTCTCTTCAATAGAAATGGCTTGTTTATGTTCATTGAACTCAACAACACCAAAGCGCTCAGGGTCTTTTACTTGATACCCAAATACTGTTGCGCCTTTATTACGGGCAACCGCTTGCTTTAACATTGGGGTAAAACCTTGACCATAAAAAATATTGTCACCCAATACTAAACAAACATTGCTATCACCAATGAACTCTTCACCGATGATAAAGGCTTGTGCTAAGCCATCTGGGCTTGGTTGTACTGCATAACTAATCTCGATGCCAAACTGTGAGCCATCCGCCAATAAACGTTTAAAGCCTTCGATGTCTTCTGGTGTACTGATGATCAATACTTCACGAATGCCTGCAAGCATCAAAACAGACAATGGATAGTAAACCATTGGTTTGTCATAAATAGGTAATAACTGCTTAGATACACCTTTAGTAATAGGATATAAGCGTGTACCAGATCCACCCGCTAAAATGATACCTTTTGTATGGGCCATTATGCATTTGCTCCTAATCTTTCTCGTTGATAGCTACCATCTTGTACATGACGGCACCACTCTAAATTATTTAAATACCATTCGACAGTTTTACGAATACCACTTTCAAATGTTTCCTCGGGTACCCAGCCTAATTCTTGTTTGATCTTAGTTGCATCAATGGCATAACGTAAATCATGGCCTGGTCGATCTTTGACAAAAGTAATGAGCGTTTCATATAACTGGCCATTGGCCTGTGGTTTTAGCTCATCCAAAATATGACAAATAGTTTTAACGACATCAATATTGGCCTTTTCATTGTGGCCACCGATGTTATAGGTTTCTCCAATCTCACCTTCTGTGATCACTTTATATAACGCACGAGCATGATCCTCTACAAAGAGCCAATCACGAATCTGCTGGCCATTGCCATAAACTGGCAAAGGTTTACCATCTAGCGCATTTAAAATCACTAATGGGATTAACTTTTCAGGAAAGTGATAAGGGCCATAGTTGTTAGAGCAATTCGTAACGATCGTTGGCAAATCATACGTACGATGCCATGCACGCACTAAGTGATCCGAGCTTGCTTTACTCGCGGAATAAGGTGAACTTGGTGCATAAGATGTTGTTTCTGTGAATAGGTCAGTTGTGCCTTCTAAGTCACCATACACTTCATCTGTGGAGATATGATGGAAGCGGAAGTTACTTTTTTTAGCATCGTCCAATGTATTCCAATACTGCCTAGTTGCTTCTAAGAGCGTATAAGTACCAACGATATTTGTGGTAATGAACGCAGCCGGACCATCAATAGAGCGATCCACATGTGATTCAGCCGCCAAATGCATCACTGAATCAGGTTGAAACTCATTCAATACTTCTGTCATTGCTACTGCATCACATATATCAATCTGCTTAAATAAATAACGAGAATTTTGGTCAATGTCTTTCAATGACTCTAAATTGCCCGCATAAGTTAATTTATCAATATTCAATACAGTGTTATTTGTGTTATTGATGATATGACGCACAACAGCAGATCCAATAAAACCCGCACCGCCTGTTACCAATACATTCATTACCTTGCCCCAAATCCTGTCAACATTGTTCTAATAGTTTTCAACACAATCAATACATCCAACCAAAATGAAAAATGTTTAATGTAATACAAATCATATTCTAATTTCACACGAGTTTCATTGGCATTCGCAGCATAACCCTGAGTTACCTGTGCCCAACCAGAAATCCCCGGGCGCACCACATGACGATATGAGTAAAATGGGATTTCTTTTTTGAATTGCTCCACAAATACGCGCTGCTCTGGTCTTGGACCGATGAGACTCATATCACCTTTAAGGATATTGATGAATTGTGGGATCTCATCGATTCTTGTTTTACGAATAAACTTACCCACACGCGTTACACGGGCATCGCCTTGCGTCGCAAATTGTGCGCCATTACTCTCTGAATCTTTGCACATGCTGCGTAACTTATAAACTTTAAAGTCCTTGTCACCTAGCCCTACTCGCTCTTGAATGAAGAACATCGGCCCCTTGCTTTCTAATTTAATAAGAATGCCAAACATAATCATTAAAGGTAACCAAATTGGCGATAAAAATATCACAAAAGCAATCTCACAAATACGCTTCACAATTCCATAAAAAGATGTTGTATAAAGCGCGCCAAAAATATTCTCAGATAAATGCGTTACTTTTACTCGTCCTGTTAACTGCTCCACCATCAATCGACTATGATAAACAGGCATATTTGCTAAAGCACAATTGGCTAAGAATGTTTGCCATTCATCAGGCATATCACCTCTTAAATCAGCAACAACCGCATCATAGCGAATTCCTCTCAGTGCAGGTTCTTCTAAAATACGATAATCTGCTGCTTGCACATCTAAAACTTCTTGATAATCACCAAATGGAACTATAGCAAGCTTCAATTCATGATATTTTCGACTCCACTGATTACCAAAAATTAATAAACTATTGGCGATTATAAAAGAGATAAATAATACTGGGCGAGAATAGTCCATTCGTAGCAATACAATTATTCCAATCGCAATTGCCCAACAAATTGTCACAAATGGTAATAAATAAACTAAAGTACGAGCACCAGGAAATTTTTGTAGTTTTTTATAGAGTAAAAACACCACACAATAGGATGCAGCATTTACTACAGTAGTGTGTATTTGCACAGATGCCAGATTGGGAAAATCCATAAAAATATTTGGCCAAACCAAAAAACTAGGTAACAAGGCTACACATACAAGCCCAATTGCCAATTGAAACCATGTGCTAAATATGAGCATCTCATACCAACGTGAATGTCGTCTTTGTCCTTCTACCAAAATATCCCCGCTATATGTCTGGCATTAATATCATGCGGTACATTATAATCTAGAATACAATTTTTGACTGAAATGAATACTACAGATATGAGCATACCCAATTCTTGGAAACAATTCCTGCAAGCAGAATCTCAAAAACCTTATTTTAAAGAAATTTATCAACAACTGTCGCACATTGATGCAACAAAAATAAATATTTATCCTACTGAGGAAGAACGTTTTTCCGCCTATAAATTAACTTCTCCAACTGATATCAAAGTGGTTATTTTAGGGCAAGATCCTTATCATGGTCCAAATCAAGCCAATGGTTTAGCTTTTTCAGTGCATAAAAATATTCCAATTCCACCATCATTACGCAATATGTACAAAGAACTCGCTGATGATATTGAAGAATTTAAAATTCCTAATCATGGCTCTTTAATCGAATGGGCTGAACAAGGTGTATTTCTACTGAATACGTCTTTATCCGTCGAAGCTTCTAAAGCAGGCTCACATGCCAATATTGGTTGGCAACATCTTACAGATGCAACAATTCGTGAAATCAGTGAACAATGCAACAATGTTGTCTTTATTTTATGGGGCAGCCATGCACAGAAGAAAATCCCGTTAATTGATCAATCAAAACATCACATCATCACATCTGTGCATCCATCGCCATTATCAGCTTATCGTGGTTTTTTTGGATCAAAACCATTTTCTCAAACCAATCAATATCTTATCTCACACAATAAAACACCTATTGATTGGCAAATTACTGATCAATAAATTATTTAAGAGCCTTAATCATATTGATATGAGGCTCGCCATCTTCTAGATATTCGTCGCCCATAACTACAAAACCTAATTTTTCATAAAACTGCACGGCATAAACTTGTGCTGATAAATTAAGACTTGCATAAGATAATTTTTCAGCTTGATCTATAATAGCTTCCATAATTTTAAAGCCTAAACCAAGACCACGAAACTCTTTCAAAATTGCCACTCGGCCAATCTTTCCTTGATTTTCCTGAGGAATTAATCGCGCTGTACCAATTGCACTACCATCTTTATAGAGAATGCATTGCCACGCAATTTTGTCATAATCATCAACATCAATTTCAGCAGGAAAACCTTGTTCCTGCGTAAAAACAAGATCGCGCACATAATATGCATCGTCGATAGATGAATCGGTATCACCATGAATCATTTTATGTTCAATCATTGAAATGAGCACCTCTATCTTACAGGGTGAAAATAAGCCATTAATTGAGCTTTTTCTGCTTCGTCTATAACAACCCAATCATGACGCAATAAGAAATTTAACATCACTAATGCAGTATTTGGCTTAAACAAATCCTGTTGTTGTAATAATGCTATCACTTCATGCACTGGTAAACGCATAAAGCTTTCTACTTCACCATCTTGATTATTCGGCTCAAATTGTTCTGGCAATTCAACATCAAAACAGTGCAAAACATCATTACGAATCCCAAAATCATCTTCTGTCATATATTGGATATGCCCCATATATTGTGCTGGTTCTACAATATTTTGAGGAATGCCTGCTTCTTCGCCCGCTTCTTTATATAAATTCTCTTTCAAAGATAATTCTGCAGGCAAACCACCAGCAACTAACTGATCATATTTTAATGGGGCAATCACACGGCTAGCAGAACGCTGCGCAACCCAAATATGTGGCATATCATCAATCATCGTGTAACCATTTAAATGAACACCATGTGCTTGCAATGCCAACAATGGCACAACGCCACGCTCCAACTGGAATATTTCCGCCTGACGATTTTCATCTAAATAAATAGAAAATAATTCATCTCGCCAATTATTCACCAATCCTGCGTCACGTAAAGCATTCGATACATCTACCAATACACGAGAGCGCTCTGCTATATTCATTTCCACAAATTCTTGCGCAAACATTCCCATAAGATTCGCGAATGTAAATTGGAATATTCTAGGAAATTGATCCAATACTGCAATGTGAGCTTTATTCACATAACCAATCTTCTGCCCTTGAAAACTCAAAGGTGTATAATTGGAAAGGTTTGGCGCTGGTAATGCAGCCAATAAATGCTGATATGTCATAACTAAACTTTAATGGCGATTAATATCCCTAACAATGTTAGGCAATAAACGGTTCAATGCACGATCATAAGCAGCTACACCACCTTCAGCATTATCTGCTGTAACTGCTTCCGTTGTTGAATATATCTTAGAAAAGACTAAATTTTGATTCGATGTATTCACTAAACGAACCATCAAACTTAATTCAATCGTACTTTTTCCATCCACAAATCGTTGTTGCATTGATTGAATCGTTGCATCTACTTTATATGGGCTGTGAATAGATGTTGGTGACATCAATACATCTTGATAAGCATTAGAGGCAATCAATGCATTTGCCAATGCTACTTTAACTAATTGCACTGGCGGTTCTACCCAAGCACTTTTCGTATAAGCTTCCACAACATTAGATGTGCGAGTATATGTCATATCTACACTTTTACCTGCACCAAATGATTTCACATCGCTCACGATGATTGAATATGGCTTTTGCTTCACATTGGACTGAATGGATGCCAACTCAGGATTCAAAGTATATTGTGTTTTATAAGGTGCGGATTGACAGCCCACAACAAATAACAACGATGCTAGAACAACTGATAATTTTTCCATGATATTCTCCCTTATTCCCCTGGCCCTGCTTTAGGTTTTGATTTGCCCATAATCAAAGCATTTGGCTCATTATTCAATTGATTAATCAACTGAGAAGTTTGATACAAAATTGTATTTAACTCAGTAAATGTAGAATTTAGATTTGGAATCTGTGTGCGAACTGATTTACCTAAATCTTGGAATACAATCGCAGTTTTTCCCCAAGAAGCTAAAGTTTGATCTGCATTATCCAGTGTTGTCTGTAAATCTTCCGAAGTTTTCTTCACATTTTCTGTAATCACACTGAATGAATCAAATGCTTGCAATGCACGATCCAGTTTTGGCTCTATACGATCAACCATTGCTGATATATCTTCTGAGCTTTCTGCAAAATTACTGGTCAAGCGATCCACATTCACTAAAATATTATTGATATGCTCAGCGTTGTCTTTAGTAATCACTAAATCCAATTTAGCGGATAATTCAGAAATCGACTTCGTCACATCATTGAATGCTGTATCTAATCTTTTTGCCAAGGATGCACCATTTTTAATACTAGGCACTGGATTTTCAGATGTTGGCACAATATCTGGTGCTGTTGCCGTTCCGCCGCTTAAGCTAACACCAACTAAACCTGTAATCCCTCTACCTGTTAAAACAGCTTCTGTATCCTTTTTAATTGGCGTACCTTTAATGATATCCAAAGAGATAATCACATAACGAGGATCTTGTTCATTCAATTGAATTTTACGAACAATACCAACATCAACACCTTTATAATTGACGGACGAGTTCACAGATAATCCTGAAACCGACTCTGTTGTGACAACCTTATAAGGTAAATATGTCACTTTCTCTGTACCTACAGTTAGCCAAACTACTAGTGTTAATAATGCAATGGCAAATCCCACCACAAAAACACCAACAGCAGCAAAACTAAATTTATTTTCCATAAGTTTCCTCTGTCGCTCGTCCTCTTGGACCTTGAAAATAGTGTTGAATTAAAGGATGAGGATCCTTCACTAACTCAGCAATTGGTTTATAAGCTAGAATTTTCTTCTCACCCAAAAAGGCAACTTTATCTGTGATTGCCCATAATGAATCCAAATCATGCGTTACCATCATAATGGTCAATGATAAAGATTCTTTTAATTGATTCATCAAATCATCAAATTCACCTGCACCAACAGGATCTAAACCTGCAGTTGGTTCATCTAAAAATAACAATTGAGGATCTAATGCCAATGCTCGCGCCAATGCTGCACGCTTAATCATACCGCCAGATAATTCTTTTGGTAACAAATGCGCTGCATGTGGTGGTAAACCTGACAAAATGATCTTCAGCTCTGCCAATTCTTTCATTTCTGCATTAGATAATGATAAATGCTCTTTCATTGGCACCATCACATTTTCCAAGACTGTTAATGAGCTGAACAATGCCCCACTTTGGAACAACATGCCAAAACGTTTTCGCAAATCCATTTGCTGTTGCCCATTAATGCCCCAAACAGGTTCGCCCATCATATAAATCTGACCTGAATAGGGCTTCAATAACATGATGATTGCACGAAGCAACGTGGTTTTCCCTGATCCTGAGCCGCCAACCAAAGCAACCAATTCGCCTTTATTCACGGTCATGTTTAAATCTTCATGCACAGAATGTGTACCAAAGCGATTGTATAAATGCTCAATCTCAATTGCGATGTTGGATTTATCTGAAATAATATCTGCCATTAGATCGGAACGTTCCTTGTAATAATAGAGAAAATTGCATCACAAATGATGACGAGGAAGATTGCTTGCACCACAGAAATAGTGGTTTGTTTACCAACGCTATCAGCCCCACCTTTAACGCGAAATCCTTGATAGCAGCCTGTTAATGCAATAATTAATGCGAAAATTGGTGTTTTTGCCAATCCTACAATTAATGTATTCACAGTCATCACTTCAGGAATGCGATCCAAAAAGACCGTGAATGACACATCTAAATAATTATTCGCCAAAACCATGCCACCAAAAATGCTGCAAATATCCGCAAAGACTGTCAATAATGGCAATGCAATAACCAAGGCAAAAGCTTTAGGCACAACCAATTGATCCAAAGGATTGATGCCAATGGTTTTCAATGCGTCCACCTCTTCATTCACAACCATTGTACCAATCTGCGCTGCAATCGCAGAACCTGTTCGACCAGCCACAATAATCGCTGTCATCAATGGGGCTAATTCTCGCAACATGGAAATGGAAATCAATTCCACCACGAAGATATTTGCGCCATATTGCTTTAACAATGCACCACCTTGATAAGCAATCACGATACCGATCAAAAAGTTTAATAAACCAATAATAAATAAAGCCTGAACGCCGCCTGTTTGCACATTTGCCCACAAAGCTTTCCAACGAATCCTCATAGGATTCGCAATATTTTGCCCCATGACAATCGCAACTCGTCCGATAAAATCAAAGAAGTTGTAAAATTGTCCTTTAACATCGCAGGCTAGCTTTCCAACGCTTGTAAAAAAACCATCTTTAGGAGCAGGCACTTCATCTTCACATTTAATTTTATCTGTTCTAGCAGTGATGAAATCAACCAAGGTTGAAATCTCATCATGAAATTTAGTGAGCTGAACTTTGCCTTGCTGAGCTTCGATTGAATTCATGAACTTACTCATCCAATACGCACCACTTGTATCCATGGTTGCCAAAGCATCACCATTAATCTCAACTGTTTGCTTTAAATCTAAGTCAGCAAAATTAACACTCGCGATAGATTTTTCAATGGCCGTTGTATTAGCAATTGTCCAATCACCTTGTAATATTAATTGATTTTTATCTTGCGTTAACATCATAAGCTTTCATTCTCAATAACTTGAGTTGTCAATAATTGTGGATCACGAATCGCAGGTAATCGTGCAGTTAATCCACCAGAAGCCTGAATAATTACTGTACCAACTTGTAAAAATCGGCTGAACAAACCTTTTTTAATATGAAAAGCATCTATATGCATTCTTGGAAATTCAACCGTTTGTGGTTTTAACAAACCGGTTTCCACTAAAACTCGCTTATTTGTCACTGTAATTCTTGTGGATAAAAATGTTAGCGTTGCACGAATTAATCGATACAAAGCATAAATAATAACGATTTGGCTTAACCATTTTCTTGGATGTAAACGAGTTTGACTTAAAAAGTTAAACACAGAATCTGGCAAATACTCACGCAAAAGACCAGAACCTTGATGTAAATAAAATTGCATCTGATATTTTAATGAATCAATCGCTGCTGTTGGCTCATCAAATACAACTAATGAATACAGCGAAAACGAGCCTTTTGAAACAGCTTTTAACCATAAATAAAATCCAAATAACAATAATAATCCAGGCACGACAAAAATCCACCAATGTGTATATTGTTGTAATAATATTTCTTCGTTGCGCGCTAAATCTTCTTCTTTTCTACTGAATAACATGTATGTTCCAATTATTATTATGGATTAAATCGCCGCCAACGTTCAGGATTTTGTTGTGCGCCAGAAACTTTCCAAATACCCAATCGCGATATTTTAGCTTTTTTCTCTGCATTTATATAGTCTTGATCTTTATTATATCGATGATAAACGATCGCAGCACCGAGCTTCACCATTTCCAAACCTAAATCGGTATCGCCAATATAAAGTTTGCCGATCATTCGTTGATAATGATCCTGCGCTATAATTTCGATTCGAATTGATTGATTACCATCAATCAGTGATTGTAATGTTTGAGTGGCAAAACCGCCCCAATATTCTTGCCCTGTTTCTGGTGCATCCATTCCCCAAACTCTTATAGAACGCAATGTTTTCTCAGAATTTTCTAATGATTTTGGACATCGAACATTGATCGTATCACCATCAATCACTCTTTCAATATCACAAATTAATTCAATAGGATAATAAGGATAAGGTGATTGATCATAACGATTTTTAGGGGGTTTATAGAATGAAGCTATCCAAAACAGCCCAATACATAAACCCACAATCACTAAACTATTCAGCCAACGAGATGATTGGCGTGATTTTTTGAGCCGCCATTTCAAATAGCGCCCAATTCTTTCTTTAAAAGAACTGGCCATAACTCCACAAAATCACATGCATAGAAATTAAAGCCATAACGCCCGCAAGCACATCATCAATCATAATGCCAAAGCCGCCTTTCACTTGTCGATCCAACACTTTAATCGGCCACGGTTTAATCACATCAAAGATTCTGAATAATACAAATCCTAATAAAACTGTCCACCAAGAAATTGGCACTAAAAACATTGTGATAAAGAACCCAACAAATTCATCGATCACAATGCCGCCATGATCATGCACATTCAATTCTTGGCTAGCTTTCTCGCTGACATACCAACCGAACAAAAAGATAGCAACAACAGCAATAACATAAGGCGTTGGCGATAAAAAACTTAATAACCACCAAATAGGAATCGATGCCAATGTACCAAATGTGCCCGGAGCAACTGGCGCGCAACCTGAACCAAAGCCAGATGCAAAGAATTGCGCTGGCGTTTTTATAGTGATTTTAACGTTATGTTCGTGCTTATTTTTCATGGCGAATGTAATTTTGACGATAGAATTTTAATTCATCAATGGATTCACGAATATCATCCAATGCTTTATGCGTATTTTTCTTCTGGTGCATTTCACCTTCTGGATACCAACGTTTCACCATTTCTTTGAATGAACTCACATCTACATTTCGATAATGCAAATAACTGTCAATCGTTGGCATATAGCGCTTTAAGAAACGTCGATCTGTGCCAATGCTGTTACCACATAATGGCGATGAACCTTCTCTAATCCATTGCGACATAAATGCATAAGTCATTTTCTCGGCCTGCTCTAAATCAATTTCACTTGTACGAACACGCTCGATCAAGCCTGAATTGCCATGCGTTGTTTGATTCCACTCATCCATTAAATCTAAAACTGATTCTGGCTGATGAATCGCAATAACTGGACCTTCGGCAACCACATTCAAATCACTGTCTGTCACGATTGAAGCAATCTCAATAATATGATCTCGTGCTTCATCCAATCCTGTCATTTCTAAATCAATCCAAAACAAATAACGATCTGACTGCATTTTTAATCACCCTAAAAAATAAAGGGACATTCTAACATGATGTCCCTTTATTATAAATTACACTCAAAACACTGATTTTTATAAGCTGTGTTTATCCAATATAGCCAATACTTCTTCTGCTGAATTCACGATGTAAACCCATTCAAATGTATCTGCGCTGATGAGCTTTTGATCCATCAATGATGTTTTAAACCATTGAAATAACTGCGCCCAGAAATCATTGTCATATAACATCACAGGATAGCGCTGTAATTTACCTGTTTGAATCAATGTTAATACTTCAAACAATTCATCCAATGTTCCAAATCCACCCGGCATACAAATATAAGCGGATGAATAATTAAAAAACGTCATTTTTCTTGGCGTGAATTGCGTGAATTTCAATGCTCGTGTTTGATAAGGATTCGGGCGCTGTTCGCGTGGCAATACAATATTCAATCCTACAGATTCTGCATTCACCAATTTTGCACCACGATTTGCAGCTTCCATAATGCCCGGACCGCCGCCAGAAATGATTGCATATCCACGTTCTGCTATTGCTTTAGCAACTTCTACCGTTGCTTTATAATAAGGACTATCTTCAGGAATGCGCGCAGAACCAAACATAGTCACTGCTTTACCTAAATCATTTAACGTTTCTTCTGCCGTTTTAAGCTCTTGCTCGATTTGTTTAACATCCCACAACATAATTTCCTCTTTAGTATTATTCTGTACTTTAGATAGCCCGGAATTATAACAGAACCATTTTTATTAATGTTATAATCGATTTTTTTGGATTGGACTGATCGGCATGCAATTTCAAGATTTAAGAGAATTCATCGATTATTTAGAAAAAAACAACAAACTACAACGAGTTTCTCACGAGATTGATACCAATCTTGAAATGACTGAATTTTCGGATCATGTATTAAGACAACAAGGTCCTGCCCTTTTGTTTGAAAATCCAAAAGATCATAGCATTCCAGTCTTAACAAATTTATTTGGTACGCCCGAGCGCGTTGCCTTAGCCATTGGCGAAAAAGATCCTGCAAAGCTTCGTGACATTGGTAAACTTTTAGCATTCCTAAAAGAACCCAATCCACCTGAAAGCCTGCGTTCGATGATTAAGCAATTCCCAATCTTTAAAAAAGTATTGGCAATGAAATCTAAGAATATGTCTTCTCCGCCGTGCCGAGAAGTTGTGATCGAAAAAGATGACGTAGATTTAAGCAAACTCCCAATTCAAAAATGTTGGCCATTAGATGCAGCGCCTTTAATCACTTGGGGCTTAACCATCACAAAAGGTCCACATAAAAAACGTCAAAACATTGGAATTTATCGCCAACAAGTGATCGGTAAAAACCGCATCATCATGCGTTGGTTGGCTCATCGCGGTGGTGCATTGGATTTTCGTGAATTTCAATTAAAGAATCCAGGCAAGCCATTTCCGGTTGCGGTTGCATTAGGTGCTGATCCTGCAACAATCATTGCAGCTGTAACGCCAATTCCAGATACTTTATCCGAATATGCATTTGCCGGTTTATTGCGTGGCAAAAAAACGTATGTGGCTAAATCATTAGTTTCAGATGAATTAACTGTGCCAGCGTATTCTGAAATTGTATTAGAAGGCTATATTTATCCAGATGATATGGCGCCAGAAGGTCCTTATGGTGATCACACCGGTTATTATAATGAAGTGGATAGTTTTCCTGTAATGACAGTTGAACGCATCACGCACCGCAAAGATCCTATTTATCATTCAACTTATACTGGCCGCCCGCCAGATGAACCTGCAATGCTTGGCGTTGCGTTGAATGAAGTATTTATTCCGATTATTCAAAAGCAATTCCCTGAAATCATCGATTTCTACTTGCCGCCTGAAGGCTGCTCTTATCGAATGGCGGTTGTTTCCATCAAGAAGCAATATCCCGGCCATGCAAAACGAGTAATGCTGGGCGTTTGGTCTTTCCTGCGCCAATTCATGTACACAAAATTTGTAGTAATCGTGGATGAAGACGTGAATTGCCGCGATTGGAATGATGTCATTTGGGCAATCACAACGCGCATGGATCCAATCCGAGATACTGTGATGGTAGATAATACACCCATCGACTATTTAGACTTTGCTTCACCAATCTCAGGTTTAGGCTCAAAAATGGGCTTGGATGCAACCAATAAATGGGAAGGCGAAACAGATCGCGAATGGGGAATTCCAATCGAGATGGATCAAGAAGTTGTTGATAAAATGAGCGTAATTTTAAAAGAGTATGGTTATGAAAGATAATATTCAATCCTATACTTACATTAACCATATTAAAATATCAGGTCATTCACCATGTTAAAACTACTCAAAGTATTACCTTTAGCGCTTTTATTAACAGCATGCGCATCAACTTTTGGTGATCAAGCCAAAGATGCCATCACTTATCAAGAAGCGATTCAATCACCATCTAACGCTTTGGGCAAAACCATTATCGTTGGCGGCCCTATCATTTCATACAATCAAACAGCAACAGGCACACAAATAGAAATTGCTAATGCTCCTTTGAATGACCAAAATGCACCTTCTATCCATGGTAACATTAGCCAACGTGTAATCATTAATATTGCTGAAGCGATTCCATCTGAACAATTACACAATGTACGTATTTCGGCTATCGGAAAAATCACAGATTTGGCTGAGATGACTCGCTATGGCAATACTAAAATCATCATGATTTCAGCACAGCAACATCGCATTTGGAGAACAACTAAGCCAATGTTTGACCCTAACAACAAAGAACGCTACGGTTATAAATACCAAGTTGAATAAATTTTAATGAAAATTCTGCAAATCCTCCCTGCTATGAATCAAGGCGGGGTTGAATATTATGTTTTAGAAAATACTCAGCACATTGCAAAATATGCTGAGTCTTTCGTCATTTCAGGAGGTGGAAGATTAGTTAATCAGCTTGTTGATAATGGCACCCAACATTTCACATTGCCCATTGAGAAGAAAAATTTTCATTCACTCATGCAAGTGAAAAAACTGAGAAAACTTATTGAAGAGATTCATCCTGATATCATTCATGTACATTCTCGTTTGCAAGCATGGTTAGTGACTTTTGCATTAAGAAAACTATCTTATCGCCCAAAAGTAATCACAACAGTTCATGGCTTTAACTCAATTAATCGTTACAGCCAACAAATGCTCCGCGCAGATCAAGTCATTGCTGTTTCTGATTCCTTGAAAGAATATCTCACAAATGCTTATCCACAAGAGCCTGTGAATAAAGCTTTAGTTATTTCTCAAGGTATTGATTCAAATAAATTCAATACCAATAATCCAATTAGCGATTCGATTCGTCAAAAGATACTTGAACTTGGCATTGATTTTGAACAAAATAAACTTCTACTTTTGCCCGGACGAATTACACGAATCAAAGGCATTTCATTGCTTATTGATTTAATGAAGCAATTAAAAGATGAAAACCATTCAAACATTAAAGCAATTATCGTGGGTGGTTATGACAAACGTAATGAAGAATTTTATCAATCCATGAAATCTCGTATTGCTGAATTACAGTTAGAAAAACAGATTATTTGGTTTGGCAGCTGCGATGACATGGCTTCAATTTATCAATTAGCAGATTTAACATTATCCATCACCTCAAAGCCAGAATCTTATGGCAGAACTGTTATTGAATCTCTTGCTTGTGGAACACCTGTTGTTGGCTTTAATTATGGTGGTGTCGGTGAAAATTTACAAAAATTTTATCCTGCCGGGAAAATTCCACCTAATCATTTAAATGCACTACATAATGCCATATTACATGAATTGTCCACTCCAAAAGAAGAAAAATTGATCCGTGTAATCAGCGATACCATTGAGCAAAGTCAAGCAAAACTCAGATCACTTTATGAATCACTCAAATGATATTGCTCTTTTAGATGTGGAAGTGCTTAAAATTTGCTAATATATCCCACTTTTATGATTTCATTATTTCTTTGATTTAACCACCAATGACAGTAATAGCTATCGGCATTAATCACAAAGCTGCTTCGGTTGAAATCCGAGGCCAAGCTTCCGTATTGCCTGAAAAAGTCCCAGCATTCTTACAAACACTCAAAGACAATGAGTGGACGAACGGTGCTGTCATTCTTTCGACATGCAACAGAACAGAATTTTATTTAGATGGATTAACAGCTTCCTTAGAGGAGTTTTTCACACTTTGGGCAAGCCATGCTCAAATTTCCATCGATAATATTCAAGAATATCATTATTGCTATCGCGATAACGAAGCCATTTCACACTTATTACGTGTAAGTGCAGGTTTAGATTCCTTGATTTTGGGCGAACCTCAAATCATGGGGCAATTACGTACTGCATTTGATTTATCACATCAAGCCAATGCGCTTTGCAAAACGCTGAATCGTTTATTTCAGCTAGCATTCCAAACAGCTAAACGCATTCGCACAGAAACCAATATTGGCGCATATACAATTTCAGTTGCTTATACTTCTGTACAATTGGCAAAGCAAATTTTTGATATTTCTGAACAAAATGCACTATTGATTGGTGCTGGTGAAACAATAGAGTTAGTTGCTGAACATTTAATTGAAGCCAATGTCAAATCTATTGCGATTGCCAATAGAACACAAAGTCGAGCACATGAAATGAGTGGCAGATTAGCCATTCCTGCTTCTGTACATGAATTAAATGCATTACCACAACTATTAGAAAATGCTGATATTGTAATTTCTTCAACAGGCGCACCTTTTTCTTTAATTTCTAAAGAAATGGCAAGCAATGCCTTAAAAGCACGTCGAAATAAACCTATTTTAATGGTAGATATCGCTGTTCCACGCGATATTGATGCCAATGTTAATGAACTTGATGATATTTATCTCTACAGCATAGATGATTTAAATAATATCGTTGAGAAGAATTATCAATCCAGAGAAGCTGCTGCAAAAGAAGCAGAAGTTTATGTTCAGCAAAGCGTTTCAGAGTGGGAAGATTGGTTGCAACTTGCTGATTTCTCTGTACATCTACAGTCAGTCTTCCATTTTGTTGATGAGCAAAAAAGTACAACCCTGCGCAAAGCCCGTCAATTAGCCAATCATCAAAATCAACATGAAATTGATGATGTCATTGATCAAGTGGTTTCACAAATGGGTAATCGAATTCTCCATCCATTAATTTCTCTTTTAAAAGAGTTAGAACAGGAAGGTAATTCCGATATGGTCAATAGAATTCTCGCTCAATACACTTCGAGTAAGAAACGCACATCTCATTAGTTTTAATCATCCAAATAGGTAATATCATGTCAAATCCCGACAATAAGGCTCAAAAAATCTTAGCCAATTCTGAAGAAATCATCTCTGCAAAAGCTGTTGAAGCTGCATTGAATGAAATGGCTGTAGTCATTAAAAATGACTTATCAGATTTAGATCCTGTCGTTTTAGTGGTTATGAATGGTGCGTTGATCCCTGGCGGCCTTTTACTTTCCCGTTTAAATTTCCCTTTCAGAATCGGCTATTTACACGCAACTCGTTATCGTGGCGAAACAACTGGTGGAGATTTACACTGGGTTGCTCAACCAAGTGTTTCAGTTGAAGGACAACCTGTACTTTTAGTTGATGATATTTTCGATGAAGGTACTACACTAGAAGCAATCACAAAAGCTTTAGTAGATATGGGCGCAACAAAAGTTTATACAGCAACTTTATTTAATAAGGTACATGATCGCAAACCTAAAGATTTTAGGGTAGATTATATTGGTTTAGATGTTCCAGATCGTTATGTGTTTGGTTGCGGAATGGATTGCAACGAATACTGGCGTAATCTTGGCAGCATTTGGGCTTTGAACGAATCGTAAATCATCTCAAGAGGTGTAAAATGAAGAAACATGTTGCAAAATTTTCGTATTGGATACTAATAACGCTGGTTTCTCTAATCACTTTTAGCCATGCGCAATTAAAAATACAAGTGACTAAAGCAGCGAACAATGCTATTCCAATCGCGTTGTTTTCAGCAGATTCACAAGGTAATTATGTTGAACAAGTAGTTGGCGCTGACTTAGCTCGCTCGGGTCGCTTTATCTCATTACCTGCAAAAAGCTCTCCAGAACCAACAGCTGGACCTGCAAGCATTAACAGCGATGCTTGGATGCAACGTGGTGTTCAATATGGTGTGTTTTTAACAGTAAGAGGCAATCAAGTTTCTGTTGATTTGATGAATACTTTCTCAAAAACATCTATGTTGCAACGTGTTTATACTGTCAATGGTGGCAATGAACGTCAATGGCGCAAAACTGCTCACCAAATCGCAGATTCAATTTACGAGAAAATTTTAGGTGTAACTGGCTCTTTTGACACAAAAGTTGCTTATGTTGCTAAAAATGGCCGTCAATATCAGCTAATCGTATCTGATGCTGATGGTGCATATCCAAGCACTATTTTTAACTCTGCTGAACCAATCTTATCCCCAGCTTGGTCACCAAATGGTCAACAAGTTGCATATTCTTCATTAGAAGGCAAGAAGAGTAAAATCGTTGTTCAAGATGTTTATTCAGGCAAACGTCATGTAGTATTAGATTTACCAGGCATCAATGGCGCACCTTCTTGGTCTCCAGATGGTTCTCGCTTGGTATTTACTTTATCCAAAGATGGCAACCCTGAAATTTACACATCAGATGTTTATGGCAAGAACTTAGCTCGCTTAACAAATCATCCAGGAATTGATACAGAACCTGTTTGGGGTAAAGATAATATGATTTACTTCACATCAGACAGAGCTGGCAATCCTCAAATTTACCGCATTGGTGCAAATGGTGGAACACCTGTCAGGATCTCAACTTCAGGTAGTTACAATGCTAGCCCTTCTATTTCAAATGATGGTCGCTACTTGGCTGTAATGAATCGTGGCAGCGGCAATGGCTTTGGCATTGCAATCATTGATTTACAATCTGGTGCAACGAAACGTTTAACCAATGGTGGAAAAGATGAAGCACCAAGCTTCTCAAGTAATGGTCATATGATTATTTACTCGAATGGTAATGGTGGTTTAAACGCTGTTTCTAATGATGGCAACGTAACACAACGATTCTCAAGCAACGCCTCAGATGTCCGCGAGCCTGCTTGGTCGAACTAACAATATCAACGTACTGATTAATTTCAAAATTGGGAGAAATTATGAAAAAACGCAGCTTCAAACTTCTTAGCATTGTTTGTCTTTCTGCACTCGTTGCAGCTTGTTCTT
>JASLHB010000002.1 GCA_030149965.1 Wohlfahrtiimonas sp. | reverse complement strand
CACTGCTAGCTACGTTATAAACCACCTTAATTCGATGGTTTCTGTTCAAACCCGTTGGCGTCTTTGGACGTTTCTGGGCAGTAGCATGTCTCCGTACAGGAGCCTCACCTAACGAGGTTAGATTTGCAATTCGGCGTATTATAGCCCACGAAAAATATATAGCAACCATTAAAACTGTAAATTTTTTTAAGCATAAAAGTTTCAACAGACCAAAACATAGTAAAGATCTAGCATCATCTATGTTTATATCATTCAAAAAAATTTCTTATCTAAATAATTTAAAAAGCTCACTCATATCGAATAAAAATAAATATATTCAAATAGTTATTAAATTATTTTTCATAAAAAATAATTAATTCAGTTCTTTCTAATAAATTAGAAAAATTAATTCTAAATAAAAACATCAATAATTGAGCAAAAAACAATCAATAGAGCCCTGCCATTTTTATCTAACATAAATATACATTTTTACATTTATAATCTCTGAGCAAGAAAAGCAATATCACTCATTGGAGCATAAAATGTCGCGTAATTTTTTAGTTTATGGTGCTAGTAAAGGCTTAGGAAAATCCATTGTTGAATCTATCCCAACAGCACATGATAAAATTTTTGCTGTTGCACGCAATTCATCAGATATTGCCCATGAAAATACTCAATGGATTTTAGCTGATCTCAGCCAACCAATCGAATCTGTTACACAAGTGACAGAAACTATTAACAATGAGCCAATAGATTGCTTGATCTACAATGTTGGAATATGGGAATCCACTGCTTTTTCCGATGAATATAATTTCGAAGCAATCTCTCAACAAGAAATTTTAAACATGGTGCAAGTGAACATCAGTGCCTGTTTATTGCATATCCAAGCATTATTGCCCAATCTTAAAAAAGCCAATCAAGCAAAAATCATTCTAATTGGCTCAACTTGGGGATTGGATAACCATAATGGCAAAGAGATTGTTTTCTCTGCTTCTAAATATGCATTGCGCGGTATTGCTCAATCATTACGAGAGAATCTACGTAATGATAAAATTGGTGTTTCAGTGCTTAATTTAGGTTATCTTGCGACAGAATATCCCATCAATATTCCTGTAGAAACTGTGATTTCAGAAACCGAAGGAACCTTAATTCCCTTACAAGATGTTATGTCCGCAATTCAATTCATTCTAAGCACAAGCAATGCAACATGCGTAAAAGAAATTGATATGCCTGCAATGCTGGATATCAATGTCTAGAACCTACAGTTGTTCTAGCCAATATTTCACATCCAAAATGGCATCGTTGATATCTGGCAATTGAAAGTTTTCAGAAATCTCATGATTCAAATCTTCATAGTAATAAACCGTCACATTATCTTTATCAGTTAAGCAATCGTACATTTCATGTTCACCATCTTTTGACAGCTCTCGATCAGCCAAGCCTTGCACAATTAGCAATGGCTTTTGGCTCTGTTTTAATGTTTCATACATATTGGTATTCAACATTTCGTACCACCAACGATAACCATGATTTTGAAAATTAATATTTTTAGGCAGATTCCCCTGTTTGCCTTGTTCTAAAAATTTAGAAATCACAGGATGATCATTATCAATCACGTCTGTTGGTCGCTTTTCAATTTGCCAAACAACATCATTTGCATAAGAACCACCACCGCTATTAATCACAATACCCGCAACAATTGGAATACTTTCATCTGCTAATAATAAACTGGCAATCGCAGCGCCTTCCTGTGCACCCATTACGATAATTCTTTGATATTGAGATGATAATTGCTTTAATACTTGAGAATAATCTTCTAAGCGTTGCAATGGAGAGTTGTTGTCGATATATTCTTGTGGACATTCTGATTGATAACCTTCGCTTGTTAAACCATATTTTTCAACCCATAAAACATCCGCATTGAAATTCATTTTTTCCAATACAATTCGTGTATCTATTTGATGAAATACAGAAATACATGCACCACTTTGAATCACCAATAATAAAGTATCATCATTATGACTTTGCACATGATGATAATAGCGAATTTTACTAAAATCATGACGAAGAACTGATCTAACAACTGTAGCAGCGTGCACAGTAGAGACCACCAACAAAATGGCAACAATAAGTATTTTTCTCATCAATAGAAGTATGTCCTTATGTCGAATGTAATGGTTTAATTCATTCGAAAAATAATAATTTGGAATATTATAATTAACGACTTGTTTCAACAGCGGATAATTTTACATATCTTTTCACACAATATAGATTAAAAGAATTTATGACTACAAATCCCCCACATATCTGTGAATTTATCCAATCATATTCATAATAATGATATCGTGATTTCCTATTCTATTTTTAGCTGATTCATACAAAGGTTTTTCATGGATTTCTTTTTGATTCTCTTTCCCATTTTTTCTATCTTCGTTGTGGGATTCATTGCACAAAAAATACTGCGCTTTGATATTCAAAATCTTTCCAAAATGTCTTTGTATGTCTTATCACCCTTTCTAGCTTTTCGTACTTTTTATACACATGAACTCACTTTTGATTACTTCTATTTAACCTTTTATGTATTTGCATTGTGTTTAAGTCTTGTGTTGATTATTAGCCTTTGGTCAAAGCTCATGAGATATTCTGAAAATATTCGTTGTGGCATGATTTTAAGTGCTTGTTTCATGAATAATGGTAATTATGGCGTGCCTGTTATTTTAATGTTCTTTGGTGCGCAAGGATTTGATTTAGCGATCATTCTATTAGTTCTACAACAAGTCGTGATGAGCACCATTGGGATTTACTATGCAGCGAAAGGCAGTGATCGACAAAGTGAAGCATCTTCTATGAAATTTGCATTGATTCGTGTCATCAAAATGCCTGTAGCTTATGGCGCATTACTAGGCATTCTATTTCAATTAATGAACATTCCCATGAGCGATTCAGTGATGAAATCCATTGCTATGATTGGAGATTCCTCCATCGTTGTCATTATGATTATTTTGGGGATGCAATTGGCAATGATACACATTAAAGAGATCGATCTACCCAAATTATCCATTTCTTTAATGGTAAAAATGATCATTTCACCTATTTTGGCTTATTTCTTAGTGATGTTATTGCCATTACCAGAAACCTATAAAACCATTCTCATTATTTTAGCAGCAATGCCAGCTGCTGCTAATACGACATTACAAGCTGTTTTCTTTAATACGCAGCCAAAACTAGTATCTAGTTCAACATTTATCAGCACAATTTTGAGTCTAATTACTTTACCAATTATTATGTGGTTATTGAATGTTTCAATCCCAACATAATGAGAATTCATCATGCTCTATTCGTACGATAATTTTGGATCAATCCTATGATGATCACGAGCAATAATAAAATGCCAGAAGCCAAAGCAAACACCCCGAAATAGCCCATCATAGTGATGGGTTTTAACCACCAAAACAATAAAATATATGGTGCACAAACAATGGTCAAAACGATGACCATTAATATTAAAAATATCGGCATTTTAATCCTTATGGATGATCAAATAACCATGAGTTTAACAACGCAAATGGCTCTCGAATATAAGCAACAAAAATTGAGTGCGTATCTGTTGGTGTTGCTGCAGCTAATCCTGAAATATGCTCAATGCCAGAACGTTTCGCTAACATTAGAGATCTTGGCAAATGGAAATCATTGGTTACAACAACGGCATTTTGAATGTCCATCAGCTTTTTGGAATAAACAAATTGATGCGCTGTACGAGTAGATTGATCTTCTAAGAGAATATTTTCTTTAGGAATCCCACGCTTCATTAAATACTCGCGCATAACTTCAGCTTCACTTTGGGCATAACCTTGCGTTTTGCCACCAGAAACTATAATTTTCACTTGAGGTTTCTCTAACCAATATTGGTAAGCCATATCCAAGCGATTTTTCAATGCCTTCGTTGGCGCTAATGGTTCACCTTCAATCTGATAACCTAAAACGATAATGACATCAGCATCATCTGTGGCATGAATTTCTTGAATTTGAGAAAAAATAATGCAGTTACCAACGCCGATCACGATCAAACAAATTAAGAAAAATAAAGAAATACCATTTCTAAAATTATGTAAACAAAAAAGGGCAAATGATTGTGTGTCTTGTTTCTGGTGATTTGTCATTTACCCTTCTTATTTATCTATAAATTAGTTATCAATCTCTGCCATTAAGTTTAACATTTCAATCACAGTGATGGCAGCATCTGCACCTTTATTACCCGCTTTTGTTCCTGCACGTTCTAAAGCCTGCTCGATACTATCTGTTGTTAACACGCCAAATGCGATTGGTTTTTGCTGCTCTAAACTCACGTGCGCAATGCCTTTTGATACTTCATTGGCCACAAAATCAAAGTGCGGTGTAGAACCACGAATCACAGCACCTAAACAGATCACTGCATCCACATCTGCCTTTTTAGCAAATTGCTGAGCAATCAAAGGAATCTCATAAGCACCAGGCACCCAAGCCAATTGGATATTATCTTCATTTAGACCATGACGCTTCAATGCATCCACAGCACCATCGATCAATTGCTTAGTAATCAAGCTATTAAAACGACCGGCAACAATGGCAATTTTCTTATTTGAAATGGATAACTGACCTTCAATAATACGCATGATAATCTCCTAAAAATTATAAATAGTGGCCCATTTGGGTCGCTTTAGTGGTTAAATAATCTTGATTCTCTTTCGTTACAAATTTGGGTGTTGAAATACGCTCTTCCACGTCAATGCCATTTAATTTCAATGTGGCAACTTTCTCAGGATTATTCGTAATCAACTTAACGCGTGTTTGGTTGAAATATTTTAAAATCTCAGCGGCAATCGTAAAGTCACGGCCATCAATCGGATGCCCTAAAGATACATTTGCATCAATGGTATTTTGACCTTGCTCTTGCAAAGCATAAGCTCTGATCTTCTCAGATAAACCGATGCCGCGACCTTCTTGGCGAAGATAAATCAACATGCCATTTTTCGCATCTGCAATGGTTTTTAAGCCAAAATCTAACTGTGCTTGGCAATCGCATTTCACAGAATGGAAAATATCACCCGTTAAACATTCTGAATGAATGCGCATGGTTAAAGTTTCTGAATCATCACACTGCTCATTGCGCAACACAACATGCGGTTCTTGCCCTTCACTATTTGGGAAAGTATAAATAGTGAAATTGCCATAAGCTGTAGGTAAATGTGCTTGGCTGATTGGCTGAATGCCTGCTTCTCTAGCTGCCAACCATTCACGATAATCCACAATGTCTTGAATCGTGATGAAAGGCATGTGCTCTTTTTCACTCAAAGCTTCAAGTTCTTTATGGCGTGCCATCGTGCCATCTTCATTGAGAATCTCACAAATCACTGCAGCTTTTGTTAAGCCTGCCAATTGCATTAAATCTACAGAAGCCTCAGTATGACCACGACGCACTAAAACGCCGCCATCTTTAGCAATCAACGGAAAAATATGCCCAGGTCTTTTAAAAGATGCAGGCTGCGTTGTACCATCGGCCAACTTACGGCACGTCAAAGCGCGCTCTGCTGCAGAAATACCTGTGTGCGTTGAAACATAATCCACGGTAATTGTGAATGCTGTTTGATATTCGTCTTGATTATTCACCACCATCGGGTTTAAATCTAAGCGTCTAGCAATCTCTCGGGATAATGGTGCACAGACTAAACCACCTGCTTTACGAATCATCGTATTCATATGCTGATCGCTACAATGCTCAGCAGCCACAATCATATCACCTTCGTTTTCACGAGATTCATCATCCATCACAATGATAATTTCGCCACGTTTTAGAGCCTCTAATGCTGCTTCTACACGTTCAACCATTGCTTTCATTTTAATATCCCCATTTTGCTAATTGATCATAAGTCAAAGTTGATTGCTCTTTCTCTTTCAAGATGTATTTACCGAGCTGATCAAATTCAATATTGACGCTATTACCATCCTTCAATTGATGAAGGTTAGTGATTTCGAAACTGTGTGGAATCACACTCACACTGAATGAATTAGGTGAAACGTCCGTCACCGTTAAACTGATGCCATTGACGGCAATCGAGCCTTTTTCCACCACAAGTTTTTGATATTCTCTTGCCAAAGAAAAACGCAATACATAACTGTTTTGAAGCTTTTGCAAAGATTGCAAGGTGCTCATCGTATCCACATGGCCAGAAACCAAATGCCCATCTAATCGGCTATTGGCTAACAATGCACGCTCCAAATTCACAGCGCCGCCCAATGTTAACTTGGCAAAGGTACTGCGCTGAATGCTTTCAGGGGTTAAATCTGCCCAAAATCCGTGACCGTCCATTTTAGTCACCGTTAAACACACACCATTACTGGCGATGCTGTCGCCGATTTTGGCGTTCTCTAACACTTTTTTGCAGCCGATTTTAATGGTGATCACATCGCCACGATGCTGCTTTGCTTGTAGCACACCGACTTCTTCAATGATGCCCGTAAACATTATTTCGCTCCCTCAAAGGTTGCACGTACATAAATAGAGTTGCCCAATTGTTTTGTATCTTGAATGTTTAAAATGGGCGCGCTCGATAATTTTGTAATATTGCTGTGATCCCAAATACTCGGCGCATTATGATCGCCTATCAATCTTGGTCCATAGAAAAACGCGCATTCATTCACGCTATTTTCATTCAGAAACGCATTGTAAATACTGCTGCCGCCTTCCAATAAAACGCTCATAATTTTCTCATCATATAAATGCGCCAATAAATCTTGCGTAGATATAACATCGCCATTCATTGGCATTAATCGCACATTTTTCTGTTGCAATGCTTCTGCTAATTCTGCTTTTGGTGCATATTTCGCAGGATAAACAATCCACGTTGGCGCTGCTGCTGTATCAAACAAAGCATAATTCGTATGTGAAATTCCGCCAAAGTTGCGCAATAGCAAAATTCGCACAGGATTCGGATAAGCTTTATCTGGCACACGCACAGTTAAACTTGGATTATCATTCAATAAGGTTTTTTTGCCGATTAAAATGGCGTCGTGAGCCGCTCGTAATTCATGACCTTTGATTCGCGCTTCTGGCCCTGTGATCCATTGTGAATCACCAGTTTTAGAAGCGATTTTACCATCTAAACTCATGGCAGCTTTCAAGGTAACAAAAGGCGCTTGGCTTTGCTGATTATGGAAAAATATTTTATTGATCGTGCGCGCTGATTCTAAATTTCCACAAATGCTTTCGATGCCATTTCGCTGTAAAAATGCATCGCCTTTACCAGCAACAGAAGGATTAGGATCTTGCGTTGCGTACACAACTTTTGTGATGCCAGCTTTTAAAATAGCTTCTGTGCAAGGTCCTGTTTTACCATGATGACAACAAGGTTCTAACGATACATAAATCGTTGCGCCAATGGTGGATTCTGTTGCATTCGCAATCGCCACAACTTCTGCATGAGCTGTTCCTGCTTTTGCGTGAAAACCTTCCCCAATAATTTTGCCATCTTTCACAATCACCGCGCCCACATAAGGATTAGGTGAAACAGCGCCCAACGGCAAAGCTGCCAATTCAACGGCTTTATTGAGAAAAAATAAATCTGATTCAGTTAGCTTGTTCATATGCCCTCTTTATGAGATTTATTTTTAGGGCATAAATAAGCACATACAGAATGACATGCCAAATTAAAGGCACGCCAAAAGAGATGTGATTTATCTTTTACCATCCAGACTTTACTGTCGGTTTTGGAATTTCACCAAGATCAGCTTTCGCTCGCGGACTATCACCGCCGGTCAGGAATTGAAGTTGCCTTCTCACCTTGCCCCAAAGATAAATTTTTACTGCGAAAAACTGTAACATAAATTTCAGCGAGTATCAAACACCAACAATGGAACAATCTTTTGCAAAATTCTCAACGAATCTTTCGCGTTGCATGCTCAAATAAATAATCTATGAATGCTCGCACTTTCGCTGGCAGATATTTACCACTTGGATAAACCACATGAACATTCAAAGGTTTTGGTCGTAATTCTGGGAATAATTCCACCAATTCACCATCAGCAATTGCTTGATCCACCGTAAAGTCCAATAATTGCACAATGCCAAAGCCATTGATGACAGTTTTAAATGCGCCCAAAGGATCATCGTATAACACAGCATAATTCAGATCTAAAGATTCATTGTCTTTAATCGCCCAAGGCAAAATTCCTACATTTTTAGAGAATCGCAAACCAATGCATTTATGCTTTTTCAATTCTGCCAAAGTTTGCGGCGTGCCATATTTTTTCAAATAAGCAGGCGATGCAACGATCTTCTGTTCGATCCGATCAAACAATCGTGCAACCAAACTTTCATCACCAACATCACCGATTCTTAGTGCTAGATCCACATCTTCCCGCATGAAATCCACATAAGTTGTACTGAGAAATACTTCAACTTTAAGATGATCTGTATATTTTTCCATAAAGCCATTCAGCACAGGAATCAGATTATTAATCGCTAAACTATCCGGCAAACTGATGCGCAAGGTTCCGCGCGGCACAGAATTATTCATCAACTGATTTTCAATATCCTGAATACTTTCGAGCGATTGTCGGCAAATCTCATAATAACTTTTGCCTTCTTCCGTTAAGCGCATTGATCGCGTTGATCGATGAAATAGCTTGATCTTCAGCTTTTTCTCTAATCGATTCACAGCTTTGCTCACAGCCGATGGCGTGATTCCTAAACTGATAGACGTTTGCGTAAAGCTTGTGCTTTCTGCCGCACGGCAAAAGACCTGAATATCATCCAGTTCTAAAGATTGTAATGGCTTCATATTTCTCTCTATTAATGCCTTGTAGGCACAAATCATTTTCTAAACTGCGATAGTAACAGAAATATTATTTCTTTAATATGCGCTTCAAGTTGTCCAGATGACAAATCTCTCTCAATTATTTTTATACTCAAATTTATAGGAAATATCATGAAAATTAAATCAACATTAGCAATTTTATCGTTATCTACAGCATTATTCACAAGCTCAGCAATCGCCGCGCCTTATCATGCTTATGAAGTGTTGAATGATTTAAGTGCAGAACAAGTCACAGCATTGAAACAGCTTGGCCGCATGCCAAGTAATGATGTAAGTTTTATTTACGAAGCTTCTGTTGCTCGCATTTTAACGCCAGCACAAAATGATCAATATCAGCAATTGAAATATGGACAATCAGCAGCTAAATCTAATTCAACAGATTACAAATTCAATATGGATAGCAAATGAATCCTAACACAATCATTCGTCAATTAATGGCACAATCCAATGTTCATTCTTCATTCGCATTATTGGGCAGATTTTTATTATCGTACATGTTCATTGTTGCTGGATGGGCAAAAATTGGTGGTTATGCTGGCATGGCAGCTTTTATGGAATCGAAAGGAATTTCTAGCATCCTTTTAGCGCCTGTCATTCTATTAGAATTGAGCGGCGGTATCGCGATTCTACTCGGATTTCAAACGAGAGGAATTGCATTCATCCTCGCTGTATTCTGTATTATTTCAGGATTCATCTTTCATGGTGCACCAGAAGATGCAACCAACTTCATGAAAAACCTTTCCATCGCAGGCGGATTCATCTTCTTGCTACTGAATGGCGCAGGCAAATTCAGCGTAGATCATATCATTGAAAAATAAAAACTTTTATGGCTTCATCTAATTTTGGGTGAAGCCATAAATATTTATTTTGTTTTCATCACAAACTGTTAAAGCTGGACTATAATCATTCACATGTTCCCCAACGCTCGAGGTTTATGTGAGTCAAAAAACACTACGCTTATTATTCATAAGCTATGTGGTTCCTACTTTAGGAGCAATGTTAATCAGTGGTGCTTATCAGCTCATTGATGGTTTCTTCATCGGTCATTTCATTGGCACTGAAGGCTTAGCCGGCGCAAACATTGGCTGGTCATACATCACATTATTACTCGGATTCGGTTTATTGATCGGCGTTGGCACGGGCAGTTTATATTCCATCGCAAAAGGCGCTGAAGAAGACGAAAAAGCGCGCCAAATCATTGGGCAATCCATTTCTCTCATTATTATTCCGGGCATTATCTTTGGCATTTTACTGTACGTAACTGCGCCATATTTAGTTTATATGCTCAGTGATCCTGCTTATCGCGTTAGCCAAACATTTGTCACAGCCGCGCACATGGCGATCGATTTTATTCGCGTCTTTGCTGTCAGCGCGCCATTGGTGATTGGTAGCTTAGCATTGCCATTTTTAGTGCGAAATATGGGCAATCCTTATCGCGCAACGCTTTATATGGCGATCGGCGTTTCCATTAACATCATCTCTTCTTATTTTATGATCGTTGTATGGGAAATGTCTGTTTTCGGTGCTGCATTGGCTAGCATTGTGGGCGAAACCTGCGCCATGTTTTTGGGCTTGTATTACATCATTTTCCAAAGCGGTGAACCGTTAAAGCTTCATCACTTTAAACCTAGATTTAATCTCATTAAAGACATCATGACAAATGGTGCATCCACATTCTTTATGTATATTTATGTGGGTTTTATCATGATGATTCACCACAAAATGCTCGTTAAATATGGCGGAACTGTTGCTGTTTCTGCTTATACAATCACGGGCTATATCATCACAATTTATTATCTTGGCATGGAAGGGATTGCGAACGGCGTTCAGCCAATCATCAGCCGATTATATGGCAGAGAAAACTATCTTTCTACGCGCGCGATCATTCGTATGATGGTGATTGTCGGCATGGTTTACGGCATTGGATTAACCATATTATTACAAATATTCCCTGAATTTTTCACAATGTTATTCACCAATGAAAAAGAACTCTCAAAAGTTACCATTCATGCAATCAACTACCATTTATCATTGCTCTTCTTAGAAGGTGTTTTTGTGATGATTACCGTTTTCTTCCAAGCAATTGGAGAAGGCACAAAAGCATTAGTGATTTCCATTGGTAATCTTGTAATACAAGTGCCATTCTTATTCATCGTGCCTAAATATTATGGATTAGATGGCGTTTGGATCAGCATGCCGCTCAGCTCGTTATTATTGGCCGTTCCTGTGGTTTACCTTGCATATATGCGTTATCGAAGGATTGCTTAGCGATTCAATAACTTTTTACGTGCTTGCCAATCTGGCATAAACATCGTCATAAATGCTTTGAAACGATGATTATGACTGCGTTCCAATAAATGCACCAACTCATGCACCAAAACATATTCCAAACACGCTAAAGGATATTTGGCTAATTCTGTATTCAGCCAGATTCTTTTGGCTCGAGTATTACAAGTTCCCCAGCGTGTTTTCATCTTTTTCAAACGACATTCTGATGATTGCACCTGCATTTTTTCTTCCCATTGCGAAATCAGTTCAGGCAGAATTTTTTGAATTTCTGTGCGATATAAATGATCTAGCAACTTAATTTTCTGCTCAATCGTTAATTCACCATAACTTTGCATAATGATTTGATCATCTCGAATGATCGCTTCTGTTTTTCTATGATTAGCTTCCAATAACAATGAATAAGATTTTCCCCACAAATAATGAGTTTCGCCTGTTTGGAAATTGTATGATTCTTTATCATCAATCTTCGATAATTTTTCTAGCTGTGCTTTTACCCAAGGCAAATGAATCGCCAATGCTTCATTCAGCTGCTTCGCAGTTAATCGCTGCGGTAAACTCACATAAGCTTTACCATCTTTCTTAACACGAATATAGAGATTTTTAATGGGCTTTTTGATCAGCACAAACTCAATATTTTCTATAATAATTAATTCTGAATTCATGATTTTAACAATGCCATTATCCTAGTTATCCTCATTGCATAAATAGTGAGCATAAAAAATAAGATCTTTTATATTATTCATTATCAAATAGTTAATGAAGTTATAAAAAGATCTCAACTTTTTCTTCACAATTTTATCCACAGGAAATAAGGATAAACTGGGGATGATTATTTTACCAATGTTTGGAGATAAACCAAAATAGCATTGGATTCATATAACCAAGTGACAGATTGATCTTCATTCACAATATACAAACAAGGTACTTGGCGCTTACCACCTTCATTGATTAGACGAGTTTCTGCTGTTTTATCATTCAATGCATCCACCAATTCAATTTTTAAATTCAAACGGCGAATTTCTCGGCGAACTTTTACGCAAAATGGACAAGCATGAAATTGATACAATTTTAATTGTGCTGTTGCTTCATCCAATTTCTTTTGTTCTTCAATTGCACGAATCATCGGCGCTGGCGCCGTTAATTTATCCAAACCTAAAATGATTTTGCCTAAAACCCAACGAATTGCTTTCATTATTTTTGCTCCTTAGTTGCTTCCCATTCTGTCCATGCATTATAACCACCTTGTAAATCGTAAACTTCTTTAAAGCCTAGATCCAACATGATTTTACGTGCTTTTTCACTGCGATTACCTGAACGACAAAATACATAAACAGGTTCATCTTTATTCAAACCTTTTAACTTAACTGTGAAATCTTCTGATAAATAATCAATATTTTGGGCTTGACCAATCGTGCCATCATTGAATTCGTCCGCTGTTCTCACATCCACCAATTGAATGGAATGATCCTTCATCAACTCATTATAAGTTGCTGAATCACGTAAATAGCTCGCATCTTCGCTCCAACCTAATTGCAAAGTGAATAAACATGTCATCAACAATAAAATCTTTTTCATATTTCTCTCCACAAAACAAAAGCCTCCATCAGAGGCTTTCTCAATTAACCAAATTATGCTCGCTTAAAACATAATCGACTTAACCAACAAACCAACATAACACCGAGAACTAATGCAAATACAATGAATAAAATCATCATGTATTCTGCCATATTCAATCCCCACAATGACCAAGCATCTTCACCGCAAATACCTGTTTGCATAAAATGTGATGGTAACCATTTATGCAATGGCAACCCAAACGGAAATGAAGGCGGATTCATCGAACAACTGCTTGTGAATGGATTGTAATCAGGACGTAAACGCTCCAATGTGATCATTTCCAAGTTTAAGCTCCATAAGAAGCCCTTTACAATCGCCCAAAATGCGCCAATATAACCAATCAATTTCAACAAAGGACTTTTAGGATAAAGCGCTGTGATGAATGCAAATACTGCTATTGCAATCATTGCAAAGCGGATATAAACACACATTTCACAAGGTCTTTGCCCTAAATGCTCTTGGAAATAATAAACCGCTACCAATTCAAATACTAATGCAATTAAACCGCCTAAAATCCATAACCAACGCTGATCTTGCCAATTTGCAATCACCAACCACCATGAGTTTTTCTGGTCGAATTTAGCCATGATATTAATCTTCTTTTTGCGCTTGTAAAGTACGAATCACAGCTTCTAATTCTGTTACACGTGCTTTTAATGCATCTACTTCTGTACGCGTTTTTAACAAAATTTTCTGCTGAATTTCAAACTCATCTTGTTTCGCGAATTTAAAGTTTGGCAAAACATTTTCAAGTTGTTCTTTCACAACTCGATCAATCTCTGCATGAGTGTTTTTTAAACCTTCTGGCAATGATTCTTGAATTCTACCTGCCATATTTTGTAAAAAATCTTTTGGCATAATGCCCTCACAACTTTCAATAAAGTCATCATTATACTCGAAAGATTAGCTCCATCGTACCAATAAAGACAATAATCCTGCAGCAATTAATGGCCCAACTGGAACACCATTGAATACGGCAACGCCAATAATTGTACCGATCAATAATTCAGGCACGTACATTGGGCGCACTTCTAATAATGACGCTCCTTCTCCACCGAGCCAAGCAACGCCGATTCCAACAATCACAGCTGCAATGGATTGCCAATTCTTCAATGAACCTAAAACTTCCATAAAATTAATTTTTCCACTGGCTAAAGGTGCCATTACGCCGATCGTTAATATAATCACGCCCAACCATAAACCTTTTTTTTCCACCAAAGGTAAGAATTGATTCAAAGGTGTAACTTTCAGCACAATTAAAACCACCATCGCAATTAACACCGTATCATTTTTACTGAGTAAACCTAATCCTGCGATCAACAATAAAAATAGTAATGTAAAATCTATGTTTTCCATCAATTTGCTTAATCCTTGTTTCATGCATCATCCATTGAACGATATTGATCAAAATATATGTGAAGTATGCTACCACTTAAGCTATATGGTTCATAATATTCGAGGCATTTTGTCACTTTTCCAATAACAATAAAGCCACTCAATTGAGCGGCTTTATTTTTGATAAGGCTTTTAAAATCTAAAACTAATTATCCATCAAATCTACATCTTTAGTTTCTTTAGAAAAAGTAATCGCTATAAAGCTAATAATACCAACCACAGCTAAATAGTAACCCACATAATAAATACCTTTCTCAAAGCCCATTAAATATGTGATGGCAAATGGTGGCACTGATCCACCTAAAATCCCACCTAAATTATATGTCATGGATGCGCCTGTATAACGTACTTGTGTTGGAAAAATTTCAGATAAAAATGCGCCCATTGGTGCAAAGTTAAAACCCATTGCAAATAAACCAAAGGATAAATAAATCGTTGTCCATACAACATCACCACTTGTCACAGATGTACCAAATAAAATACCTGCTGCCATGATGATGAAATAGCTCAATAACAAGATTGGCTTACGACCATAACGATCACATAACAATGCTGAAATAGGCGATGCGATTGCCATAAACATTACCGCAATGGATAACATCACTAAATATTCTGTTCTTGTGTAAACATGCGTTGTCACCGTGCCATATTGCAATGAAAATACTGTGATAATGAAAAATAACGTATAACAAGCAACCATGCTGATTGAACCAACTGCCAACATTTTTGTGTGTTTTGTGAACATTTCCATCAATGGAATTTGTACTTGTTTATCTGTTTTTTCGATTTTCTTAAATGCAGGGCTTTCAATAATGCTTAAACGTACATATAAACCAACAACAACCAATACAGAGCTCAAGATAAATGGCACGCGCCAACCCCAAGAATTTACAGCTTCTGGCGTTAACATTTGCTCAATCACGATAAAAATTCCACATGCAGCTACAAAGCCAATTGGCGGGCCTAATTGTGGAAACATACCAAATAATGCACGCTTGCCTTTGGGTGCATTTTCTGTGGCTAATAATGCTGCACCACCCCATTCTCCCCCCAAACCTAAACCTTGTCCAAAGCGCAAAATACACAATAAGATTGGTGCTACAAAACCAATGGAATAATACGTTGGCAAGAAACCAATCAAAGTCGTACTGATTCCCATGATTAATAACGAAGCTACTAATGTAGTTTTACGACCAATACGATCACCAAAATGGCCAAACAATGCTGAACCTACAGGGCGTGCAACAAAGGCAACACCAAAGGTTAAAAATGTTAAAAGAGATTGAGCCTCAGGATTCGTAGATGGAAAAAATAATGGCCCAATGAATAAAGCTGTTGCTAAACCAAAAATATAGAAATCATAAAACTCAACTGCTGTACCAATGAAGCTTGCAAAAGCAACTCGCGTATAAGAATTTCGTGGTTCAGCTTCTTTTATTGCCATGGTTTCATCCATGGGTTGTAACGTATCTTCAAAAACTGTTGACATAAATCACCCTTTAGACGGAATAACGTCTTTTTTATATTTATAAATTCGTTAAACCTATTGGCGTTGTAAAGCAAGGGTGCGTGCTTCAAACGTTTGTAACCTTGTGGGTTTTAAACCAATAGTGCTATTAGTAATATCACACTATTTTATAAAGGTGAAGGGTAATCCTGATAAATAATATTTTCATAATAAAAAAGCCAAATATTTTTGGCTTTTAGTTCTAACAATTGATAAAAATAACTATGCTCTGAAGTTATCGCTCACTCAATATATCTATTGGTTGATAAATATTCCAACCAGCAATTGACAATGGTGTTATAGCAATACCTTGATGTTTTTCAGGCCATGCGACTTCCATCGTATTTTGCTTAATTTCATAAGAAACTTCAGGTACTTGATAGCCTCGTCGCTTCATAACTTCTAAAGCGCCATGAATAGCGGGATCCACCAGATCAAATATCTCATTCCAATTATTAGATCGTAAAATTCCTTGTTGATTACGTAGCTGATTGATCATCTGCATATCTGAATGTTTTAAGTACATAGAACCATTATGAGCTTTACGATGACAATCCGCACATAAAACCTGAAGATTTCCTTCAGAATTATCTTGTTTCACGCCATTGCGATGATGCACATGACATAAAAATTGATAAGCTGATAAATTCACTTCACATGTAGAACAAGTATAGTCATTCTGCGCTCTCAATGTTTTTGAAATACTATTCCAATTTTTGGCATAACCGATATCAACACTATCTTTATATTGAGGCATATATCTGAAATTAGAACTGTACGTTGCAAAAAATTCCTTAACGCTGAATGTAACTGCATTCTGTTTTTTAACCCCAGAACTTTCCCTAGATTTTTTATAATTGAGAAACTCTAAACAGTTTTGACAAACTCTCAACTTAACTTCTATTTCGGGGCGATTACTTGCTGATATTTTAAAACTTCCTGACAAATTATTAGTTGCAACATATCGTTGATATCGTTTTTTACTAATCATTTCTTCTAAAGTTTTACAGTGAGCAACATGAAATTTGTTACCATTTTGCCCATCGATTATAGCTTTATCATAATTATAAGTATGATCTTTTATATATAAAAGAACCTGCCTTCCTTTATATGAGAGAAGTCCGTCAACAATTTCTATTTCATTAGGATTAATCTGAATACCATCGCCGCTCAATTCTATATCTAGCGGTTCAAATTCTTGATCTTTTGCATCTAAAGAAAACTCAACTTTTTTCTTCGCTAAAGAATTAGCTAATTTTTGTAATTGTGAAAAATCGACAATTATTTCCATAATTAATTTTCTATAATTTTCTTAATTTGAGTATCTGCATTCGTCAATATTTTAAAGCTCACTCGTCTTGATCTTTCAGGGTTTTCCTTGCCAGAAGAATCTAAAACCAAATGCGAAGATGAAAAACCTACTGCTGCAAATTTTTCCTTAATCCATACTTTATCTTTCTGTACGCTTGGCAATAAATATACATATTGCAAAACAGCTCTTGTTCTTCCTTGAGATAATTCCATATTATTAAAATATGAATCATCTTGAGTCGTTGTTTCATTCCAAATAGAGCTTGTATGCCCGTCAATACGAATTTCAGATATGTTACTTTTAAAATTACTAATAACATTTAAATACCTAGGAAAAAAACTACTTAAGATCGCTCTAAACTGTATTTTTAAATCTATTTTTCCTGTATCAAATAATACTTCTGGTGCATTAAATCTAAACTCCAATGTTACAGGATCAATTTCCGCATCCCAAAATTTCAAATCATCTTTGAACTCTTCATATAAAGCATCATAAAGTGCGACTTGTGTATTTTGATATGCTACAGCAATCTCTTTGATTTTATTTTGCTCAATCTGAATCTTCTCTAACAGATCTTCAACATTATCTTTTTCAACCATGACATATTGCATAAATGCGATTGAAATTAATAAAAAAACCATCATCAATCCTGCCATGAGATCTGACATAGAAATCCAATGCTCTTCCTGAGAAGCGGTATTTTCTTTAAATTTCCCGAATAATTTATCCATCATTCAACCTTATCAATTATTACATTTTAGAATGAATGACTTTATCCATGTCTTTGACCATGCGCTCATAATCTTGAACAAAACGTCCAGTTATTTGCACCAATGCATTGCCCATTTCTTGCATTGCTTTCTGGATTTCTCTAGCTGTCGCTTTTTCCAATTGCTCTAATTGTGTATTGACTATTTGACCAGTTTTCTCGGCTGTATCGTTCATATGTTTTTCATAAGTATCTCTAGATTGAATAAATGTTTTTTGCAATTCATTAGCTAGGCTTTCCACTTGCTGGCTAGATGCATTCATTATGTCATTACATGATTTATTAAAATCATTCACAACATTACTCATATCTGTAGAAATTTGACGAATATTACTGTACAAATCTGAGGAAGCTTCTTTTAAGTTGTTAGATAAATCTTCGGAAGATTCTTTAACTGTATGTGCTAACTCATTAAAGGATTGTTGAGTTACTGCTACTGAATCTCTGAAGTTCTGACTTCCCTCTTCTAAAGCCTCTTGTATCTCAACTGAACCACTCAATAATTTCTCTGAAACGGTCAATAATCTTTCTTTTACTTCATCTGATGCTGATACTAACTGTGAACCAACATATTCAATTTGCTCATGTATCTGTGGCACTGCATCTATCGCAGCATCTCTCATAGCACCGAATACTTCTAAATGCCTATTTAACTCAGAAATTTGATGCTGATTCACTGTCATAATTTCTTTCAGATCATTCATAGCCGTTGGAATGTTTTCACATTCTGCCCATATCCCACCCACAGCATTTTTAGTCTCCACTAAAGACTCGACGCTCTGTTGATATTGCTCTGCCATTGTTTCAACTTGTTCTTTATATTGTGCTTGCCAAGTTACGAGTTTTTTTACCGATTCGTCTAACGCTTTAAAATTTTCACCAAACTGTTCTGTTAAATTCTTATTAAAATCTTCAATAACAACCTTCAAGGCTTCAATAATCTGTTCAGTGGCACTTTTAGACAACATATCAGCAAAGTTAGATAATTCTATAAATAGCTTATCTTCAAATTGTTTTTGTCGCCCCGCATAATACTCTGAAAATTTAATGAAATTGCCATTCAAACTTTTCAATAAAGCTGACTGTTGTGCTATTGGTGATATATCTGCACGCAACATTTTTAATTGCCCAACTAAAGAACCTTCTTCACTTCCAGAAATTCCTAAATAAGATTTTTCCTGTATCTCAACAACCTTATGCAATATTTCTTTTTGCTCATTCAAACACGAATAAATGTCTTCTGGTGTAATACTATCTGATTCAGACTCAATGTTTTTTCTAAGAATTCCTTGTTTTCCCTGAAAGAATATAGAATCTAAAAAGTTGAAGAATATCGCACCAACTAACCCACAAATACTTGTAATAAAAGCAGTTTTTAAACCATCGAGTAATTGTGGAATGCTTTCATTAATATTGTGGCTATCAAAACCTAATAAGCCTATAACAATCCCCACAAATGTTCCTAAAATACCTAGAGATGTCATTAATGTTGGTGCATAACCAATAAATTTTGATTTGCCATACAAAAGGGCGTACATAAATGAAGAAATAAAAATAGCTATAATCAACCAGATAAATAATTCTGTAATGCTTCCAGCGGATGTATGCTGTAAAAATTCTTCTAATTGTACTGACAACATCTTTAAATCCCTTTTAATCCATATAATTTTTATAAAATAATTTCGCTATAATCAATCAATAATCTTATTGAAATATATTTATCTCAAATTCTTCATCATCAAATCCAGTTTTTCCCAGATTTTTTCTAAGCGTTTTTCAGAAATAGGCACAACTGTTTTCATCGGTTGAGCGAACAATGAAACCGCTAACTCTTCAATCGCCCAGCGATATTCCACAACTTCGGCAATTTCACCAACTTTCATGATCGCTGCTTTGAGTTGTGACAAATGCTGATCAATGATTCTCGCATGATCATTATCACGATTCATATTTTGACTAAAACGTTCCACGCGAACCGCCATTGCTTTCATATAGCGCGGTAATTGCTTGCGCCATTCTTGCGGCGTATCGCTGATGAATCCCGCATAAATCAATCGATCTTTCGCCTTTTGAATCGGTTTTTCAATCAATGCACGATTCACAGGATGCATTCCACGAATCGCTTCAGAAACTTTCTCGCTTTCCAAGAAAATTTCAATCACCAATTTCGTTAAATCAGTGGCTTCGCTCACAATTGTTTTGCGCATTGCATTTTGTAGCGTATTAAATGTCGCAGCATCTTTCGGTAATTTTGATTCATCGAGATAATCTCGAATCAGAGCTTTCATCAAATCATCTTTCAAAATCGTTTCATTGCCAACTTGGCGGAACATCAATGCCAACTTGCCAAATTGCGGCCATTGTTTTTGCAGGTATTTCACTTCAGAGCGAAGTTCTTTCAAGCTCAAATCAATCAATGTTTGTAAATGTGCACGTTCTGCTTCACTTTTACGATCATACAATTTAGCTTTCAAGCCTTGCTCCGTTGCTTCTAACGCAACATAACCCACCAATTGAATACCATTGCGCGTGAATTTCACTTCCGATTCAATCACCCAATCTTCTGCCGTTAATATTTTTTCAGCTGGTTGTTGAGTTGCTGTTGATCCACTGGATTCAGATTGCTTCTGCTTTTGTTTTTTCTGTTTATTCGGTGAAGTTGCCAAAGCTTGGAAAGCCGTTTCCGCCTTATGGGAAAATTGCTGCTGTAAGCGTTCTAAATCGCGCCCTTGCCCGAGCGTTTTACCGCCAGCATCAATGATGCGAATGTTCATTCGAAGATGTTTATCGAGCGCTGATTCATCAAATTCATGGGGTTCAATATCGATCTGACGAAGCTTACGAATAATGGTTTGCAATTGGTAATACAAGTTGCCTTCTGCAAATTCGATCTCGTTAAAAATCTTCTCCGCAAAATCAGGCAATGGCACAAATTGACGGCGATAACTCTTCGGCAATGTGCGCAGTAATTCTGTGATTTTCTCTTTAATTAAGCCCAAAGATAACCAATCCAATCTCGTTTGATCCAATAGATTCAGCGCTGCAATCGGCACTAACAAAGTCATGCCATCATCTTGATGCGCAGGATCAAACAAATATTGCGTATTCAGCTTTAAGCCATTGAGCTCTAAAACTTCTGGAAATTCTTCTAAATTGAGATCGCCATCGTGCGCCAAAATATCCGATTCTGTGAAGATCAATCGATCATTATTGGCTTTCGTGAAGCACCATTTTTCTAGCTTCTGAACGGAATAACAATCATTCGGCAAGCGTGCATCGTACCATTCATACAAAACCACTTCTTCAGCCAAAATATCTCTGCGGCGCGTTTTATCTTCCATCTTTTCCACTTGCTCAATCGTGGCTCGATTTTGTCGATAAAAGTGCGCGCGCGTTGCAATATCATCTTGGATTAAACCTTCCTTAATCATCAATTCACGAGATAATTCAGGATTAATCTTGCCAAAGCTCACAGGACGATTTCGAATAATCGCGAGATTAAACAATAAAACTGTTTCCTCAGCAACCGCCTGCCCTTGTTTTTTACTCCAATGTGGTTCGTTATATTGCTTCTTAATCAAATGTGAACCAATGGATTCTAACCATTCAGGATTAATCCCTGCGCACATGCGCGCATAAACTTGCGAAGTTTCCACAATTTCCATCGCCATGATCCATTTTGGCGGCTTTTTATATAAGCTTGAACCCGGAAAAACTCGGAACTTTTGTCCCATTGCGCCTTGATAAGCACCTTCTTCACCGATTGCACCAATGTGATCCAATAATCCAACCAATAATGATTGATGAATCGTATCTGTGGCAAATGAAGGAAATTGATAATCGCCTTCTTGATCTTCTTTTAAATGAGGTAAATCATTCAGCGTAACTTTAGATGATTTGAGCATTTCTCGGATCTGCTGATACAACTCGAACCATTCACGCATTCTTAAAAATGAAATAAAGTGCTTGCGGCATAATTCACGTAAATACGATTGTGATCCGCCTTTCACTTGATTCTGATACCAAAACCACAGATTCAAATAGCCCATGAAATCCGATTGTTTATCTTTGAATAAACGATGTTTCTCATCAGCAGCTTGCTGTTTATCAATCGGGCGCTCATTCGGATTCTGAATCGACAACAGCGCAACCAATATTAATATTTCATGCCCAACGCCATGTTCAACGCCTTTAAAAATCATCGCACCGAAACGCGGATCAATCGGCAATAACGCCAATTTTCGTCCCAATGGCGTTAATCGGCTATCTTCATCAATTGCTTTAATTTCTCGAAGTGCTAAATAACCTTCTTTGATCTGTCTTATTTCTGGCGGCTCAATGAATGTGAAATCTTCCGGATTCCCCAATCGTAAATGTGCCATTTGCAAAATAACTGATGCTAATTGCGTACGGCGAATTTCAGGATCTAAAAATACTGGACGATTGTCAAAATCTTCTTGGCTGTATAAACGGATCGCAATACCATTGCTAACTCGCCCGCAGCGCCCACTTCTCTGATTCGCTGATGCTTGTGCAATTGGCTCAATCAATAATCGTTGTAAACGAGATCGTGAACTGTATCGGCTGATTCGCGCAACACCAGCATCAATCACATATTTAATGCCCGGAACGGTTAATGATGTTTCTGCAACGTTCGTAGATAACACAATGCGCAACTTATCATGCCTTGCAAAAATACGATTTTGCTCACTATTACTCAAACGAGAAAATAGTGGCAATACATCATAATATCTAGAAAATTCTTTGCTCAATTCATCTGCTGTATCTCGAATTTCTCGTTCGCCTGGTAAAAATACTAAAATATCGCCAGCCTGTTCATTCATCAATTCTCTAACAGCTGCAGAAATGCCATCAATCATACTTAGATCAGCATTATCGTTGCCCTGAATGAGCGGACGATAACGCAATTCCACAGGATATGTTCGCCCTGAAACCTCAATGATTGGCACTGAATGTTTCGGCGTTTTAAAGAAATTGGCAAACTTTTCAGGATCAATCGTTGCCGATGTAATGATCACTTTCAAATCACGGCGCTTTTCTAAAATGCGCTTTAAAATGCCCAATAAGAAATCGATATTCAATGATCTTTCATGCGCTTCATCGATGATGATCACTTCATATTGATTCAAATAAGGATCACGCGTCAATTCTGCCAATAAAATACCATCTGTCATTAATTTAATGACAGTATCATCTTCTGTTTGATCCGAGAATCGCATTTTATAGCCAACAAAACCGCCAATTGGCACAGAAAGCTCTTCAGCAATACGATCAGCAACACTTCTTGCTGCCAATCGTCTTGGTTGCGTATGTCCGATTAAACCTTTCGCGCCATAACCCAATTCTAAGCAGAATTTTGCCAATTGCGTTGTTTTACCTGAACCTGTTTCCCCACATACAACAACCACAGGATTTTTTTCAAGCGCAGCCTTGATTTCATCCCGCGCTCTGACAATTGGCAAAGATTCATTATATGTAATCGTAGGAAATTGACCGCGTTTAACCTGCACATTATTGACAGATTCCGTCATCTCTTGATCAAGCTTTTCTAATGCTTCGATCGAAACATCGCTTTGTTTTTTTAATTGATGCAATGTACGACGGAAATGATGTGCGCGCTTTAATTCTACATGCGGCAATCGATCAAACAAGGATGACAAAGAAATTGTACTCATGGCTTTTCATTAACAAATAAATAAGCGCATAGATTAGCACATCTTGAGTACATGCAGGAAACCACCGCAAGATAGATCAACCAAATGTCAGATATAAAAAAACCCTAAACCGATTTCGTCGATTTAGGGCTCTGCAATAAATAATCTATTGGATTATTTCTTTGCTGCACCGTTTACTGCATCTTTCAAGCCTTTACCAGCTTTGAATGCAGGAACTTTTGATGCTTTGATTTGGATTGTTTTTTCTGGGTTACGTGGGTCGCGACCAACACGTGCAGCACGATCACGTACAGAGAAAGTACCAAAACCGATTAAAGTAACGCTATCACCAGCTTGTAATGTTTCTTTAACTGTTTCCATTACTGCATCAACTGTTTTAGCTGCTGCTACTTTGCTGATGTCTGCTTTTTCTGCAACTGCTGCGATTAGTTCTGTTTTATTCATAAATTACCTACCTAGTTATTATATACAAGTTCAAACATATTGATCCCCCTTTTTCAGGGATACAATATGCTTTATACGTTGCAATTACTGACGAGTCAAGAAATTTTAGCAGTGTTTTCCTGTACTTTTGATGTCGCTCATAGGTACTGAAAAGTCTTCTAATGCGCTATATCTTTGAAATTCAACATTTTTTTCAATATCATTAACGAAAGAGTGTTGAATTACCTCATCAAAATGAGAGATTGGAATAATCTCTAAATCCTTCTTAATTTCAGTAGGAATATCTTCTAAATCTTTGATATTTTCTTCAGGAATCAACACTGTTTTCAATCCTGCACGCGCTGCTGCCAATAGCTTTTCTTTCAATCCACCGATCGCCAAAATATGTCCACGCAAAGTCACTTCGCCTGTCATTCCGATATCCGAACGAATCTTCTGATTCAGCAATGCAGACAGAATTGCAACTGTAATTGCACCGCCCGCACTTGGACCATCTTTTGGCACTGCGCCTTCTGGTGCATGTACGTGAATATCTAACTTATCTGCAAAGTCATGCGCTAAACCATAAGTTTTAGCACGTGAACGAATCAAGCTCATTGCTGTGCGCATTGATTCCTTCATCACATCGCCCAAGCTGCCCGTTGTGATCAAGTTACCTTTACCTGGCATTACTTCAACTTCAATGCCCAATAATTCGCCGCCCATTTGCGTCCAAGCCAAGCCATTCACATAACCCACTTGATCATCTTTTTCTTTCATGCCAAAGCGGAAACGTGGAATGCCCAAATAAGTTTCCAACATTTTCTTTGTCAATGAAATTGGCTTGTGATCATTAACTTTTGATGTTTTGCCTTTCTTCAAAATATCTTTAATTACTTTGCGGCAAACCTTCGCCAATTCACGATCCAACGAACGAACGCCCGCTTCTTTCGTATATAAACGGATAATATCCATCATCAAAGCATCAGAAATTTTGATCGCATCTTCTTTCAACTTGTGTTCTTTTAACTGCTTTGGCAACAAATAATTTTTAGCAATATCTAATTTTTCCAATTCTGTATAACTGGACAATTCGATGATTTCCATACGATCACGCAATGGCCCCGGAATGTTAAAACTATTTGCCGTCGCGATGAACATCACTTCAGATAAATCCACATCAACATCTAAATAGTGATCATTGAACGTAGAGTTTTGTTCAGGATCCAATACTTCCAACATTGCATGCGCAGGATCGCCTTTATAATCCGAACCCATTTTGTCGATTTCATCCAATAACATTAAAGGATTCTTCGTTTTCGCTTTTGCCAACATCTGAACAATCTTGCCCGGCAATGCGCCGATGTAAGTACGACGATGACCACGAATCTCTGATTCATCATGAACGCCACCCAAACTCATGCGCACTAATTCACGACCGCTTGCATCTGCAATTGAACGCGCCAATGTTGTTTTACCAACGCCCGGCGGACCAATTAAGCACAAGATGTTGCCTTTTACGCTCTTTGTATGATTCGTTACCGCTAAATATTCTAAAATGCGTTCTTTAACTTTTTCTAAACCAGAATGATCTTTATCTAAACGCTCTTCTGATTTCACAATGTCGTATTTCAAACGCGAACGTTTGTTCCATGGCATTTTCAACAACCAATCAATATAAGTGCGCGCAACTGTGCCTTCTGATGACATTGCTGGCATTGATTTCAATCGTTTCAATTCTGCCAATGCTTTCTCTTCAGCTTCTTTTGGCATTTTCAATTTAATGATTTTTTCTTCGAGCTGATCTAGTTCAGATAAGCCTGAATCATTCAAATCATCTAATTCGCTACGAATCGCTTTAATTTGTTCATTTAAATAGTATTCGCGCTGATTCTTGCTCATCTGCTTTTGTACAGAAGATTGAATACGATTCTGTGTTTCTAGTACATCAACTTCATAAGTCAGCTGCGATACTAGATTCTTAACAAATTGCCCCAACGTTTTCTCTTCCAAAATTTCCTGCTTCTTTGGAATTGATACAGGCAAATAATTAGCAACTTTTACTGCTAAATGCTTTAAATTATCTTCATGTTTCACATTTTTCAATAAATCTTCAGGTACTTTTGTCAAAGTTGCGATGTTATTGAATAAATTACGAATCACATTGCCATAAACTTTAGATAAGTTGTCTGATAAATCTTCTTCGATTGGATCGGCTGAATAATCGGCAATGCAATAATCCAACTCTTCTTCGCTATCATCTGCCACAACTTTATTGATTGCATGCAATTTGATGCGCTCATCCATCTCAACCAATACTTTGAAAGTACCATCTTCAATTTGCACTTTCTGAATAATGCGACCAATCACGCCTGTGGAATAAACGCTTTCCATATCCACAGTTTCGCTATCCATCGAAATATGGGTCACTAAAATAACTTCATTATTAAAATAGTCGGCTGCCTGTAAAGCGCCCATAGAAAGTGGGCGACCAATCAAAAGTGGCACCGTTAAGGTAGGAAATACCACTAAATCACGAATCGCAATAATTGGACGCTGATGAATTTCTTGGGAATGTGACATAATATAATAACGACTCCAAAATAATTTTTTAGATAACGATTGGTAAACTTTACCATCGTAACTGATTTTTTAAATCATACAATTTAAAATTACACACTTGAGTATTGATGGTGGCAACACCATTAAAATTCAATCTCTCTTATTAAATATTTATTAAATGAATTTCAATGAACGCATTCGATCTTACAAGTGACTATCAACCTGCTGGCGATCAACCCACTGCTATTAAAAGTTTAGTCAATGGATTGGAGCAAGGATTAGCGGCACAAACATTATTGGGCGTAACCGGCTCAGGCAAAACATTCACCATTGCTAATATTATCGCACAAACGCAGCGCCCTGCTATTATTTTAGCACCCAATAAAACATTGGCAGCGCAGTTATATGGCGAAATGAAAGAGTTTTTCCCGAATAATGCCGTGGAATATTTCGTATCTTACTACGATTATTATCAGCCTGAAGCTTATGTTGCTGCATCAGATACTTACATAGAAAAAGATGCTTCTGTGAATGATCACATTGAGCAAATGCGCTTATCTGCTACCAAAGCCATTTTAGAGCGCAACGATACGATCATCGTTGCCACTGTTTCATCCATTTATGGCTTGGGCGATAAAGATCATTACATGAAAATGATCTTGCATTTAACCGTTGGCGAAGTGATTGATCAACGTAGTATTTTACAGCGCTTAGCGGAGCTGCAATATAATCGTAATGATGTGGTTTTAGAACGCGGGAACTTCCGAGTTCGTGGCGATGTGATTGATGTATTCCCTGCTGAAAGTGAACGTTATGCTGTGCGCATTGAGCTCTTTGATGATGAAGTGGAAAGATTAAGTTTCTTTGATCCATTAACGGGCGCAGTGGAACGCAAAGTGCCACGTTTGACGGTTTATCCATCGAGCCATTATGTAACACCGCGCGAAACATTATTGGCAGCCATCGATCACATTAAAGATGAGCTGACAATGCAACTCGAATATTTCCGTGCCAATGATAAATTAGTGGAAGCGCAACGATTAGAACAGCGCACACGATTCGATTTAGAAATGATCATTGAATTAGGCTATTGCCAAGGCATTGAAAACTATTCACGTTATTTATCTGGCCGCAATCCCGGCAATGCGCCACCAACTTTATTTGATTATCTACCTGCCAATGCACTGTTGTTCATTGATGAATCTCACGTAACCATTCCTCAAACAGGCGCAATGTATAAAGGTGATCGTTCTCGTAAAGAAAACTTAGTGAATTATGGATTCAGATTACCATCAGCTTTGGATAATCGTCCGCTTCGTTTCGATGAATTTGAAAAACTCATGCCGCAATCCATTTTCGTATCTGCAACGCCGAGCGTTTATGAGGCTGATCATGCTGATAATATTGCAGAGCAAGTTGTTCGCCCAACAGGATTATTAGATCCCATCATTGAAGTTCGTCCTGTGGATTCTCAAGTGGATGATGTATTAAGCGAGATTTATAAGCGCGTAGAAAAAGGCGAGCGCGTATTAATCACAACATTAACGAAACGAATGAGCGAAGATCTCACAGATTTTTTAAGTGAACATCAAGTTAAAGTTCGCTATTTGCATTCTGATATTGATACCGTGGAACGCACAGAAATCATTCGTGATCTTCGTTTAGGTGTTTTTGATGTATTGGTTGGGATTAACTTATTACGAGAAGGATTGGATATTCCTGAAGTTTCTTTAGTGGCAATTTTAGATGCGGATAAAGAAGGTTTCTTACGATCAGAACGTTCGCTCATTCAAACCATTGGCCGAGCTGCGCGTAACTCAGAAGGCAAAGCAATTCTCTATGCGAATAAGATAACGAAAGCAATGGCGGCCGCGATTGGTGAAACTGAACGACGAAGAGCAAAACAAGAAGCGCACAATAAATTGCATGGCATTACGCCAAAAACTGTCTTAAAGAAAGTTGCGGATATTATGCAAAGTGCAAGAGATATTACTGATCAAGGTGAGCGACAAATTTCGTCACATGAGATTGATGCACATCAAATGAAAGATCCCAAAGTTGTCAGTAAGGAAATTCAGAAGCTTGAGAAAGTCATGATGGAACATGCGAAGAATTTAGAATTTGAGGAAGCTGCGAAAGTGCGTGATCAGATTGATTACTTGAAAAGGCATTTTATTTAGACAAAAAGAAACCCCGCAATGCGGGGTTTCTTATATAATTATTATAAAAATTATGATAGATCTGCACGACAGTTATTAGGCAACCATTTTGTTTGAATACCCGTAGCCTGAGATTTACCACCTACAGCTGTATATGCACCATTAGTATTTGTACCAGAACAAATCCACTTAACTGATCCACCTGTCGCACCTGTTGCTTGAATTACTAAAGCTGCATCAGTAGATGAAATTTTATCATTATACATAATAGTAACAAAACCACCTTCTACTTCACTTTTATTAGCTGTAGTACTCACTTCAACAGAACGAACTGCTTGACCTTTAATATCTGCAGCTGCAGCAAGCCCAGCTGCAGTATTATCTGCTGGCCAATATCCCATTGTAGAGAAATACTCTGTAGCTGCTAACTTAGCGCCTGTAGCCAATGCCATACCTTCAGAAATATAAGTACGCTTAGTGTAATCTTGGTAAGCTGGCAATGCGAACATTGATAAGATACCGATGATAGCAACAACGATCATTAACTCGATTAATGTAAAACCTTTCTGTAACATAATTTTCTCTCCAAAAAATTAATTATTATTGTCTAGTGAC
>JASLHB010000021.1 GCA_030149965.1 Wohlfahrtiimonas sp. | reverse complement strand
TCAACATGAAGAGATTAAATTAGGCATCACGCGCGATATTCCAACGAGCTATTACTTTTTAAGTAAGCAGATTAAAACGCCTATTAAAATTTTAAGCATCACAAGAAATGGTAAGCCTGAAAATTTTTGGACCAAAAATCGAGACGGATATGTGGAGATATTCACAGGTTTGGTTGATAACGTTGTGGATAACTATTTGGATAAAGGGAAACACACTTTTATCATTCATTGGCAAAGCCAAAATCATATTCGTAGTTTTGAAAATTATGATGAGTTATATATCAATGCAATTGGGCATAATTGGCGTTTACCAATCCATAAAGCGCAGGTGAATTTACATTTGCCTGAATCAGTGGAAGCGATTCAATCCTTGGCTTATTATGGTGTTTACGGTCAGAAAAAGCAGGCTGAAGTTAATACTCAATCAGGGCAGAATATTTCTTTTACTGTGCCAAATTGGTTGCAATATGGAGAAGGTTTAACAGTTGCCACAGGGTTTACTAAAGGCATTATTCCAAGCATCCAAGCTGATCAAAAAGATATTTGGATGGACAAAATCCTCGGTTATTTTCCTGAATTTATTCAGCCGTTACATATTGTTTTATTTGCTGCAATGATTGTGATGTTGTTGTATATAACGATAGGATGGGTTCTTAGAACTAGATGGATGCCGAAAAGTCGTAGGGCATTTATGGTGCGTTATTCACCGCCTGAAAATATTAATTTAGATCAGAGTTTTGCATTGGTCAATGCGAATACAAAAGATGCTCGAGTTGATGTTGCTGTACCTGCTTTGTTAGTAGATTTACATGCTAAAAACTATATTCATATTGATCAAGATAATCAACAATTAACTGTCAATAATGATTTGAATAGTAATCATCAGACATTAACCGATGCTCAGAAAATTTTATTGGAAAGATTGCGATCATCAAACTCAGCGATATTTAGTTTTGCTAAAGCGAATCCTGATTTGGCTAAATCAGTCAATGGTATGACGAATATTTTAAGTCATTTATTATCGAATTATTGTGGGCGGTATTTTCAAAAATACCTTATTTTAGGTTATTTATTATTAATTGTGATGCTCGGAATTTCTACATTATATTTGCCGTTAGAAGCATATATGGCTTTGCTTTTTATGGTGATTGCGAGCGTTAAACTGATTGTACCTACATTGTTGAGCAGTATTTCACAGGTTGAAGATGAAGATGCATTCATTGGTATTTTTCCAGTTGTAGCAGGTTTGGTTTTTGGTGCAATACCTTTATATGGAATGTTAGATGATATTACTGATTTTCCATTATCAGAAATGGGCTTTTTAGCTTTTTATGGGATGGCAATGCTTCCAATAATGATCATTGTTTTTTGTCTATTATTGATGAACAGTTGGACTTATGGTTTAAAGAAAGAATATGTGGATGATCAGCAGGCTATTTTAGAATTTAAGCATTTTTTAGCTTATACCAAAGAAACAGAATATAGTTTAATCACACCAGAATTATTTGAGGAATATTTACCTTATGCAATTATTTTGGGCGTGGATAAAAACTGGCTGAAGTTATATCACGAATTATATCCTACGCAATGCAATGAAAGCTATTTGAAGGGAGCAGCAAGTTTTTATAATGCAGCGACAAATTCATCATTTGCAAATGGATTATCTAGTCAATCTACAAGTCATCATAGTCATGCGAATGCTCGTGGTGGTTTTGGGAATGATCGCGGCTCAGGTGGATCTGGTTCTGGTGGAGGAGGTTCTTCGGGCGGAGGTTCTGGTGGTGGCGGAGGCGGCGGTCGATAAGCAATAAAAAAGCGCTTCAATCTATCCGACAGAAGCGCTTTAGTTTTATGCAATTAGGCTAATTAGCCAACGCCATGTTCACGAGTTGCTGTGAACTTCACTTCAGGATAACGCTCTTGTGCCAATGTTAAATTCACACGCGTTGGTGCGATATAAACATGTTCGCCTGAGTGATCCACTGCCATATTGTCGTAACATTTGTTGATGAATGTTTCAAACTTTTTAGAGTCTGCACAAGAAACCCATCGTGCTGTAGAAACGTTCACTGCCTCAAAAATACAATCAACGTTATAGTCTGTTTGTAATCGATTCAAAACAACATCAAATTGAAGTATACCAATTGCACCAATGATTAAATCATTGCTGTTTAAAGGTTTGAATAATTGTGTTGCACCTTCTTCACACAATTCTTGTAAGCCTTTTTGTAATTGCTTCATCTTCAATGGATCACGCAAGCGTGCACGGCGGAACAGTTCAGGTGCAAAGTCAGGAATCCCTGTAAATACCAAATCTTCACCTTCTGTGAATGTATCGCCAATTCGGATTGTACCGTGGTTGTGGATACCAATGATGTCACCTGCATAAGCTTCCGTTAAATGCTCACGTTCTGATGCCATGAATGTCAAAGCATCAGGAATTTTGATGTTCTTATTGATGCGCACATGACGCGCAGACATACCCGGAGAATATTTACCCGAACAAACGCGCATAAATGCAATACGGTCACGATGTTTAGGATCCATGTTTGCTTGGATTTTGAATACGAAACCTGTGAATTTTTCTTCAGTGGAAGAAACTTCACGAGAAGTTGTTGCGTGTGCTTTCGGTGGTGGGGCGATTTTTACAAAGCCATCCAACATTTCTTGCACACCAAAGTTTGTCACAGCAGAACCGAAGTAAACAGGCGTTAATTTACCTGCTAAGTAATCTTCTAAATTGAATTCATTACTTGCGCCACGAACCAATTCTAATTCTTCACGGAATTCAGCGGCCTTATCGCCTAGAGCTTCATCTAATTCAGGATTATCTAAACCTTGAATGATACGGCTATCATGTTTTTTGCCATCTTTATGAACTTCGTATAGAGCAACGTAATCATCAATCAAATGGTAAACGCCTTTGAGCTCTTTACCCATACCGATCGGCCAAGTAATTGGTGCGCATTGAATTTTTAATACATCTTCAACTTCATCCAATAGATCAATTGGATCTTTACCTTCACGATCGAGCTTGTTGATGAATGTCATGATTGGTGTATCACGCAAGCGACAAACTTCCATTAATTTAATGGTTCGCTCTTCAACACCTTTCGCGCAGTCGATGAGCATCAATGCTGAGTCAACCGCCGTTAAAGTACGATAAGTATCTTCCGAGAAGTCTTCATGGCCCGGTGTATCCAAGAGATTAATCATTTTCTCTTTATACGGGAACTGCATCACTGATGATGTGATGGAAATACCACGTTGCTTTTCCATTTCCATCCAGTCAGATGTTGCGTGACGCGCTGCCTTACGACCTTTTACTGTACCTGCTAAGCTGATTGCACCTCCGAATAGCAAAAGTTTTTCGGTCATTGTGGTTTTACCAGCATCAGGGTGAGCGATAATCGCAAACGTGCGTCTGCGTTCCATCTCTTGAATCATTCCTGCCATAAAATTGTTGCCTATTGATTAAATAAAAATTCGATAAACCAACCATTTTACATGATTTAGTGTTACAAATTAATAAATAAAAATTTGTGGATAAATATTCAAATGAGGAGTGAGTTTTAATGGGCATCGCAGAAGTTAAAGCATTTTTTGAAAAAGAAGGCATTGAGAATCGTATTCAGGAATTTGAAGTTTCGAGTGCAACGGTTGAATTAGCAGCGCAAGCCTTGAATTGCGTGCCAGAACGAATCGCAAAATCATTATCTTTTACGTTAAAGAAGCAAAATAAAAATATCATCATTGTGGCAGCAGGCAGCGCACGAGTGGATAATAAAAAATTCAAAGCGCAATTTGATGACAGAGCAAAGATGATTGCCTTTGATCAAGTTGAAGAAATGATTGGTCATGCAGCTGGTGGTGTTTGCCCATTTGCGGTTAATTCAGATGTAGAGGTTTATTTGGATATGAGTTTAAAAGCATTTGAAACGGTTTTTCCTGCATGCGGTAGTGCGAATAGTGCGATAGAATTATCACTGGATGAGTTAAAGAAATACTCTAGTGCTTTAGCTTGGGTAGATGTTTGTTAAAGAAATTAAGGAAGGAAAATGGCAGATTTTGAGCGTAATTGGGATATTTATTTAAATCACTACCGTCCCGATGTTTTGTTTCCAGAAGTGAAACAACCTAAAAAAGATGGCAAGTTAATCAAATCTTTATTGGATGTCGCTGATGAGTTTGATGTGTTGTTGCTAGATGGTTTTGGTGTATTAAATGTCGGTGCACAAACAATTGATGGCATGCCAGAAATTATTAATGGTTTGGTTGAAAAGGGCAAAGCTGCATTTGTATTGACGAATGGCGCAACTTTTCCAGTTGCTAAGAATGCTGCTCGTTATCCAAATTGGGGCTATAGCATTTCTCCTGCTAATGTAATTTCTTCACGCAGTGCTGTAGAACATGCTGTGCCATCACATCCGTTGAGTACGCGTGGTAAAACTTGGGGCGTGATTGGCTCACCTGATTATGATGCTTCTACACTTAAAGTAAAATCAGTCTATTTGACGGAAGAGAATGTTGATGCTGTGGATGGTATTATTTTCTTAGGGACGATGGAATGGTCAGCTGAAAAGCAAGTTTGGTTATTGGAATCTTTAGCGAAAAGACCGCGCCCAGTTTTGATTGGTAATCCTGATGTATGTGCGCCACTTATTGGTGAGTTTACAGTTGAACCGGGAAGTTATGCTTTGGATATTAAGGCGATTGAAGGCACAGCAGTTCACTTCTTTGGTAAGCCATTTCAGTTATGTTATGCATTGAGTTTTAATAAAATATTGGAAGTTGTGGGAAATATCACGCCAGAACGTGTATTAATGGTGGGTGATACTTTGCATACAGATATTTTAGGTGCGAATACTTTTGGTATGAAAACAGCATTGATGGCTGACTATGGCTTTTTGCGTGGTCGTAATCCGTATGATTTTATTGAAGAGTCGGGCATTATTCCTGACTTTGTTGTGAGTCATCGAGATTTAAAATAAACTAAGAGTGATAAAAGCTAGATGATTTATCTAGCTTTTTTATTGCTTAAAGAAAATATGAGGCGCAATAAAAAAGCTTGTCGATCAATTAAGATGACAAGCTTTTCTAATATGGCGGAGCGGACGGGACTCGAACCCGCGACCCCCTGCGTGACAGGCAGGTATTCTAACCAGCTGAACTACCGCTCCGTTGTCTCTTCATCTTCAGAAGGATTTGAATTATACATAATAAAAAAATCTTGTCACATTTTTTTTACGAATAGTTTAATAATTATACAAATAATGTGTTTTTCATCTTAAGCGTTTATTATTGAATTGGTATTTTTAGCTCTATAAAATATGGCTAACTATTTTATTTATTTAGATATTTTTGTATTCCGGGCGTTGTGATATGACAGAAACAATTTTAATCACGGGAGCTTCAGGTTTTTTAGGTAAACGTATTGTGCGTTTCTTACAAAGAACAAGTGATGCTTACTTATTAACCACAAGTCGACAACAGGAGAGTTTTCCTAATCATCTTGTCCGTGATTTATCAGAAGTAAAATCAGAATTAACTACAAATGTAGATACTGTGATTCACTTTGCTGGGTTAAGCGCCCATCAATCTAAAGATGATGCTGAATTTCATGCTGTAAATGTGGATAACACAATTCAAGTTGCGAAGGCTGCTTTAGAATCCGGTGTGAAACGTTTTATATATATCAGTACAACAGATGTTTATGGCACAACAAGTGAAGCGCCTTTGACAGAATTGAGCCCATTAAAACCTGAAAGTGCGTATGCAAAATCCAAATTGGCAGGGGAAGAAGCTTTAAAAACATTATTCAACGGAAGTGCAATGAATTTAATTATTCTGCGTTTGCCATTGATTTATCATATTGATGCAGTGAATGAGTTTGGTCAATATATTAATTTGGTTAAAGAAGAGCGTCCATTGCCATTGGATAAAATCAATAATCAGCGAACGTTATTAGCCTTGCGTAATTTCGAATCTGCTTTGAATGCAGTTTTGCGCCAGCCAGAAATTCAGAATGAAACGATGATTATCTCAGATAACTTTAGTTTGACCACAACTGAAATGATGAAAGGAATTGCTGTTGCAACTGTCATTCCTATTAAATTATTTTACGCGCCAAAGCTATTGGCAAAAACAGCTATGAAATTTACAGGGAAAACAGCATTTTTTGAGACATTCTGGGGAGATTATCAATTGTCATCTCAATATGCTCAACAATTATTACAATGGCAACCTTTCGAGGATTATGTTGTAAATTTGTCCAAGTAACTTGGTTTTCTGATAAAATTCACGCTTATGATTGATTCAAAAAAACTAAATAAGGAGTCAGAATGAAAATTAGATCTTTAGCGATTGGCACAATGTTGATTGCATCATCTATGACGACGACATACGCAGGATTGAACATCGCTAATATTGCTGAGGATAACTCAGTATCGTTAACTATGAATATGGATGAGAAGCGATTTGCTGTAACTGGCGGATGCAATACAATCATGGGCGGTTTTGAGATTGATCAATCGGATGAATTTGTTGCTGCAAGAAATTTAGCAAGCACATTGATGGCATGTAGCGAACCATTAGAAAAAATGAGTGCGCGTATTAATGGTTTTTTAGAAAATCAGCCTAAATTAGTTCGCCAAGATAATCAGTTGTTTTTGGTTGGTACAATTGCTGAAGAAACAACGAGCGTTTATATGCCAGTTGTATTGGATCAAGGGCAATACAAAAATGTGAAAGCTGAAGTGTATGAGCGCATTTTCATCTATGTTTCCAATGAAAAAGTACCTTGTGCATCCAATCCTGAAGAGCAATGCTTGCAAATTCGTACAGACAAGAATGAAGCATGGCAACCATTTGATGGAACAATAGAAGGTTTTTCTCCTGAAGATGGTATTGCATATCGTTTACGATTGAAAGAGTACAACAAAGGCACTGATAGCCAGCGCTGGGTTTATGATATGGCAGTGGAACAAGAAATCATTCAATAATGACAACTTCAAATCAAGACATAGAGGATTATCATTCTCTTATCCTCAATGGCGCGCCTTTAATTGATGTTAGAGCGCCTATTGAGTTTTCAACTGGGCATTTGCCAGCATCTTACAACTTTCCAATTTTATCTGATGAAGAGCGCGTTGCTGTCGGTACTTGTTATAAGCAAAAAGGCCGAGATAAAGCCGTTGAATTGGGACATCAATTAGTTTCTGGGAATAATCGTTCTGATAAAATTGAAGCTTGGCAACAGTTTTATTCAGATCATCCAAATGCTGTGATCTATTGCGCTCGTGGTGGAATGCGCTCTAAGTTATCGCAAAGTTGGTTGAAAGAAATCGGAATTGATTTACCGCGCGTTCATTTGGGCTATAAAGGTTTACGAAATTATCTATTATCCGTTTTAGATAATGTAGATCAGCATCCAATGTTGATTGTGAGCGGCGATACTGGCACAGGAAAAACAGAGTTGTTGCAGAATTTTGATGCGATGATAGATTTGGAAGGTTTGGCTAATCATCATGGTTCGGCTTTCGGGAAAAATATCACAGAGCAACCTGCGCAAGCCACATTTGAAAATGCTTTAGCAGTTAATTACGTGCAAAAAAATGATCTGCCTGTTTGGTTGTTAGAAGATGAAAGTCGCAATATTGGTAAAGTACATTTGCCTGAATCTTTATACATTGCGATGTCAAAAGCACCGATTGTTGTGGTTGAAGAGCCTTTAGATAATCGGTTACATCGAATTTCTCAATTATATTTTATTGAAATGTCGGAAAAATATCGCAATGCTTATGGTGATGAACTTGGCTGGGATAAATATTGTGATTATCTTAAACAAGGATTATTTGCACTTCGTAAGCGTTTGGGATTAGGGCGATTTGCTGTTTTACAACAAATCTTAGAAGATGCATTAGTTGAGCAGTTATCTACAGGGAAAATAGATCTGCATTTGGATTGGTTATCTATTTTGCTAACAGAATATTATGATCCAATGTATCAATATCAATTGAACAAGAAAAAAGATCGCATGATTTTCAGTAGCGATTATCAAAGTGTTAGCGATTTTATAAAGGACTATTCTCCATCTGCTCTATAACAAAGTAAGGCTTTGAATTAGCATTAGTTCTCTATTAAGCATTGATACTAAATTTTTGATAAAATGACTGCCATTTAATTTACCCCTATATATGGTTGAAGGTTATTGGCATGTCAGAAAAGAAAGGCTCATGGTTTTCTCGTCTTTTTAGATCAGATAAAAAAGTAGAAGAAGCACCTAAGGTTGAAGAAGTTGTAGAGAAAATTATCGAAGAGCCTGTGATTGCGGATGATATTGTTGAGAATTCAGCAGCATTAGCTGAAACAAACAAGCCAGAGATCGAGCAAAATACAGATCATGAAGAAACAATCGCAGAGATTGAGAAAGAAGAAATCTTAGAGGCAGTTGCTGAATCTGTTGTGGAAGAAAAAGTAGAGCAGCAGGAAGTAATTGTTGAATCAGAATCTGAAATTATTGCAGAAGTTAAACAAACAGAAGATGACATTGAAGAGCTTTTAGTGAAAACTTCTGTTACAGAAGCAGAAGCAGAAGCAGAAGCAGAAGCAGAAGCAGAAGCAGAAGCAGAAGCAGAAAGCATTCCTCAAGCTGCTGAAATATCTGAGGAAATTGTAGGGCAGTCTGCTGCATTGGAAGAAGCTGTTGTTGAGCCTGTAATTGAATTACAAGAAGATCATAAAGAATCAATTGCAGAGATCGAACAAGAAGAGATTGTAGAAATAGTTGCTGAATCTATTGTGGAAGAAAAAGAAGAACAACAAGAAACAGTTGTTGAATCTATTCCTGAAACTATTGAAGAAATTAAAGCTGTTGAAGCAATCGCAGAGCCAGAATTTACAGAAGTTCATCAAGAAAAACCAAAAACAGGTTTTTTTGCACGATTAAAAGAACGCTTAGGCAAAACCCGTGATGGTATTACATCAGGTTTGGCTGATTTGTTTGTGGGCAAAAAACAAATTGATGATGATATTTTAGAAGAATTAGAAACACGTTTGTTAATGGCAGATGTTGGCGTTGAAGTGACGCAAAAACTCATCAAGAATATTACAGAAGAAGTTTCTCGTAAGAATTTATCTAACGTGGATGAATTATTGGCATTGTTGAATCGTGAAATGGTTGAGATTTTAAAACCTGTTGAACAGCCATTAATTGCCAATAATGATGAACACCAAACATACGTAATTTTAATGGTTGGCGTGAATGGCGTTGGTAAAACAACCACAATTGGTAAATTGGCTAAGAAATTCCAAATGGAAGGCAAAAGCGTTATGTTAGCAGCAGGCGATACATTCCGTGCAGCTGCTGTAGAGCAGTTGAAGGTTTGGGGCGAACGCAATAATGTGCCAGTGGTTGCACAAAAAGAAGGTTCTGATCCTGCATCTGTGATTTTTGATGCAATGGAATCAGCTAAAGCTCGTAAAGTGGATGTGTTAATTGCCGATACAGCAGGACGTTTACATACACAAGCTGGTTTAATGCAAGAGTTGGCGAAAATTTATCGGGTGATGAAACGCGTGGATGAAACAGCGCCGCATGAAGTAATGTTAGTTGTAGATGCATCAACTGGGCAAAATGCCTTGAATCAGGCAACTCAGTTCAATGAAATTGTTCCGTTATCTGGCATTACATTCACGAAATTAGATGGTACCGCAAAAGGCGGAATTATTTTTGCGATCGCTGATAAATTAAAAATTCCTGTACGATTCATTGGCGTTGGTGAAGCTATTGAGGATTTGCGTCCATTTGAGGCAGAAAGTTTTGTATCTGCGATTGTTGATCAATCCAATCATCAAAAATAATGACAGATAAATTGTAGAGAGATTCTCAATGAATAAAATGATTCAGCGCTTAACTATTTTAAGCGTCATTGTATTGGCTGGCTGTTCATCGCAATCAGCTAATTTCCCTGAGCCTAAAGCTATGAAGCCAATGGTTTCATTTTGGGAAAAAGTTTATAGCGAATGGAGTGAAAATCAAGCGGTTTATCATGATAATCGTTACTTAGATGTGATCTATGAAATCGTAGATGTGCCTAATGTGAATCGTAGAAATTATCTGTTGGCACATGAGGATGTATTGCGTGAGCGTTTGACAGAAATGGTTAACAGCTATACGACAAGACGAGCTTTGACATCTGAGCAGAAAAAATGGATTGCGATGCTGAAAAAAGCAGGCGGTGAAAAAGCTATTTATGAAGCACCAACAAGATTGCGCTATCAAACAGGCTTGAAAAATAACTTTCGTCGTGGCTTAGAAATCAGTGGTTATTACATGCCTGAATTCAAAAAGATCATGAAGAAAAATAATGTGCCTGCAGAAATTGCTTATTTACCGCATGTAGAATCTTCTTTCCAAGGTAGAGCTTATTCTCATGTTGGTGCTGCTGGAATGTGGCAGTTTATGCCAGCAACAGCTCGTGGATATTTACCAATGAAACGTGATGTTGTAGATGGGCGAATGGATCCATTCATGGCTGCACAAGGCGCGGCTATTTATTTGAGCGAGGCACATGGTCGAGTTGGTGAATGGCCATTAGCATTGACGGGCTATAATCATGGCGTTGGCGGTATGATTCGCGCTAAGAATGAAATCAGCCCAGATATTGGCCGAATTGTTTGGGAATATGAAGGACCTAGATTTGGTTTTGCTTCCCGTAATTTTTATGCTGAATTCTTAGCAGCTAAAAAAGTGGCTGAAAATGGTAGTAGTTATTTCCCAGATTTATTGCATAAAAAACCACGTAAAGTTGATGGTATTACTTTATATCAACCAATGAAATTACGTGATTTAGCCGATATGCTCATGGTTTCGGAAATGGCTTTGATTGAATTGAATCCTGCATGGTTGATTAATGTGCGAACCAATAAATCTGCTATTCCTGAAAATATACCAGTTTGGTTGCCAAGAGGCAGCATGAAAAAACTACCATTAGACATTGGCAGAAAGATAGAGACGCGTTAGGATAAGATAAAAACTAATAATGAGGTTTTGTATGAATCCGTTGCAACAATTGAATAAATTAGGTCAAAGTGTTTGGTATGACAATATCGAACGCAGTATGTTGAGTGAAAATGGTGAGCTGGCCCGTTTAATTAAAGAAGATGATTTGCGTGGCGTTACGTCCAATCCTGCAATTTATGATAAAGCGATTCGCAGCTCTTCAGCTTATGATACGGATATTAAGGTATTACAGAAAAGCCTTAACTCTCCTAATAGCATCTTTTTTGAATTGGCAGTGAAAGATATTCAGATGGCTTGTGATCTATTTATGCCTGTTTATCAAGCAACGGATGCTTTAGATGGTTATGTGAGTTTAGAAGTTTCACCTGATCTTGCGCATGATGTTGTGGGCACGATTCAAGAAGCTAAATTGTTGTGGAATAAAATCAATCGTAAAAATGCGATGATTAAAGTACCTGCAACAATTGAAGGTATTGAGGCAATATCTCATTTGATATCTGAAGGAATTAACATTAATGTAACGTTGATCTTCTCTGTGAAACGTTATTTGCGTGTGATTGAAGGCTATATTTCTGGTTTAGAAAAACGTGCGGCTGCGGGTAAATCTGTGGCTCATATTGCATCCGTAGCAAGTTTCTTTATTTCACGCATTGATGCGGCGATTGATCCTTTGCTAGTTGAAAATGGTAAGGAATTACAAGGTAAAATTGCGATTGCTAATGCTCAAAAAGCTTATCAACACTTTTTAGAGCATTATGGCGCAAGAAGATTTAAAGAGCTTCAAGCGAAAGGCGCAAAGCCACAACGTTTATTATGGGCATCGACAGGGACAAAAAATCCTGCTTATTCAGATGTTTTATATATGGATGCATTGATCGGCACTGAAACTGTGAACACAGTGCCACCAGCAACTTATGATGCATTCCGTGATCATGGTACTGCGAAATTGACCATTATGGACAATATGGCAGATGTTGATGGAATTTTAGAGCAATTAGATTCATTGGGTATTTCATTGGATGATGTGACTAAAAAATTAGAAAGAGAAGGCATTGAGCAATTCCAAACAGCGTTTAATGCTATGATGCTAACCATTAACGAAAAATTATTAACTTTATAGAAAGCGTGGAACATTATGATTATTCAACCAAAAATTCGTGGATTTATTTGTACAACATCGCATCCAACAGGTTGTGATGAAAACGTTAAAGCACAGATTGAATATATACGCTCAAAAGGCAAATTAGAAAATGGCCCAAAACGTGTATTAGTGATTGGTGCATCCACAGGTTATGGTTTGGCTTCTCGCATTGAAACTGCGTTTGGTAGTGATGCAGCAACAATTGGTGTATTTTTCGAGAAACCAGGTACTGAAAAGAAAACTGGTACAGCAGGTTGGTACAACTCAGCAGCATTTGATAAATATGCGAAAGAAGCAGGTTTATATTCAAAAAGTATCAATGGTGATGCATTCTCTAATGAAGTTCGTGCGAAAGCGATCGAATTGATCAAAGCTGATTTGGGAACTGTGGATTGTGTTGTGTATTCATTGGCATCTCCAGTTCGTAAAATGCCTGAAACAGGTGAAGTTGTTCGTTCTGCATTGAAAACAATGGGTGATACATATCGTGCGCCTTCATTGGATACAAATAAAAATGAAATCATTGAGGCAACTGTAGAGCCGGCAACAGAGCAAGAAGTTGCAGATACAATTACTGTAATGGGCGGGCAAGATTGGGAATTATGGATGAAAGCTTTGGATGAAGCTGGCGTTTTGGCTCCTAATGTTCAAACAGTTGCATATTCATATATCGGTACTGCGATCACATGGCCAATGTATTGGCATGGTACTTTAGGTAAAGCTAAAGAAGATGTTGAGCGCGCTTCACGTGAAATCAATTCAATGTTAGAAGCTAAATACCAAGGTTCAGCAGCGGTTGCTGTATTGAAATCAGTTGTAACACAAGCTTCTTCGGCAATTCCTGTTATGCCGTTATATATTTCAGCAGCATTTCGCGTAATGAAAGAAACTGGTTTACATGAAGATTGTATTGAACAAGTTCAACGTTTATTTGAAACTTGCATGTACGGAAATACAGGTGAAGTAGATGCTGAAGGTCGTTTCCGTTTAGATGATTGGGAATTAAAGCCTGAAGTACAAACTGCTTGCGAATTGATTTTGAATGAAGTAACAACTGAAACTGTGGATACTTTAACTGATTATAAAGGCTATAAAGAAAACTTCTCACGCTTGTTTGGTTTTGGTCTATCAACTGTGGATTATGAAGCAGATGTATCACCAGAAGTTCAGTTTGATGTGATCGAAATGGTGTAATCACCATGAAAATAGAATTAAGTAAGCCCTTTTTTGTTAACACTGTCACAATCATTGGTATTGGTTTGATTGGTGGTTCTTTGGCGCGCGCGTTGAAGAAAAATAATGCAGTAGGGCAAATTATTGCTTATGACAGAAACGAAGATGCTTTGGCGCAAGCTAAAGCATTGGGCGTTGCTGACATTATTACAACTGATCTTGAAACGGCTGTGAAAGATTCAGACATCATAGTTATGGCAACGCCGATCACTGTGATGGGCAACTTGATGAAAGATATGATGCCATTTCTGAAAGAAGATGCGATTGTGAGTGATGTTGGTTCAACAAAAGGTTCTGTCATTCGTACAATCACTGAAGCAGTTGGATTTTTACCGAAACGTTTTGTGCCTGCTCATCCTATTGCAGGTACAGAAAAACATGGTGTTGAAAACTCATTTGCAGAGTTATTTGAAAAGCGCAGAACGCTAATCATTCCACACATTAATAATAATCACACAGCCGTAACGACATTGACAAAAATGTGGGAAGCTGTGGGATCAATTGTGGAAGAAATGGGCGTTGTGCATCATGATCAAGTATTGGCGGCAACATCGCACATTCCACATCTATTGGCTTATAGCACTGTGGATACATTGGCAAACTTGGATGATCGTGCTGAAATTTTCCGTTTTGCAGCAGGTGGATTTAGAGATTTTACGCGAATTTCAACCTCTAACCCTGAAATGTGGACGGATATCTGTTTAGAAAATAGAGAAGCTGTACTTCAAGTGCTACGTGCATATTTGAAGAAAATAGCATTGGTAGAAGAAGCATTGGATAAAGAAGATCGCGAAACAATATTAGAAGTCTTTAGTCGAGCAAAACACGCAAGAGATAACTTTTATCACGAACCTTAACTGATTAAGAAGGAACGGATGTCTAGAGTCGTTGACGAAAAAAAATTGCGAGATTGGTTTGAAAGTTGTAATGGCGGTTGGCCAGAAACTGAATATCAATTTTTAATACAATATCAAGATGATGAACGGTTTAAGCGAGCACTGGAAACGGCTTATTTACTCGGTCAAGTTTCTGGTATTCCTCTGCGCATTACAGCAATGTTTTTCGTCTTGGAGATTCCAATTGCAGATGTTCCTGAATCTTATCGTAGCTTCTTACGTCAATTAAATTTGTTGAAAGAAACAAGTGATTTATCAGGCGCACAAGAAAAAACCAAAGAGATTTTGCGTAAAATGTTGTTGGCCATCGTTGAAGATGTTCAAACATTAGTGATTATTTTAGCCAATCAAGTGGTTAAAATGCGTCATTTAAAATTTGAAAGTGATGAAGTTAAAATTGCTGTTGCAGAACAAACACGCGATGTTTTTGCACCATTGGCCAATCGTTTAGGATTGAGCCGTTTTAAATGGGAGCTGGAAGATGAAGTTCTGCATTATTTAAAACCGCAAGATTATAAAATGATTTCTCAAAACTTGAATGAGAAGCGATTGGATAGGGAAGTTTATATCCATCAAATCATTGAAGAATTAGAAATGATGGTTGCAGCTGAGCATATAGAAGCTGAAATTTCTGGACGCGTAAAACATATTTATAGCATTTGGAAAAAAATGACTTCAAAAGGAAAATCTTTTGAGGAATTGCTAGATGTTCGTGCTGTGCGCGTGATTGTGAAAAATTTATCAGATTGTTATCGTGTATTGGGCATGGTTCATGAAACGTGGCCACCATTACCCAAAGAGTTTGATGATTATATTGCAAATCCAAAACCCAATGGTTATCAGTCTTTGCATACTGCAGTTTTGGGGCCAAATAATAAAGCAATTGAAGTACAAATTCGTACACGAAAAATGCATGAGCATGCCGAACTTGGTGTTGCCGCACATTGGCATTATAAAGAAAGCGATGCTTCATTAAGTCAGCAAGCTAAGTTGAATCGTGTGCGCCAATTATTGGACCAAGAAACAAATAGCGAATCATCGAAAGAATTGTTAGATAAAGATTTATTTGGTGAAAATGTTTATGTATTAACACCGAATCGTGAAGCAATTGAATTAGTAGCAGGTGCAACGCCATTAGACTTTGCTTATCAAATTCATACAAATTTAGGTCATCGTTGTCGTGGTGCAAAAGTGAATGGTCGAATTGTGCCATTAACTTATGTATTGAACAACGGTGATGAAGTTGAAATTTTAACAGGGAAAAATGCTTCTCCTAGCCGAGATTGGCTATCGCCGCATTTAGCTTATGTTAAATCTAATAGAACCCGAGCGAAAATTCGTGGCTGGTTTAAGCAACAAGCGCAAGAAAAAAATATTGCAGCGGGTAAACAATTATTGGATCGTGAATTCTCACGTTTGAATTTAAATTTATCGCCTGATGCATTATTAAAAATAGCGAAGAAATTGAACTGTAATTCAGTGAATGAATTGCATGCGCAGTTAGGTTCTGGTGAAGTAACGATTAACCAGTTCTTGACGCGTGTGCCTAATATGCATGTGGCAGAACCTGCTATTACACCAGATTCTATGATTCGTCCACAAACGCAATCGAAAAGCAATGATGGTGGCGTTCGAGTTCAAGGTGTTGGAAATCTATTGGTGCAAATGGCACCATGTTGTAAGCCTGCACCGCCAGAAGTTATTGGTGGATTTGTGACGATTAATCGTGGCGTTGTTATTCATCGTAAAACGTGTTCTAACTTTATTAATATGGTAGAACAATCTCCTGCGCGTGAGATTGATGTGGATTGGGGTTATGATGCTGATCAAAAAGCAACATCAGATTTGATCATTCGAGCGCATCCTCATCATGATTTATTGAAAGAAGTAAATAATTTAATCATCAATGAACAACTAAGAATCATTGATATCACTATTAAAAATGATGATTCAGGGATCGCAACTATTTTTGCAACAGTGGAATTAAATCACTTGAATCAATTAAGTCGTTTGATAGATCGTTTAATTCAGTTACCATTTGTTGTGGAAGCACATAGACGATAACAAGAGAGGTTATTATGAAAAAAATTTTAATGTCCGCAGCCGCTTTATGTTTAATTGCAGCATGTGCCAGTGAAGGTAGTGAAATGGCAAAAGATTTAAGCAATGTAACAGCACAAGACCTTCAACATCATAATTATGTATTAACAACTATTGATGGAAAAACTTATCGTACAGCGAAAAATGCCATGTCACCAAATATTGCATTTGGTGAGAAAATGAATATTTCAGGCCAAATGTGCAATAACTACTTTGGTCAAGGTGAGTTGAAGAATAATGTATTGACTGCGAAAGGTGTTGGTATGACACGTAAATTCTGTGGTGATAAAATATTGAATCAGTTAGATCAACAAATTGGGCAGTTATTGGATTCAGGTGCAAAAGTTGCATTGAAAGATAATGGACAAATTTTAGTGTTATCGAATGAAAAAACTATTTTAGAATTTAAGCTGAAAGACTATGTTAATTAATCATTGATTATAAATTGATATTAAAAAGGCTTGTCGATGGACAAGCCTTTTTATTTTATAACCTATTTTTATTCAACAATAATGAATTAGTGAGAACGCTTACTGAGCTGAATGCCATTGCAGCACCTGCGATGATTGGATTTAATAAGCCTAAAGCTGCAAATGGAATTCCGATTGTGTTGTATAAGAATGCCCAAAATAGATTTTGACGGATTTTCTTCATGGTTGCTTTAGATAATTGTAATGTGCGATCCACATTGATTAAGTCACCATTCATAATTGTAATATCAGCACTTTCCATTGCGATGTCTGTGCCTGTACCCATTGCGATACCGATATCCGCTTGTGCTAATGCTGGCGCATCATTCATGCCATCACCAATCATGGCAACTTTTAAACCTTTGCTTTGTAACTCTTTCACATAATTTGCTTTATCTTCTGGCAACACTTCGGCAAAAATATGTGATTCATTCAAGTGAACTTGTGAGCCAATATATAAGGCAGTGCGTTTGTTATCGCCTGTCATCATATAAACATCAATGCCTTTCGCTTGTAATCGCTGGATTGCTTCTGCTGTGGTTGGTTTCACTTGATCTGCTACGGCTATTAAGCCAAGTAATTGTTGATTAGAACCCAGCAACATTACAGTTTTTCCTGTACTTTCTAGTTGTTGAATCATCTCAAGATGCACATCAATATTGATGTTTTGTTGATCCATGAAACGCCTTGCACCTACATAATATGTTTTGCCATTCAAATCACCAGAAATGCCAAATCCTGTATGGGAAATGAATTGATTAATTGTTTTTGGTTGGATCTCTTTTTCATTCGCATAGTTCACAATTGCTTTTGCTAAAGGATGTTCTGAGAATGTTTCGAGTGATGCCAAAATGGTTAAGATATTTTGATCATCATTTGTAAAGGCTTGGAAATCAGTCACAACAGGTTTGCCTTCTGTTAATGTGCCTGTTTTATCCACGATTACAGCATTGATGGTGGAAGCTATTTCTAATGCTTCACCATTCTTAATTAAAATACCATGATGAGCACCTAATCCTGTGCCTACCATAATTGCCGTCGGCGTTGCTAAACCCAATGCACATGGGCAAGCAATCACTAATACTGAAACAGCATGAATGATAGCTGTGCTTGAATCTTTTGTAATGTACCAAGAAATTAACCATGTCAAAATTGCAATACTAATCACTGTTGGTACAAAGATTGCTGAAATTGTATCTGCTAGTTTTTGAATAGGTGCTCGGCTGCCTTGTGCATCTTCCACCATTTTAATAATTTTAGATAATGTACTGTCATTGCTGGCTTTTAACACTTTTGCTGTTAATGTGCCTGTGCTGTTCATTGTGCCGCTGTAAATCACATCACCAATATTTTTTTCAACAGGTAAGCTTTCGCCAGTTAACATACTTTCATCGATGGCTGTATAACCTGTAATCACTTCAGCATCCGCAGGAATTGTGCGACCAGGTTGAATTAAAATTAAATCGCCAATTTTCACTGCTTCTACAGGAATTTCTTTCGGCTGATTGTTTTCATTTAATACTAAAGCTGTTTTAGGTTGAAGATCTAGTAATTGCTTCAATGCGCTATTAGTACGGGATTTTGCTAAATGCTCTAAGTATTTACCTAAGAGAATTAATGTAATGATCACAGCGCTTGCTTCAAAGTACAAATGCCCTTGAGGATTACTGAAGAAGCCATTGTAGATACTTAATAAATAAGCACTTGTTGTTCCGAGTGCAACGAGAACGTCCATCGTTGCGGAGCCATTTTTCAAAGATAGATAAGTGCCTTTATAAAAACGCGCACCAATATAAAATTGAACAGGCGTTGTTAATAATAATTGCACCCAAGGTAAGTGAACAAAGTAAACCCAAACAGCTTCGCTTTTGAGCATCATGGCAAACATGCCAATCACCATTGGTAGAGATAATAATGCGCTGATGAAAAGTTCTATTTTTAATTTTTTAAGCTCTTTGATTTGAACTTTTTCTAAAGATTCTTGGTTTTCAGCAAGATCTAGAATTGCACCATAACCAGCTTTTACAATGAAACTTTCAATTGTTTCTGATGTGATTAAATTTGGATCAAATGAAACAACTGCTTTTTCCGTTGCAAAATTCACGTATGCATTATTGATGCCATCTTTTTTATTTAAGATTTTCTCAATGCGAGCAGAGCAGTTTGTACAAGTCATGCCAGTGATGGCAAATGTTTCTTGGCAAGTTGTTTCATTTGAGTTCATATTATATTTCCTTTGCATCAAAACCAATGTTATCGAATTCTTCGATTAATTGATCAATCGATACAGAATCATCAAATTCAATTATTGTTGTTTTTGCTGCGATGTCTGATGAAACAGAGTGAACGCCTGCAACTGCGCTTAATCCTTTTTCGATAGAAGAAGTGCAATGTCCGCAACTAATTTCTGGTACAGAAAATGTTACTTTTTTCATACTATTTTTCCTTTGAATGCTTTGGGGACAACAATTATCAATGCAAGTACATTGACCTTTAATGCAGTTACACGGAACTTTATCCAATGCAACCATTGCTTTTTTCTCTAAAGATTGTGAGATTAAAGCGATATCGCTGTGTGATAGAGGGTTTTCTTCTAACAGCGCAGCAATATATTTGCCCATTTTTGTTGAGCAAATGTGGTGAGCCAATTCAGCGCGAGATTGCTGTAATGACTCTTTTTCTGAAATAGTGGGGAAGTAACGATAACGATTGCCTTCGGCATGTTTACCGACATAGCCTTTATTCACTAAACGGGCTAGCAATGTTTTCACCGTAGAAGGCTTCCATTCAAATTTTTCAGACAACAAAGCGCTTGCTTCATTGCTATAGCATTCACCTTGTGACCATAAAATACGCATCACTTCCCATTCTGTTTTCGTTATTTTAATGTGCGACATTCATTAACCTTAGAATTAAATGACTACATTTGTAGATGATTAATCGTCAATGATAATACTTATGAGAAAAATTTCAAATAAAAAACCTAGCATTGGCTAGGTTTTTTTATTCTGTATAGAAAAAATTATAATGATTTAATCGCTTCTATCACTGCTTCTACATGTTCTGCAACTTTCACTTTGCGCCATTCTTTGAGCAAATTTCCCTGAGTATCTAATAAAAATGTACTGCGTTCGATGCCAAAGCCTAGTTTACCAAACATGTTTTTTTCTTTGATTACGCCAAAAGCATTGCAGGCTTGGCTCTCTTTATCTGAAAGTAATGGAAATTCAAGATTATATTTGTCTGCAAATTTTTGATGTGATCCAACTGAATCACGAGAAACGCCAACAACTGCAGCATCTAAAGATTGTAATGTTGCCAAATGTTCTTGGAATGCTTTTGCTTCATTCGTGCAGCCTGGCGTGCTATCTTTTGGGTAAAAATAAATCACCAAATATTTTGCACTGCTAACAATGTCACTCAAAGATTGTTCTTCTGATTGTGTTGGGAATTTGGTATTCCAAAGAGATTGAATGGTAATGGCTTCTGACATCATGTTCTCCTGAATCGTTAATATGTTTTGAAATGATAACAGAAAAATTTTCTAGCAGATCAAATGTAAAATTTGAACAGAATTTTGTTAAATTAGTTTGATTGACAAGCGATCATCAAAGGATATCGTAATGAATATTCATCCACTATTTATCACCATTGGCTTATTAACCTTGAGCAATGTGTTTATGACATTTGCTTGGTATGGGCATTTAAAATATATGCATTCTCGTGCTTGGGTGATTGCCGCTTTAGTTAGTTGGGGAGTTGCACTTTTTGAATATTTACTGCAAGTGCCTGCTAATAGAATAGGTTATGAAGTTGCGACAGCGGGGCAGTTGAAAATTATTCAGGAAGTTTTGAGTTTATCGATATTTATTCCATTTTCTTTATTTATACTCAAAGAGCCTTTCAGATTAGATTATATCTGGGCTGGGCTATGTTTATTGGGTGCTGTGTTTTTTATGTTCCGTAAAGAAATAATGAGTAGCTTTATATAATTATGATAGGATTTCAGCCCGTTATTTTATGAACACAATGTAATCACAGATCAATCACATATATGAAAAATAAACTCTCTTTTTCCGCATATTTAACCATCGGTTCGATGTTATTTGGCCTGTTTTTTGGCGCAGGTAATTTGATTTTCCCAATCCACATGGGGCAAGAGGCAGGTGCTTCTACTTATGTTGCAACACTCGGCTTTATTTTAACAGGCGTTGGATTACCATTTTTAGGCGTTCTTGCGATAGGGTTTTCTAAAAGCAATGGTTTGTATGATTTATCCAGCCGAGTTTCTCAAAAATATGGCTTATTCTTTACGATGGCGCTTTATTTAACGATTGGGCCATTTTTCGCTTTACCAAGAACAGCAACAGTTTCTTTTGAAATTGGTTTTACACCATTTTTAAGCGCAGATATGTTGGGCGCAGGATTATTTGTATTCTCATTGGTGTTCTTCTTTCTAAGCTGGTTATTATCTTTGAATCCAACGAATATTATGGTTTGGATTGGCAAAGTATTGAATCCATTGTTTTTAGTATTTTTAGCATTTTTAATTGTGAGTGCTTTTGTTAAACCGATGGGATCTATTGAAACATTGCCTGTGCAAGCGAGTTATCAGCAGAATCCTTTCTTTAAAGGATTCACAGAAGGCTACAATACGATGGATGCATTGGCTTCTTTAGCATTTGGCATTATTGTTGTGAGTGCAATTAAGCGATTTGGTGTAACAAATCCTACAGATATTGCAAAAGATACAATGAAATCAGGTTTTGTGAGTGTTATTTTAATGGCATTAATTTATGGTTGTTTGGCATATATTGGTGCAACAAGCTTAAATGAGTTTCCATTATCTGCTAATGGCGGTATTGCATTGGCACAAGTTGCTCAACATTATTTTGGTTATTTGGGTTCAATTTTGTTGGCAGTGATTGTAACAATTGCTTGTTTAAAAACGGCGATTGGCTTAATCACAGCATGTTCAGATATGTTTAATGAACTTTTTCCTCAAATCTCTTATCGTAACTTTGTGCATGGATTCAGTATTGCTGGATTATTAGTGGCCAATGTTGGTTTAACATCTATCATTCAAATCTCTGTGCCTGTTTTGATGTTCTTATATCCATTGGCGATTACATTGATTTTGCTTGCGTTATTATCACCATTGTTTCAACATAAACGAATTGTGTATCAATGCACAACTATTTTTACGTTGAGTGCTGCGATCATCGAAGGCTTGAAAGCAACTGGAGATGTGATCAGTACAAATCCAATCGTATTGAGCATCACATCATCTGTGGATGATGTTTTACCTTTTTCGGATATCAATATGGGCTGGATCACGCCCGCTTTGATTGGACTTGTGATTGGTTGGACTTTGAGCTTGAAAAAGCCTATTTAGTTTATTTGGTTTTGCTCATAATGGCCTTCATAAAAAGCACTCTGTCGAGTGCTTTTTTATTTGATGTATTTCGATTCATCTCTTAATCATCAAGCAAGTTATAAACTCTCGTTAATTTCGATCATTCTTTGCTACATTAGATGAACCGCTTCTAGCTCAGAGTTTTTATTATGACCTCTTTTGTTTATGCCTTTCTTCAACAAATTTATGCGCTCTTACCATTTTTTATCTTAATCGGCTTAGGATATTATTTGGTGCGCTTTAGAAAATGGCCAAAAGATTTTACGAAAGGATTAACAAGGTTTTTATTTAATCTAGCTATTCCGATTATGCTATTTGGTGTGATGAGTAAATTCCATACTCAGCAAGATGTTGATCCCAAATTAATACTGGCATATTTTGGTGGTTCTTTTATTTTGTTTTTTATAGCGCTTTTCTTTTCTAAAAAAGCTTTGAAGTTAACTTCAAGAGCAGGGTCGGTTTTTGGTGTTGGAACAATTTTTGCCAATAATGTGATGATTGGCATTCCTATTTTAATGTTATTTATGGGCGATGATGCAATTGCTGTTTCCGCTATGATCATTTCGTTTAATGCATTGTTGCTGTGGAGCTTGGTTTCATTTTCAATTGAGTGGGCCGATCATGGTTCATTTTCTATGAGCGGAATGGCGGCGACTTTGCAAGGCGTCTTAAAAAATCCTGTTGTGATTGGGATCATGTTGGGTTTATTGGCAAGTTTTGTTCGTTTGCCAATTCCTCAGTTTGCAGGTAAAACAATTTCAATGTTTTCAGATATGGTTGCGCCCTTATCATTATTAGTACTTGGGATGGGATTAGCAGAATATCGCATTGGTTCAAGTTTGAAAATTAGTATGTTTTTAGTGTTCTTTAAATTGGTATTACATCCATTAGTGATTTGGTTGTGTGCATTGGCTTTAGGGTTGCCAGCTTTTGAAACCAAAGCAATCGTGATTTTAGGTTCATTGGCAGCAGGAATGAACGTTTATTTAATGGCGCTGAAATTTGAGGAAATCGAAGATGCAGTTGCATCTGGTATTGTGTTATCGACATTGTTATCAGCTGTCACAACACCAATTATTTTGCTTTTAATGCCATGATTCATTAGCATATCGCGGTTCCATTGTGGTTCGTAATCCTCCCACACAAAAAAACTAAGGAGTTTTTATGTCAAATACTGAAGGTTTAACTTTGCTTGGTAATCAGAAAACAGAATATTCTGATCGCTATAATCCTGCTGTTTTGGAAGCATTTGATAATGCACATCCAACTAGCAATACATTTGTGAAATTCAATTGTCCTGAATTTACAGCGCTTTGCCCAATGACAGGGCAGCCTGATTTCGCTACGATTTATATCAGCTATATTCCTGATCAAAAAATGGTAGAAAGTAAATCATTAAAATTGTATTTATTCAGCTTCCGTAATGAAGGAAGTTTTCATGAAGATTGCGTGAATAAAATGCTGAGAGATTTGGTTGAATTATTGCAACCAAGATATATGGAGATTTGGGGTAAATTCACTCCGCGTGGTGGAATTTCTATTGATCCTTATGTGAATTATGGCATGCCAAATAGCCGCTGGGCTGAGTTTGCTGAAACGCGTTTATTGAATCATGATTTATACCCTGAAAAAATAGATAACCGATAGTTTCCTTTACAAATTTATACGATATTGTTGATATACTGATTTTGCCTTTTGGCACTATTTTATTAAGGAAAACATCGTGAAAAAATTATTATTATCCGTTTGTTTAGGTTCATCTTTAATCTTCTCTTCAGCAGCATTTGCACAAACAGCTTCAGAGCAAAGCATTAAGCAATTAATCGTTGAAACTGGTGCAGCAGAAATGGGCACGATGGTTTTTGATCAATTGTTAGCACAGTTAAAAGCAGCTGGTGCGACTGATGCTCAAATTTCAGAAGTAAAAAAAGAGTTTAATGTTGATCAATTAGTAGAATTATTGGTACCTGTTTACCAAAAACAATTTGCTGAAGAAGATGTGAAAGCATTCTTAGAATTCTATCAATCACCAGCAGGTAAGAAATTAGTAGAAAAACAACCAGCAATTATGCAAGAATCTATGGTTATTGGCCAACAATGGGGAATGGGCGTTGCTCAAAAAATCCAAGAGATTTTAACTAAATAACATTATTGTCTGCAATATTGTCAAAACCCGCAGTTCATAAAATTGTGGGTTTTTTTATGGGAAAATCATTAAAAATAATGATATCAGTTTGATTTTCTCAAAGGTAATAAGATCATTGTGTTTGTTTTAAAGTAAGTGCTAGAATGATAACTTTTAGTGTTTTTAACTACGGTTTTATCGGGATATTATGGAAAAGACATATCAGCCAAGTGCAATTGAATCAAAGTGGTACGGTTTTTGGGAATCTAACGATTTTTTTAAAGCATCGGGTGATGTCACAAAGCCTGCTTATTGTATAGTCATCCCACCGCCAAACGTCACTGGTACTTTGCATATGGGACATGCTTTCCAAGATACGATCATGGATGTATTGATCCGTTATCATCGAATGAAAGGTGATAATACTTTATGGCAACCGGGAACGGATCATGCAGGTATCGCAACTCAAATGGTTGTTGAGCGCCAGTTGAACCAAAAAGGTTTAACGCGCCATGATTTAGGGCGAAATAAGTTTGTTGAAAAAATCTGGGAATGGAAAGAACAATCTGGTGGCGCAATTATGCAACAACTTCGCCGCATGGGCGCAAGTGCGGATTGGTCACGTGAACGCTTTACGATGGATGAAGGTCTATCTGAAGCAGTTAAAAAGACATTCGTAGATTTATATGATCAAGGTTTAATCTATCGTGGTAAACGTTTGGTTAACTGGGATCCTAAATTAAAAACTGCGGTTTCTGATATTGAAGTTGAATCATTGGAAGAGCAAGGCTCATTGTGGCATTTGCGTTATCCAATCGCTGGTTCTGATGAAATCATGATCGTTGCGACAACTCGCCCTGAAACAATGTTGGGTGATACTGCGGTTGCCGTAAATCCTAATGATGAACGTTATACGCATTTGATCGGTAAAATGATTGACTTGCCATTAACAGGTCGTCAAATCCCAATCATCGCAGATGATTATGTGGATCAAGAATTTGGTACAGGTTGTGTGAAGATTACGCCTGCTCATGATTTCAATGACTATGAAATGGGTAAACGTCATAACTTGCCAATGATCAATATCCTAACGGATGATGCACAAATTAACGATGAAGTGCCTGAAGCTTATCGTGGGATGGATCGTTTTGATGCACGTAAACAAATCGTTGCGGATTTTGAAGCGGCTGGTTTATTGGAAAAAATCGAACCACATACATTGAAAATTCCACGTGGCGATCGTACAGGTCAAGTGATCGAACCATACTTAACAGATCAATGGTATGTTGATGCTAAAACAATGGCAAAACCTGCGATCGAAGCAGTTAAATCAGGCGAAATTAAATTTGTACCTGAAAACTGGGAAAAAACGTATTTCGAATGGATGAACAACATTCAGGATTGGTGTATTTCTCGTCAATTATGGTGGGGACATCAAATTCCTGCTTGGTACGATGAAGAAGGTAATATTTATGTCGCACATGATGAAGCTGAAGCGCGCACTAAGTACAACTTGGATGATCGTCCATTAAGACAAGATGAAGATGTGTTGGATACTTGGTATTCATCAGCATTGTGGCCATTCACAACTTTGGGTTGGCCTGAAAATTCAGAAGAATTGAAAACTTTCTACCCAACATCAGTATTGGTGACAGGTTTTGACATTATTTTCTTCTGGGTTGCGCGTATGATTATGATGGGTAAACATTTCATGCAGGAAATTCCTTTCCATGAAGTTTATATCCATGGTTTAGTGCGTGACCAAGATGGTCAAAAAATGAGTAAATCTAAAGGTAACGTTTTAGATCCAATCGATTTGATTGATGGTATTGATCTAGAAAGCCTAGTGACAAAACGTACTTCAGGTTTAATGCAGCCACAAATGGCAGCGCGCATTGAAGCATCAACGCGTAAGAATTTCCCTGATGGTATTAAAGCTTATGGTACAGATGCATTGCGTTTCACATTTACAGCGCAAGCAACAAATGGCCGTGATGTGATCTTTGATGTTGGTCGTGTTGAAGGTTACTCAAACTTCTGCAATAAAATTTGGAATGCTGCGCGTTTCGTATTCATGAATGCAGAAGATAAATTGATTGCGGATAATCCATCTGCACGTTCACACATCGATCATTGGATTTTATCTCGTTTAACTTATGTGAATAAAGAAGTTGAGCGTCATATTGAACAATATCGTTTCGATTTGGCAACACAAACATTGTATGACTTCATTTGGAATGAGTTCTGTGATTGGTACTTAGAATTGACTAAGCCAATTTTGAATGGTGATTTCAGTGATGAAGCAAAAGCAGCAACGCGTCATACATTAATGTTTACGTTGGATGCGATTTTGAAAATGTTACATCCGTTCATGCCTTATATTACAGAAGAGATTTGGCAGCAATTGGTTGTGATTGCACCTCAATTTAAACAAACTGAAGGCTTGATCGTTGCAGAATATCCATCAATGTATGCGCGTAATGAAGCATTGGAAACTGATATTGCTTGGTTGCAATCTGTATTGTTGGAAGTTCGTCGTATTCGTGCAGAAATGAATATCGCACCAGGTAAGCCTTTACCTGTGTTATATGAAAATGCATCTGAAGAAGATCAGCGTCGTATTTCTGAAAATGAATTATTCTTATTGAAAATGGGGCGTTTAGAATCATTGGTGGCTTGTAATGGTGATGCGCCAGAATCAGCGGTTGCAGTTGTGGGTAAAATGCGCTTGATGATTCCATTGGCAGGTTTGATCGATAAAGAACAAGAGTTAACGCGTTTGAATCGTGAGATTGCTAAATTAGCACCAAGTATTCAGCAATTGGCAGGGAAGTTATCTAACGAAGGATTCATTGCTAAAGCGCCAGAAGCGGTTGTTGCTAAAGAGCGTGAGAAGTTAGCTGATATGGAAAATACATTGGCTGAGTTGAATCAGCAGTTGGTGAAAATCCAAGCTTTGTAATATCTACATTATTAAGTGATATTTAGAAGCCCTGCGAAAGCAGGGCTTTTTGTTTAGTAAGGTGTCTTTTTTGTCGATATATTACATAGTGTGTTTAACTTCTATATTAAGAAATAGCATATATATGGTGAATAGTTGTATGTTTGTTTAGCGATGAAAAGGCTATTTTTGGGTGATATTGGCTGTTGTCTCTAGTTAATTCCAATTATTTTTGCCTTTTTTGAATTTATTTCAAAAAAGATTAGTTATGTATATTACTGTTTTTGTTTAGTTTTGTTGTCTGTTTTTCGTGGTTTTTGATGGTTGCTCAAAACTTGAACAGCAGGTGGTGTTGACAGTGTTCTGATTTTGTCTATAATGAGCACCTCTTCTGAACGAGGCGCTGCAGAAAACGCAGTGAGTTTAGAGTTCTTTCAAAGGTTTTGGTGGTTTTAGTTGATGAGAAATTGGTTCGGTTTCCGGGTTGGTTTTTATTTTACTGAAATGAG